>NZ_JBAPRN010000412.1:0-7085 GCF_049281135.1 Mycobacterium sp. | reverse complement strand
TCCACGATTACGGATTTGATCTTGTTCGGCGCGAGAAAACCTGCAGGTGCCGGGGGAGCGGGCTTGTCCGGAGGCGGTATCCGGGCACTGATCTGATCGACGGCAGCCCCGGCAGCGGAGGCCCCGTTGGCCCACGCGCACATCGCTGCCTCGACTATGACGTTGTTCTTGACGCGTGCCTGGTGGTCGCAGCGCCAGCCGAGTGGTTGGTTCTTGTCGGTGAACTGCAGGGCGCCGAATGTCACCGCATCGCCGTTAAACGGACCCGGGGCCAGGATTTTCCAGGTCGCGGGGTTGTTTTTAGCTGCGATCGTGTCGGAATTGCAATGGCCCAGTGTCGCGTACGCCTTGTGGAAGATTTCGCTGGCTTTGTCGGACGTTTCGAAAGTGGCGAAGTTCTGCGAAAACATCCCGGTCAGGCTGTCATCTTTCGATGCCTGATTTCGGATTGACCGGTAAGCAGTGAATTCTCCGTCGCCAAGGGCGTCCTTGGTAATTCCCATCGTCAGGGCACAATCCGGTTTGCTGTAGTCGCTCGCGGACGCGGTGGGCGAATCGAACTGTGACCTATCGCCCAGAGACAGGCCGACAATCTCGTTGACGTCCTCATTGGACAAAACCAACGTCTTGAGGCTGTTGGCGGGCAACGGTTTTGGCGGCGAAGCGGAAGTGGCCGGCGCCGCGTCCGGAGCGTGAGTCTTTGACGTCTTCTGCGCCTGCATCGGAAACCATGACGGCGTGTGGCTGCCGCACGCCTCGACCATCAACACCGTTGCCGCGGTGCAGCTCGCTACCAGAATGCGGCGCCGCTGGCGGTGCGTCATCAGGTAAGGTCCTCTCGTTTATTCCAGGAGCAGGGATCAGGCTGATGTTAGCGTGCCGGACGATTGGGCCTGTACGGGTATGCAGAGGCTCGCAGTTGACCAATGTAAACGCCACGGCGAAAGCGAAATTCGTTGATTCGGCAAAGTCGGTTGAGGTATCCAGCATTTTGCCGATGACCAGCGTGCATGTGGAATTAATCGTCGAAGGAGGAGCGGTGATTGGGCATCGGAGCCGACGTTATGCTTGTCGCTCATGCACGAGCCCCGGGGGTCTAGCCGTGATGGCGCTGTCGGTTGTGGTGTTACCTAGCTCTGACGATGAGGCGGTGTTCCCGTGAAACCGGCACTTTTCACGCTGACTGGAAGCGGCGAATTCGAACCGACCCACTTCGCGGGTAGCCACTGGGGCGACGATCATCTCAATGGGCCGGCCGTCGTGGGCTTGGCGGCGCGGACGCTCGAACTCCACTACGGATCGCCCGATTTCATGCCGACGCGGTTGACTGTCGATTTGTTTCGGGCTGCACGCGATGTTTCGACCGTCGTGACGTTCCGTGTCGTGCGTGACGGCAGGAGGGTACGCAGCGCCGAGTGCGACCTGGTCCAACAGGGGCGGTTGGTCGCACGGGCAACCCTGCTGCAGTACCGGCGGTCGATGCCGCCCCCGGGCCGACTGTGGAGCGTGCCGACGACGACGATTCCCTTCCCGCCACGGTCGGACGACGGGGTGCAGACGGCGGTAGACAGCGACGCGGGTGACTGGAGTCGGTCACCGGGAGATCATCAGAATGATTCGCGAAAGCGCTTCTACAACAGCGCTGTTGACGTAGTGGCGGGGGAGCCTAACTCGCAGTTCGTTCGGGCGGTGATGGTTGCCGAGGCAACCAGTCTGGTGACCAACCTCGGCACGCACGGGGTCGGCTACATAAACGGCGACCTGACAGTTGGATTGGCGCGGTTGCCCGTTGGGGATTGGATCGGTGTACAGGGCGATTCCCATTGGGCGGCGGACGGCGTCGCCGTCGGCACGGCCACCCTTTTCGATCGGTCGGGCGCGTTCGGATCCGGGATGACCACCGCGGTCGCCAATCCGGTAGCCCAAATCGATTTTGCCAATGACCCGTTCCCGTTGCGGATACCTTAGGAGTCGCCGCTCACTCGTTGGAGGTTGAAATGGCCCGTCCGCGGATAGTTTTCAACCATGTCGGATTGTGCGTCGCCGACACCGCGCGATCGCGCCGTTTCTACGAAGGTCTGCTGGGTTTCACGTACTGGTGGGAACTCGAGCCGCCCGACGAGGGGACCGGTCAACTGCTGCAGTTGAACGAGCCGATCGGCTTGCACGCGACGTATTTGGTTCGCGACGGCCTGGTGCTGGAGTTGCTGTCCTACTCGCAGCGCGTTCTGAGTGCCGGGTCGGGTCGGGTGATGGACCAGCTCGGGCTTACCCATCTGTCGCTATCAGTGTCGGACCTTGGGGAGCTACTCGGCGCAGTGGAGAGTTTTGGCGGATCGATCGTCGAGGGCACTGTGACTGACCAGTCGGCAATGGTCCGCGACCCAGACGGTCAGCTGCTCGAACTGCTTGCGGACGCCTGGCTCGCTGTGCTACCGCCGCGCCCGGGCGGCGGTACGGGTGCAACGATCTAGGCATGACGCCCGCTACTGATCCAGTCGACGCCGACCCGGATCCACATATCGTGCTGGGAATCATCGGCGATCCGGGTGCCGCCTTTTCGCTGGCCCGCGAGCTCGCCGATACCGAGTTGAATTGCGAGCTCGACCACCGGTTACCGGGTGCCCGATGGTGCGTCGAGGTCATGGAGCACCGCCTGGTGCAGCCTCCGGCGACCGACGCCGAGATCGTGAAAGCCGCGCGGAAAATGTTGCTCGAAAAGGGTTGGGACGTCGTGATCTGCCTTACCGACCTCCCGTTGCATGTCGAACAACGGCCGGTGGTCGCCCACGCGAATCCGGTGCGCAACGTGGCGATCGTGTCGGTGCCCGCATTGGGGGCAAGGGGGGGACGCCATCACATCCGCGAGACGATCGTGCGCCTGCTTGTACGGCTGATCGCCGGGTCTACTGAGCTGCATCACACCAAGGGTGACGAGGGCCGCCGGTCGTCGAGGCGGCTTACGGTGCAGCGGGTCCGGGAACTGGGCAGCGACCCGGCTGACGAAGCCTTTCTGTACACCGCGCGAGTGCTGACTGGCAATCTCACGTTGATCAGCGGGATGGTGGCGGCCAACGAGCCGTGGAAGTTGTCATTGCGATTGTCGCGCGCGCTGACGGGTGCCGTCGCCGCCGGAGTGTTCGGCTTGGTGACCGCCGATATCTGGCGACTGGCCGACGCCTTTGGCTTGCTCCGTCTCGGCGGCACGGCGCTCGTGTCAGTTAGCGCGACCGTCCTGACCTTGATCGTCGGCGCTGAACTGTGGGAGCCCATGGTTGGTCGCGCCGTGCGCAAGCAGGTGATTCTGTTCAACATTGTCACCGTGATTACCGTGCTGATCGGCGTGACTGTGCTGTATGCGGCGCTCTATGTGTTAGCGCTGGGCGCGTCCTTCTGGTTCGTGATGCCGCAAATCTGGAGGGACCAGGTCGGGCATCCGGCTACTTTGCGTGATTACTTTGAATTGGCTTGGCTGATCTCGTCGTTGGCGATGATCGGTGGCGCATTGGGTGCGGCGCTGGAATCCGACGACGCGGTGCGAGAGGCGGCCTACGTCCAGCATCCCGACGACGAGGACGAGATCGAGAACGCAGCCTGACGCTGACGGGTTGCTTTCTAGGAGCTGTTCAGCGCGACGGCGGCCCGGATGAGGGCCTTCAGCGCTTTTTCGTCGATCTTGTCGTCTTCGTGAATGTCGATGGCCCGCCTGATATTTCCATCCAGGCTGGAGTTGAAGAGACTCGACGGGTCATCGAGTGACGCGCCCTTGGCGAAAGTCAGCTTGACGGCATTCTTGTAAGTCTCGCCGGTGCAGATCATTCCGGCGTGATACCACACCGGTACGCCACGCCACTTCCACTCCTCGACTATGTCCGGGTCGGCTTCTTTGATCAGTTTTCTGATACGAGCCAGCGTCTCGCCGCGCCAGTCACCGAGCTCTTTAATTCGGGCATCAATCAGCCGTGCGGGGGATTCCCGGTCTTTTTGGCCGCTTTTGGCTTTCGTCATGGCTTTATCGCTCTCGTCCGGCTGTCGTCCATCCGTCACTTCAGTATGGCCGGTGAGGAAAGTTAAGTAGTCGATTACTCAAGGCGTCGTCGCGGCACCGACACACAATCGAATTCCTGCAAGGAGGGGGCGCTGCGACGAAAGGGGCGCCGATGCCCGCAATGCAACCAGTTCAGGTTGAGGGGTCTGCGCTGGTAGAAACATGTGACGTCTGCATTGTGGGCGCCGGCTTGGCCGGACTCAACGCCCTGTTCGTCGCGAGCCAATACCTCGCTCGCGACCAGAAGGTCATCCTCATCGACCGTCGGCGACGCGTTGGCGGCATGTGGGTCGACACCTATCCGTACGTGCGACTGCACCAACCGCACGGAATGTTCACCGCGGGCAATATCAAGTGGACTCTCGGCGAGAAGCGGTCCTACTTGGCGACGAAGGGCGAAGTTCTCGACCACTTCGCCTACTGCCTCGAGGTGATCAAACAGCGGGTACGGGTCGACGAGCTATTCGGCTGGGAATTCCAGTCCGACCAAGAGCTCGACGGCAAGGTGCGAATCAACTGCCGATCGCTGGATGGCAAGCAGGTTGTGGTCGAGGCCAAACACCTCATCAAGGCCTACGGCTTCCGCGTGACGCCCAACGACCCGCTCGAATTCTCCAGTGCCCGTGTTGAATCGGTGTCTCCCGACTCCTGTGATATGCGCTGCGGCGAGATACGGGCCAGCGATGCCCCGGTGTGGATCGTGGGTGGCGGTAAGACCGCGATGGATACCGCCCACGCGCTCATCACGGAATGTCCGGGCCGGGAGGTGAACCTGATCGCAGGATCGGGTACCTACTTCCTCAGCCGCGATCGGTTGCTTCCGGTCGGGGCCCGGCGGTGGCTGAGCGGCACCCCCGTGAGCAATATCGCCAGGGAGTCGGCCCGTCGCTTCGACGGAAGCAACGAGCAAGAAGTTGCAAGCTGGCTTCGAGGCCAGTACGGCGTGTGGTCGACTCCCGAGACCGGCAACCTCCTGTTTGGTGTGCTGTCCGAGTCGGAGAACGCGACGATTAGCGTGGGCCTGAACGACGTGATCATGGATTATCTCGTCGACGTTGTCGATCGTGGCGCCGCGACGGAGTTGGTGTTCCGCAGCGGGGCTACCAAGGCGATCACACCGGGCAGCTGGTTGGTCAACTGCACCGGATACGTCCTGAAAACCGACTGCCCATACGAGCCCTACGTCTCAGCTGGCGGGGCGACGGTTTCAATTCAAGCACGCTCCGCCACATTGCATTTGACATCGTTGATGGGTTATTTCCTAACGCACCTGCTGTTTCTGGGCAAGATCAGGGACGTGCCACTGTATGAGCTCGACGCGCACGATATTCGAAGCAAGGCGCGGGCGGCGACGCCGTATGCGCTCCTTTCGCTTGTACAGCACAACACCAGCCTGATCACCGACGTCGTTCCCACCAAGGTCTTTCTCGACTGCGGTCTCAACTTGGATCGCTGGTACCCGTTGCCGCGCCGCATGATTGCCACGGCGGGGTTCATGCGCGCACATCGGCGCGAACGCGAGCACTGCCAGCGTGCGCTTGACACGCTGCGCGAACGGTTTGACATCCGATGCGGACCGGTGATCTGACTTAGGACTGTGCGGGTGCTGAGATCAGAATCGCTCCGCAGATTAGCCCGGCGCCAGGGATTCCGTAATGAGTTGGACGAGACCGTCGCGATCATCGCAGTGAAGCCGGTTCCTTCGCCGGTGGGTCGGGTCGCTGCGAACTGAAACGAGCCGTGGTCCTTACCTGTTGAACTTGGTTGCTTCGGCGAGAGCGTTCGTCGCGCGTTCGCCCGTCTGATGCCGGCTCAGCGCATGGATGGACACATCGTGGCCTTGCGCGGTCTGCCGTAGTGCGCCCACGGTCGCCTGTTCTCTGGACATGTGACCAAACGGCTCGAATGAGTACCAGCGCAGGGCGTTTTCGTATGTCATCTTGTCGATGTCGCTATCCGACGCATTCTGGCGGGACAACACATCCCAGAGCTGCTCGGGCGCTTCGGGCCACATCGAATCGCTGTGTGGGTAGTCCGCTTCCCATGCGATGTTGTCGATACCGATTTCGTGCCGCAATTCGACCCCGACCTGGTCGCTGATGAAACACGTCAAGAAGTGCTCGCGGAACACTTCGCTGGGCAGTTTGCCGCCGAAATCTTGATGCGTCCACCCGGAATGCATGTCGAAGGTGCGATCGGCCCGTTCCAGGAAATAGGGGATCCAGCCCGTGCCACCCTCGCTCAAGCCGATCTTGAGATCCGGGTACTTCTTGATCGGAGCCGACCACAACAGATCAGCCGCGGCCTGCACGATGTTCATCGGCTGCAAGGTGATCATCACGTCCATCGGGGCGTCCGGTGCGGTAATGGCCAGCCGACCTGAGGAACCGATGTGCACGTTCATCACCGTGTCGGTGTCGACCAGCGCAGTCCACATCGGAGTCCAGTAGTCATCGTGAAAGCTGGGGTAGCCCATGGTGGCCGGGTTCTCGGTGAAGGTCAGCGCATGTACGCCACGATTGGCGTTGCGCCGAATCTCGGCCGCACACGCTTCCGCGTCCCAGATCGCCGGCAAACACATCGGGATGAATCGTGCCGGGTAAGCGCCGCACCACTCCTCGACGTGCCAGTCGTTGTAGGCGCGCAACAACGCGAGGCTGAACTCGGGATCCTCGGTAACGAACAACCGCCCGGCGAACCCCGGAAACGTCGGAAAACAAATCGACGCGAAGATCCCGCCCGCGTTCATGTCTTTGATCCGCTCATCGACCTGCCAGCATCCCGGCCGGATCTCATCGAGGCCTTGGGGTTCAAGCCCGTACTCTTCCTTAGGCCGGCCCGCCACAGCATTGAGCGCGACATTGGGGATCACCACGTCGCGGAATTGCCAGGTATCGCTGCCGTCCGGGTTGTGCACCAACCTCGGCGCTTCGTCGGCGTATTTCTTCGGCAGGTGGTTTTTGAACATGTCCGGCGGTTCGACGATGTGATCGTCGACGCTGATCAGGATCATGTCGTCTTTGTTCATAATCCGCTG
>NZ_JBAPRN010000411.1:0-28755 GCF_049281135.1 Mycobacterium sp. | reverse complement strand
GCGATCTTCCCAGGCGTGGCGAAACAACGACGGCACGACGAAAGTGTGGAGCAGCGTCTCCATAGCGGCTTCGTCGAGGTCGTCGCGTGGCGTGAGCCAAGTCATCTGCCCTTGCAGCCAGTCGATGATTGCGTCCTCAGTGGCATCCATGCGGAGGCTTCCGGTGGACCGGGCCCGCTCGAGGATCGGGGAGAGGCAGCGTTTGACGTAGGTGTGCATCGGTGACCCGGGTCCGGAGAGGATCAGGCTCAGTCGCGTGCGTGAGAGTGCCTCGGCGAGGTAGGCGAATTCTGTGTCTTGGCGGCCGGCGGTGACGCAAGCGACGATCGCGGTGGCGAGGGCCTGCTCGGGGGCCGCGGTGCTCATGCGCGTCTGCTCGAGGATCTCGTCGGAGAACTCGCGGCATCGCTCGAGGAGGGCGAGTTCGACCAGTTGCTCCTTACTGGCGACGTACCGGTAGAGGTACTGGCGCGGGATGCCGGCGCCGGCGGCGACGTCCTCCATCCGCGTGCGGTGAATGCCGTAGCGGGCAAATGCCTCGCGAGCGGCTGAGACGACTGTGGTGAGCGCCGCTTCGTTGTTGGCGCGGCTTTTGCCGATCGTGTCGAGCACATCGCAACCGTACCATCTGATGATTGACAAGAATTGATTATTGTCATATGTTTTGCGTCCACGCAGCTCACCACGCTGGCGAGGAGAGACATGAGGGATGTG
The DNA here is from genome assembly GCF_049281135.1 of Mycobacterium sp. Classification (GTDB taxonomy): domain Bacteria; phylum Actinomycetota; class Actinomycetes; order Mycobacteriales; family Mycobacteriaceae; genus Mycobacterium. Next base: position 28,041 of record NZ_JBAPRN010000411.1, on the reverse strand, counting down.
AAATACGGGGTCGCCCCCGTCCAGTTTCCGCCGGTCGCGGGGCACCGGCAGGCCGTCCAGGCCTACGATCAGGCTGGACTCGACTTCCTGACCTATTGGGATCAGCACTGCCTGACGATCCCACGCTCGATCTGGACCCCGGATCTGGCGCCAGCGGCAGAGCTGTTCCACATCGACGCTTGGCTCGAGCCCTGGCCGCAGCTCACCGAGACCGCCATCGTCACGGAGAACATCCGGATGGGGCTCTCGGCAAGCGACGTCTCCCGCCGCAGCCCGGACGTGCTCGCGCAACTGGCGCTGACGCTCGATCACTACAGCGAGGGCCGCTTCTTCCTCGCGCTCGGCGCGGGCGAGAACAAGCAGAACACGCCCTACGGCGTCACGCGGGACCGCCCCTTCGGACGGCTCGAGGAGGTCCTCAAGCTGCTGAAGCTGTGGTTCTCGACCGACGAGCCGGTTGACTTCGACGGCAAGTTCTGGCAAGTCAAGAACGGCGGTATCTCGACCCCGGCGTATACACCGGGCGGTCCCGATCTGCTCGTGGCCGGCGGCCCGGGGAAGGCGATGAAGTACGCCGCGCAGCTCGCCGATGGCTGGTGCTCATACTTCCCCGGATCGACCGCGGAGGAGTACGTCGAGCAGGTCGCTGAGTTCAACCGCCTGGCCGGGGAGGTCGACCGCGACCCGTCGACGCTGACCAAGCTGATGCTGTTTGGGGTCGTGCTTGGCGATGACGACGCCCACGTGGACGAGCTCGTCAGCAACCCGGTGATCCGCTGGGACTCGGCCGCGCTCGTCCCCGGTCCGCAGGCGTGGGGCCGTCACGGACAGGTCAACCCACTCGGGGCGGACTTCGCGTACGTCAGGGACCTGCTGCCGATGGAGGTCAGCCGGGAGGACGCGCTGAAGGTGATCGACAAGGTCTCGCCTGAGATGGTGCGCAACATGCGGTTCTCAGGCACACCGAAGGAAGTGGCGAAGATGATCCAGCCGTTCATCGAGGCCGGATGCACGCACGTGATGATCGGGGACTACGGGGCCCTGGTCACGTCGGGTGACATGGGCTCCGCGGTCAACGGCGCCCGTCGCCTGGCCGAGACCTTCGATGGGCTGCGCGAGCTGAACGGCCAGCCCGTCACGAGGGCCGCATAGCGTCTTGGCTGCAGCACATGATGTTTCGTGCTCGGCTTAGGGGCCGCGCGAACGCGGCCCTATCGTGGCATACGACCGCAGCGCCGAGGTCGGCCTCGGGTCTTGCCTGGACTCCAAAATAACTAAATCCTATAGTTTTGCATGAAGCGCCGAGATCCCCAACGCTGAGCCGACGCAGATTGAGAGGTCATGACCACCCAGCCCGATGGCGCGGCTGACGAATCTGCGTGTGCCGGCCATTGTGCTCACGGAACCCCTGACCGGCTCATCCTGGTGGACAGCGGCAGGCGACTGGCCGGACTGATCAACGCGTGTCGGTATGCCGAGCTACTTGGCGTGGGTGACCTTGACCCTACGAGGCGCCCGATCAGTTTGCTGAGATAGTTGAACACACGGACGAAGTGGAGGCGACAGGTAATGAAGGTGCGCCTTGAACGCAGTAAGTGCGCCGGACATGCGCAGTGTTACGCGGTCGAGCCCGACTTGTTCCCGATCGACGACGACGGTTACTCAACGCTGCAGGAGCACACCGTCGCCGCTGGCGACGAGGAGGCCACACGTAGGGGTGTGGCGGCGTGCCCGGAGGTCGCGCTGATCCTCGAGGAGGACTAGCGCAATCGCGAACCTCACCTGCATCACACCTCCACACCACGAACGAGTAACCTTGTTACCATAGATTACCGCCCGCGGGCAGTGGGCTCGCGGCGGGATTTGGGGTTGCAGATCCAGTCTCGCCTGAGGTGCGCGATCCGCAGATATCCGCTCCCCAGACCAGGGTGAATCTCGAGCCGACACGGCTTTGACGCAACTGCGCGGAACCACTCACGACGAGCCCCGGTGGCTCGCTGCAGAGCAGCTGACATTTCTTGATTGACGTCTCATATCTAATGTCGTAAGGTTATGGCCCGAGCCAAGTTGTCCAGGTCACAGGAATTCACAGGAGGATGATGAGACTCGAAGGCAAGGTTGCCGTGATCACCGGAGCGGGCTCTGGCCTTGGCCGGCAAGCGGCGCAACTATTCACCTCAGAGGGTGCCAAAGTCGCGATCGTCGACATCGATGCCGACCGGGCCGAGCAGACCTTGAAGCTGGTCGAGCAGCAGGGTGGTGACGCCATCGCGATCACCGCCGATGTCGCGGTCAAAGATCAGATCACCGGGGCCGTCAACGCGACTGTCGACCATTACGGCAAGCTCGACATCGCGTGGGCGAACGCGGGAATTGTGTCGCGCGGTGGTGCGGCGGCTCTCGGTACCGAGCAGGCCGTCGAGTTCGAGGACATGACAGAGTCCGATTGGCAGCACGTGTTAGGTGTCAACCTGAGCGGCGTTGTCTACACCGTTCAGGCCGCGATTCCCCACCTGAAGGCCAATGGTGGCGGCACCATTCTGGCCACGTCGTCGGCCGCGTCGTTGGTCGCTTACCCGAAGATCGCGATGTACTGCGCGACCAAGGCCGGTGTCAACGGGCTGGTACGCGGCTTGAGCCTGGACCTGGGCCGCTACGGCATCCGGGTCAATGCCATCGCGCCGACCCACGGCATGTCGCCCAACTTCTTGATGCCCGCGGGTGCACCGGTGGTCGCCCAATCCTACGAAGAGGTTGCGGGCCCGTGGAATCCCACCGTCTCGCCGATACCGCTCAAGGTGCCCCGCCCCCCGTCGCTGCTCGACAACGCCAAAGTGGCGTTGTTCCTGGTTTCCGACGATTCGGCTTATATCTCCGGGGCCACCATCGGCGCCACTGACGGGGGCACCCTCGCGCGCGTCGGAATGTGGTTCCCCGAGGACCTCAACCCCGAGGCCGTTCCCAACGCGAATTGAGCTGGCACCGAAGCTGACTGCGAACGAATGGAGCGAGAGAGATGACCACAGCAATGGATCGGGTACCGCCAGACCTCGTCACGGACTTCGACGTCTATGAGCCGAGCCTGGCCACCCCGGTGGACGTGTTTCAGCAGCGGGTGGCCGAGCTGGCCACCAAGGGCCCGGTGGTGTATTCGCCGGCTTACGGTGGACACTGGATTGTGACCCGTTACAAGGAAATCCAGCAGGTTCTGACCGACCCCAGTACGTTTTCCAGCTACCCGAACAACCTGGTCACCCCTGCCGATTTCGGCAAGTTCATTCCGCTCGAACTCGACCCGCCGGAGCACACTGCTTACCGCCACGTGTTGCAGCCACTGTTCAGTCCGCAGCGAATGAAGAAGCTCTCCGACGACATTCGCACGGTAGTCAATGGGTTGATCGATGAGTTCGCACCAAAAGGCCAGGCCGAATTCATCTCCGAATTCGCCCACGAACTACCCGCCAGGGTCTTTTTGGCCTTGATGGACTGGCCGTTGGAAGACGCCGCGCTGTTCGCGGAGGCCACCGATGTGGTGCTGTTCGGTAAGCCGGGCGGTACCCCGGAGGAGTCCGACCAGGCCAGGATCGCGGCCGGTTTGACCGTGGCCGGCTACTTCCAGAAAGTGATCGAGGATCGGCGGAGCAATCCACGGGACGATGCGACATCCACATTGATCAACACCGAGGTCGCACTGCCCGACGGTACCCGGTTGCTCGAAGACCAAGAACTCATCTTGATGTTCTACCTGCTGTTGATGGGTGGCCTGCACACCGTGCAGGGATCGCTGGCATGGGCAATCCTGCATCTGGTCGACAACCCCGCCCAGCGCGAGGACATCATCACTGACCCAGCCGTGGTTCCCAGGGCCGTGGAGGAGATTCTTCGCATCGAAGCGGCCGTCGCCGCCGGCCGCCGCGCGACCCGCGAAGTCGAACTCGGCGGGGTCAGCATCGCCGAGGGTGACCAGCTGCTGTTGATGCTGTGTTCGGCAAACCGCGACCCGGATACGTTTCCCCATCCCGACGACTTCGACATCAACCGCTCCCCCAACCGGCACTTGTCATTCGGCGCCGGGGTGCACCGCTGCCTAGGGTCACATCTCGGCCGCGTCGAGTTGACCATCGCGCTTGAGGAACTGCACCGTCGGATCCCCGACTACCGGCTGGTGGAATCGGATCCTCCCGTCTTTCACTCGACTCAGGTGCGCGGCTGCCTTCGCATGCCAATCACCTTCACGCCGGAGAAGTGAGCCGATGACCACATCGCTTCCCCGCCAGGACCGAATTCGTCGGGCACTTGAGCTGTTGCGTAATGAGACGACCGACAAGTTCGACGACGTTCTCGGCTTTTCAGCGCGCGAGTTCACCGATCCGGTACTCGCTCAGCAGGAGCGCGATCTCATTTTCGGCCGTGTCCCGTCAATCGTGGCCCACGGCTCCGAGATCGCTCGCCCGTATGACTTCATGACCGTGCAAATGCCACGCAACAACCTCATCGTCGTGCGCCAAAAGGACAACAGCATAAAGGCTTTCGTGAATTTATGCCGTCATCGCGGCGCCCTGCTGGAGGACAGCGAGAAGGGCCGCTGCCGGTTTTTCTCCTGCCAATACCATCGATGGTCCTACGATCCCAATGGATCGCTGCGAATGGTTACCCGCGATGCCACTTTCGGCGAGATCGACCGTAAGAAGCAGGGTCTGGTGGAAGTGCCGTGCGAGGAAAGGCACGGCTTCATCTGGGTGGTCGACAACGCTCACGCCTCGATCGATGTCGCTGCCTGGCTGGGCCCGGATATGGATTCCATCCTGGCCGGTTATCACCTCGATGAGCTCCAGTGCTTCCGGTCGGCGGGATTCGACGAACCGACCAACTGGAAGATCATGCAGGATGCGTTCCTCGACGGCTACCACATCCAGTACGCCCACCCCAACACCGCAGCCAAGATCATCCACACCAATGTCATGGCATTCGAGGATTTCGGTCGGCATTGCCGGTTCATCGCACCGCGCAAGTCGATCGACCGCTGGCTGGAGGAAGACCCAGGCGACCGCCAACTGGATCGCTACGTCACCGAAACACACTTCCTGCTGCCTAACAGTACGTTGCTCCGCCAACCGGATCACTTCCAGCTGTTGACCTTCCGGCCCCATCCGAGCGATCCGACCAAGTCCCGGATGGAGCAACGTCTGATGGTCCCTCGGCAGAAAGACTCGGGTCTGGAAGAGGATCACTGGAACAGCTTGTGGGAGAAGAACTGGGACATTCTCCTAGCCGTGTTGCACAACGAGGATTTCCCGCTGCTGCGCAATTCGCAGCGCGGGATGGCCAGTGCCGATGCCGGCGATATGCTGTTGGGCCGCAACGAGACCGCCAACCAGGTGTTCCGCCGCGAGACCATAAAGCTGCTCGCCCGAGACAACACCACTGCGTGATCTTCGATGATCAAATACGAGTGGCGGACTGGTCTCAGTCCCGACGAATCGGCCGAGCTGTCCGACCTGCTCGGGCGGGCCGCAGAGCACGATGCCGAGGCCGAATACAACCGAATTGACTTCGCCGACGTCGATCGTGCGATGTCTGAATCCGATTCGTCAGTGCGCCATCTGGTGATCTGGATGCTGTCCCACGCCACCGCGATGGGTGAGCCCGATCAACCCGATCGCATCGCCGGGTTGATCCGCCTGGAGTGCTCGCCAGACGGGTCCGCGAACGCCGGCGCCGTGATCGACCCGCAGCTACGTTCGATCGGCATCATGACGCTGCTGGTAGAACGGGTCGGCTTGGACACCGAACGCCCCGGCGGCTGGCTGGACACCGGTGCCCACACGGTGACCGCCTGGGCACGAGGTAACCATCCCGCGGCCGGCCGGCTTTCCAACCGGTTTTTGATCCCGCGCACCCGGCGGGTCTGGAAACTCGTCCGCTCGGCTGACGCCGTCGAGGACGCCACCGCTGCACCGGTTCTGGAACCTGTCGATGATGCGGCGCTGGCTGACCTGGGCTGGGTGTCGGCGCGCCCCGGGAGCGACCACACCTTCGCGCTGCGTGAGGCCGGGCGCATTGTCGGGGTGACGGCACTGGATCTGCGCCCTGTGCCGTCTGAGGAGTTCGGCCGCTGCGCCACCATCGTTTCGGCTTTCGCCACACCGGCCGCCGACGCGCTGCAGCGTCGGCGGCTCCTCGACGGTGCGGCAGCCGCTGTCCACGAGGCCGGGATGACCGGCGTGATCATCCACGTCGACTCCGATGACACCGGCATGGTCAATGCCTGCCGACTGGTCGGCTTTCAACACGACCGCACCGACGTCCGCTATCAAATCGGTGGGCAATCATGACCGACACGATCCCGGCCGACCTGGCCAGCACCGTGGTCGCCCATGGCAAAGCGGTTGCCGCAGGCGACAACGACGCGGTATTGGCCGATTTCCTGCCTGACCGCATTGGTCAGTTGATCGCGTCGGCCGACGTCCCCGCCCGGCTCAAGGGTGCCGCAGTACGCACGATTACCGAAGCCGGGCCAGGACAATACGACGCCATCATCCGCTATACCAAACTCGACGACCACTGGTTTGAATTGCGCAGCCGCTGGGTGCATTTCACCGATGGCAGCTGGCGGGTGTCCAGCGTGCGCAACGTCCCCGACACACCACCATGGATGAACCTCACTGGTCCTTCTGGCGACGGGCTCGACACAGCGCACTGGGAAGGGCTGCGCGCCGGAAAGCTGCTGTTGCAGCGCTGCCGCCAGTGTGCGACCTGGATCTGGTCGCCGCGCCCGATCTGTCCGGCCTGCCACAGCTTCGACACGGGTTTCGAAGCCGTTGACCCGGTGGGAAGCATCTACTCGTGGACGCAAACCTGGCAGCCATTCACCCGAGAGGCCACCGGGCACCTGCCCTACACCGTGGTGCTGGTCGAACTACCCGCGGCCGACGCCCGCCGGGTGCTGGGCGTGCTCGCCCACGCGGACGGGTTGACCCCGCGCATAGGTGCGGCGGTGCGAGGGATCATCGAGCAGCCACCCGACGACCGGTACTGGCCCCTGGTGCGCTGGCACCTCGAGCCTGAGTCCCACGTGGAGGCGCGGTGAGTGGATTTCGCGCTTCGACCGCGGTGGTGGGAGTCGGCGCCACCGACTATTACAGACGGGGCACCAGCCCGATGTCGTCGGCACAGCTGGTGCTGCAGGCGATTCTGCGGGCTTGCGAGGACGCGGGCACCGATCCGCGTACAGTCGACGGGTTCGTGTCCTACGCAGGAGATTCCAGCGAGGGCCTGGCCATCGGGGCGGCACTCGGAGTGAATGAGTTGCGCTGGTCGACCCAGGTGTGGGGCGGCGGAGGAGGCGCCGTGGCGGCCGCGGTGAACTGCGCAGCCGCCGCCGTGCACAGCGGGCAGGCTAGCTGCGTGGCGGTATACCGCGGCCTGTCAGAAGCCACCGATGGCCGCGGCGCGTTCAACAAGGGGCACATGGGCCACCTCTACGGCGCGCACGGGATGATGGCCCCCGCCCAGGTGTGCGCGATGCGGACGCAGCGGATGCTCGAAGTCGACGGGGTGCCGGCCTCGACCATGGAGGCGGTGGCGCTGGCCGGCTACCACCACGCCCAAAACAACCCGCGCGCGGTCGCCTACGGTCAACCACTTGATCACGATCGCTACCAGGGTGCCCGGCTGATATCCGAACCGTTGCGACTCTTCGACTGCTCGCGCGAAAATGATGGCGCCACAGCGGTTTTAGTTGTCAGCGCCGAACGCGCCGGCGATTATCGCGGGCGGCCGGCGTATATCCTGTCCGGCGTGCAGGGCGCTACCGCCGGCTGGACCGAGTCAGTGGAGAACGAAATCAGATACACCAGTGCGGGATTTCATCCGGCACTGGTGAAGCGGCTCTGGGACGGCGCCGAAATCACCGCCGCCGACGTCGACGTGGCGCAGGTGTATGAGAATTTCACCGGGCCCGCGGTGGCGTCGATGATCGATCACGGACTGTGCCCACCAGGGCCGGCCGCCGGTGAGGTTCTCACCGTCGATAACTTGACCGTCGAGCGCGGTCGCCTGCCGATCAACACCGCGGGCGGAAACATCGCCGAAGGATTCGTGCACGGCATCGGCCTGGTGGCCGAGGCAGTCCGTCAGATCCGCGGCGGCTCGCCCAATCCTGTTGCCGGCGCGGATGTCTCACTGCTGATTGGCGGTCCGATGGCCCCGCTGGTCAGTTCGACGGTGTTCGGCTCGGCCGCCACAATCTGACATACCGCAGAATCGAGGAAGAATATGGCCGCGACAGTCGGGTCCGCACTGCACTGGTGGGCACGAACCAAGGGCGACCAGCCCGCGATCGTCCTCGGATCCGGCCAGCTCAGCTATCGGCAACTGCACGACTGGTCCGGGCGGTTGGCCCGGCAACTGGCCGGGGATGGCGTAAAGCCCGGTGACCGCGTCGGCCTGCTGGCGCCCAACGCACTTCAGTGGCCGGTGGCGGCGCTGGCGATCATGAAGGCCGGGGCGGTGCTGGTGCCCGTCAATGCCCGCCTGAAGCCCGGCGAGATCCGCAAGATCGCCGACGACGCCGGGCTCAGCCTGCTGATCGCCGCGCCCTCCCATACCACGATCGCGCACGAGGCACGTCAGGCCGGCCGCGAATTCGCAGTGCTGTCTTTTGACAGCGTCGACGCGCAGCGGACCGGTGATCCGGACGATTTCCGCGTCGACCGTGCCGCCGAGGAGCCGATCGCGGTGATCTTCACCAGCGGGTCCACCGGCCTGTCCAAAGGTGTCATCCTGACTAGCAACACCTTGCTGGCCATCGTGCTGGAGAACACCCTGACCGAGGAGGGTTTCCGGCCGGGCACGGTAACGTTGCTGGTGTTGCCGCTGGCATTCACCCCGGGCCTGGTGTACGGACTACTGATCACCGCGGTGCTGGGCGGAACCCTCGTCGTCGAGCCCGAACTCAATCCGTCCCGCGCGGTAAACCTGATCCAACAGCACTCGGTGCGCGCGATCTTCGGAGTTCCGCTGATCTTCGAGTCCATTTCTCGCGCAGATGAATTCGAAGATGCCGATCTGAGCTCGCTGCAGACCGCGATCGTCGGTGGCGCCGCCGTGCCGACGGACCTCCTGAAGCGCTGGGCCGACAAAGGGGTGTTGCTGCGCCAGATCTACGGAATGACCGAGGCCGGAGGCGTCGCCACCGCCACGCAGAAAACCGACGCGCTGGCCCACCCCGACTCGTGCGGCATCGGCTCGATCTTCACCGAAGTGGCGGTGATGGGCGACGATGGGTCGCAGGTCCCACCGGGTCAGCACGGCGAGATCGTGGTGCGCGGCCCCGGCGTCACCCCGGGGTATTGGGACGATCCGCAGTCCACCGCCTCCGCGATTCGTGACGGCTGGCTGCACAGCGGCGATGTGGGAACACGCGACGCGCAGGGGCGCGTTACCTTCGTCGACCGCATCAAAGACCTGATCATTTCCGGCGGAATCAACATCTCACCGGTGGAGTTGGAGGCGGCCATCGCAAGCCTTGACGGCGTAGCCGAGGTCGCGGTCATCGCCGCGGCCGACCCGCGCTTCGGCGAGACTCCCGCCGCGATCATCACGGTGTCACCTGAAGCCAAGGGTCTCGACGAGGCCGCGGTCATTGCGCACTGCGAACAACTGCTGGCCGACTACAAGGTGCCACGCTATGTGGTGCTGAGGTCGGAACCGCTGCCGCGGCAGCCCAGCGGCAAGATCGCCAAACGGGCCGTCCGGGAGGAATATCATGATATCGGCCAACGATTTACCCGCGCGAGGTGAGGCCCGGCCCCACGCGGGCGTGCTGTCACAGCCGGGATTATTCAGTAGCCCCGCCCGGCAGGGCAGGATCGGGAGGCACACCAACAGCAGCGTTCTCAGCGGCGACGCCGCTGAGGCACGCCGCCAGATCTTGGCCGCTGCCGAGATCGTGATTGCGCGCTACGGCGTCTCGAAAACCACGATGGACGACATCGGCAAGCAAGCCGGCGTCTCCCGGCCTACCGTGTACCGTTACTTCGGCGACCGCGATAACCTGTTGGGCGCGTTGATCGAGCGGCGCGCGCGGATGCTGTTCGATCGAGCCCGCGACTACATCCTCGGGTTCGAGTCCTTCGCCGAACAACTCGTCGAAGGGCTGTTGTATCTTATCGACCACGGCCGCAGGGATCCGATCGTGCGGACCCTGGTAGGTCCCGAATACCTCGATGTGACAAGCCCAATCGTCAACGGATCTGCACTAGCCGCCGAATTGACGGCCGAGATGTGGGAGCCCGTGCTCCGCCGGGCAACCGAACGCGGCGAAATCCGTTCGGACTTGGACATAGTGGCCGTCGGCGAGTGGCTGGCGGTGGTGCAGTTTACTTTGGTCGGGCACCACGACGTTACCGGCAGCGACGATCCCAGCACCCGGCTACTGTTGAAAACGTTTGTGCTGCCTGCGTTTATGCCTGTGACCTAAGCCGGCGTGGTAGATACCTGGCCGTCGTAAACGCTCGCAGATCAGCGGCCGGTCACTCCGTATAGCAGCATCTGCACCGTTTCTTCGATCTGGCGGCTCCTCCCTGGACGGCGCTGATCCGACGGAAAAAGCCAGTCGTCGAGCAACACAAGCGACAGCACCGAGCCGACGGACACGGCGACAGTCACCGGGGCATCCAGTTCACGGAAATGCCGCGCGGCACCGTGCTCCTGTAGCACCAACTGGACGGTGCGCGGGTTGTCCGCGAGTTTGCTGCTCACCCGCTTAGCAACCTCGGCCAGTGTTGGCTCACCGCCATTGACGCGGGCAGCGACGAGCGTGCGAAATAACTCTTTGTGCTCCGAGGCCAGACCGTAGAAGCATTTGACGAACGAACCGCAACCGGGGTGTCCTGGGCGCTCGTGACTCAGCACGGTATGCACCGTCACCAGCTGGCAAGCGTGATCATCTTGCTGATCGCTTTCATCAAAGTTCGCCTGGTCGGCATGTATTTCATGGAGTTGCGGGAGGCGCCGAATGTCTTGCGCGGACTCTTCGAAGCGTACTGCGTCATTGTGTGCTCGCTGCTGTTGGGAGTGTTTTATCTTTGCGTAGTTGCAATATCCTCAACATCTTTGGCTGTGAACATTGTCAACAACAGGTTAGAGAGGTCGTGATGGAAGCAAGAGTTCAGCGGGTCTTGATCTGGACAGGTCCGGCGATGATTGTCCTCTGGCTTGGCGCCTTCCTCTTTATTGCTGGATACATTCCACCGTCGGCCCCAACGGCGAGTGCGGCAGATATCGTCGCGCTGTATAAGGACCACACAAACGCCATCAAGCTGGGGATGGTGATTTCTATGGCCGGCTCGGCTCTGCTCGTTCCGTGGGCGGTTGCGATCTCGGGGCAACTCAAGCGGATTGAAGGAGCCAAGGCTCTCGCGGACACGCAGATGGTTTCATGCGCGCTGCTGTCGGTGGAATTCATCACGCCGATCGGCATCTGGATGGCGGCCAGCTATCGATACGACGACCGCGCCGCCGACGTCACCCGAGCACTCCATGACGTCGGCTGGATCCTCTTCATGACCGTAATTTGGTCGGTGTGGATACAGCTTCTTGCCATCGGCGCTGCGGTTCTGATCGACCGCAGCGGCGATCCGGTGCTTCCGCACTGGCTTGGATATTTGAACTTGTGGGTAGCACTGCTCATTATCCCGGCCGGTCTGGTCCTGTTCTTCAAGCATGGCCCGTTCGCCTGGACCGGACTTGTGGGTCTCTATATACCGCTCACCGGATTCCTTGTCTGGATTCTGTCGTTGACGATTACCGTCCACCGCAACCTGTCTCGGGAGATCGCCGCGACCGCATCGCAGGATTTGGAATCCCCCACATGGGCGCAGGCCTAAGACGCGCCCTGACCCGCAGGGACGCCCGACTCACACCATCTTCAATCAAGCGGCGCCCTGGTTTCCGCCCATCTCGATTTGAGCCGCAGCGGGCGCCGGACGCTGGGGGCGTTCGGCGGGCATGGTCAGCTGTCGGCGGTGGCGAGTTCGGATGGTGCCGGCTCGGTGTTGGTGTCGGGCAGGATCGTGACGACGCCGGTGTCGCCGTTGATGGTGATCGTGGCTACGTCTGGCACGAGCTTGAGTGCGCCTTCGGGTTGGACGGCAGGCAGGCCGTATTCGCGGGACAGGCAGGAAAAGTGGGCGAGCATGCCGCCGGTCTCGCCGACGATGCCGCTGACAATGTGGAAGACGGGTGTCCAGCCGGGATCGGTGCTGTTGCAGATGAGGATCTCGCCGGAGTGAGGGGCCGACCCAGTCTCCGCCCGCCACGGTCGAAACGTGACCGACTTCGCAAGCTCGGCGTACCTGGCGGACTGATCGAAGTCATCACATCGGAGTCAGATGAATCGGCGTAACACGTACCCGAAGGATGTTTTATGCGGGCTGCTCTAGGGGCGGCGCTGGCCGTGCTGAAGGCCGCGTGGGACGCGTCTGGCAGCCAATGAGGTTGTGTCGCTGAGCAGATGATGACGGCAACACCTGGGCGCGGATCGCCAGTGGCAACTTGTCGTACCCGGCTGCAAGGATGACGTTATGTCCTCGACTGCACCAGCGCCCGTGGCGGTGAGCCCTGCTGAGCGTGTTGAGGTGTTGTTCGAGGAGTTGGCGGAGTTGGCCGGCCAGCGCAATGCAATTGATGGGCGCATCGTTGAGATCGTCGCCGAGCTGGATCGCGACGAGCTCTGCGGGGCTACGGGTGCGCGGTCGGTGGCGGCGTTGGTGGCCTGGAAGCTGGGCTGGTCATCGGGAAATGCCCACACGATCGCCACCGTGGCGAGCCGGCTCGAGGAGTTTCCCCGCTGCGTTGCGGGCCTGCGGGAGGGTCGACTGTCGCTGGATCAGGTCGGCGTCGTGGCCGCACGGGCGGGCGAGGGTTCCGATGAGCATTACGCGCAGCTGGCGCGCTGCGCCACGGTCAATCAGCTGCGCACCGCGGTCAAGCTGGAACCGCGACCCGAACCCGATTCGCGGCCGCAGCCGCAGCCCTCGATCACCAAGACCTCTGGCGAGGAGTTCAGCTGTTGGCGGATCACACTTCCCCACGAGGACGCGGCGAAGTTCGACGCGGCACTGGCGTCTCATCGTGATGCGCTGTTCGCCGAGTGGAAGCAGGATCACGGCACTAGCGACCGCACATCAGAGAATTGTTCCCCGTTGCCGACCACCGTCGAGGCGTTTATGCGCCTGGTCCAGGCTGGATGGGACGATGAGGCGGCGCGCCGGCCACACGGGCAGCACACCACGGTGGTGGTGCACGTCGATGTTGAGCAGCGCGCCGCCGCGCTGCATCTGGGCCCGCTGCTCACCGACGCCGAACGCCGATACCTGACGTGTGACGCCACGTGTGAAGTCTGGTTTGAACGTGGCGGCGAAGTCATCGGATCCGGTCGGGCGAGCCGCGTGATCAACCGGCGGCTTCGCCGTGCGCTCGAGCACCGCCATCCCACCTGCGCGGTTCCCGGCTGTGGGGCCACCCGCGGTCTGCACGCACACCACATCCGGCACTGGGAAGACGGTGGTCTGACCGAGTTGTTCAACCTGGTGTTGGTCTGCCCTTATCACCATCGGTTGCACCACCGGGGCGTCATCACCATCACCGGACCCGCACCCAACCTCTGCATCACCGACAGCTGCGGTCGACGACTCAGCGCAGGATCGCTGGCACGCCCACCCACCCAACCCCCGCCCGCTGTCCCGCCATGCCTGGGGCCCACCGGCGAGCGCGCCGACTGGTGGTGGTACCAACCCTTCCATCCACAGCCACCACCAACAAACAACTAGGTTGGCTATCGGAGCCGGTCATTACCAGCACCGTAGCTAAGCCCTAACGGGCTGAGGCACAGCGAAATTCGTTCGCGATACCCGCTGCTATCGGATCGTGATAATCAAAGCCGACAACCAAACCCGCAACTCCGCCGACGCGCTACCCGACGATCTGGCCCCACCCTAATCCAGATCCACGCTGACCTACGCACTAACTTGAGCCAAGTCGGGTCTTGGACCTGGACCGTCAGGCCCGACACACACGGTCGTTCATGCACCGATGCCGATGTGCACAGGACACGTGTGATGCAGATGAGGCAAGGCACTTTCCGCATACCGTCGACGGTCGCAGGTCCGGTCACGTCGCCTGTGCGGTGGCCTTCCGCTTGAGCACGGTGACCATCCCAGCGGTGCCGTCCACCCGAACGACGTCACCGGTCTGCAGTGCGCGGCTGCCGTCGCCGGTGCCGATGACGCAGGGGATCCCGAGTTCCCGTGCGACCACCGCGCCGTGGCTGGCCGGTCCGCCGATGTCGATCACCACAGCGGCCGCCAACGGGAACAGCGCCGCCCAGCTCGGATCGGTGAACCGGCATACCAGAACATCGCCCGCCTCGAGGTCGTCGCTGTCGACGGGATCGTGGACGACGAGGACGCGGCCCTCGGCCGTACCGCCGCTGCCCGGTGACCCGACGACGAGATCTCTGGTTTCACAGTGGCTTTGGGTCTTGATCGGAGTGGGCATGCCATGCCAGGTGACGGGCAGCTCCCACTGCTGATACTGGATGCGCCGCGCCCGGCGGAAGGCCACCAGTTCGGCGAAATTCTCCGGCACCGGCCCGAGTAGTTCGTCGAACGTGAAGTAGAACGCGTCGTCGGGGTCGTCGGTAATACCGGCAGCCACCAGCTCGGCGCCCATTCCTCGGACACCGGCGCGGGCACCGTCGAGCCCCATCAGGAAGGCCGCCTTGCCCAGCCCCAGGTAGCGCACCTGCGCTCGGAAGGCCGAGAGCAGGACGCGGGCGAGCACGCGGCGCGCCGGGCTCAGCGCGGCCATTAACTCCTGCACCGCCTTCTGATGCCCGCGAGCGGTCGTCTTCTCGCGCGCATACGGCGCATCGCTGTCGGGGCGTTTGGAGTAGGAGGCCAGCAACGAGTCCAGCGGCGTCGCGTCCTCGCGCCAGGATCGGGATACCGGATTGCCTTCGGCCGGACCGTGAAATCCGTGCCGCGCCAGGAACTCTGACCGGGTGAGCTGTCCACGGGACAGCGCCCACATGTCGTGAGCGATCTGGGTCTCGGCCGTCCGGCCCGAGCCGCTGAGCAGGCGGCTCGCCAGGTCCGGTCCACACACCGACGTCGCCAGCGTGGTCAGCTGACCCTGCACCGCCGGCAGCAGATTTGTACGCGAATACAGGTGCAGACGCATAGCACGCTGATAGCGTCGCTCGGACTCGATCAGCAGTTGTCGCGGTGACATGGTCGCCCGACCGCTGAGCACCTCGGCGCGCCACCACTGAGCCTGCTCGTCGTGCAGCGACTGGATCCGTCGCCGCTGGCGCAGCACGGCCTGCGGTAACCGGAAGGCGACAGCAGGATATCGCCGCCTGGACTCCTTGACCGGCGGCGCGTCGGGCCGCACCGCACCGAAGGCGTCGCGTTCGAAGTCATCGGGCGAGGTGCCCGGCGCCAGCGCCAGCACCGCACGGACGGCGTCGATGTTGATCGCCTGGCGACCGTAGAAGCAGCCCGACATCAGGAGGTTGGGGTCCGGTTCGATGGGGATCTGGCTCTTGGCGATCAGGCCGAAGTCGTACCACGCCTGCCGGACGCTGAACTGATTGATCCGGCGCCAAAACGTCCAGCAGAACGGCGTCATCACCTCAGGACACGCCTCGGAGGTGTTCGCCACCGTCCAGAACCGCCCCGGCTCACTGGACCCCTCGGTCGGATCGGTCAGCGGTAATTGCACCATCCTTGCTTTCCTGAGGATCTGATTAGGACGCGATGTGCGCTGGCTACCCGGATTCATAGTCCGGCTGCAAAGCTTCCCGCCGGGCGCTGCGCTCGAGATGGCCGTACCCTACGCTGCTGTCGGAAGCCGTTGCGCGGACGGGACATTCGGCGAACACGATCAGGTCGTCGCGGGCGTGGTCGACCCGATCAGGTTGTCGTTGGCGTTGGTGGCCGAGACCGGCAGCGCCGTCGTAGCTGCAGTGCCACGTGCGGAAGCTGGAGTCGTTGCGCCAGTCCAGACCCGCGAAGTCAAGATCGGTTCGGGTTGGGCGACCGAAGATGCGCTCCACGGCCAACCGCCCGTCCGGCAAGTAGGCCACGAGGTGGACCCACCACAGGTCGAGCTGGGTCATGCAGCGACCGGCGTGCACGAACGGGCCCGCGCCCGAGTCGTGATCGAAGCAGGCGAAGAAGCGTGTCTCACTCCAACCGTCCGCGGGCACGGGCGGATTGGCGTCGGGATCCATGGTCGGTCAGCTCGAACCGAATTGGCTAGGCCAGCACACAGGTGGCCTCGAGACCTTCGAGCACGGGCTCCGGGGTGTCGATCACGTAGACGGTGCCGGTGTTGCCGTCAAGCCGCACGGTGGCCCCGTCCGGGATGAGTTGGATGGCGTTCTCGACTTGCGCGGCCGGAAATCCGTACTCGCGGGCCAAACACCCGCTGTGTGAGAGCAGCCCGCCCGTCTCGACGATGACGCCGGAGAGGACGGCAAACACCGGCGTCCAGCCGGGGTCTGTGCTGTTGGCGACCAAGATCTCGCCCTTCTTCGCAGTTCCGATCTCGTCGAGGCTCTTGACAACGCGGGCGGTCGCAGTAATCTCGCCCGCGCTGGTCGGGATGCCGCGCAGGACGCCGTTTCCATCGTCGTCGCGCCGCGCCTGCGGAATTTCGATGTGTCCGTGCTCGCGCTGAAGAAACTTCGGCAGCGTGACGTCCTTTTGATTGAAGCGATCGAAGTTGCGCTTACGCCCCTCGATCTTCCAGGCGCTCAAATGGTTTGGTTTGCCCTGGCGGAGGAGGTCGAAGACTTCGCCGCGGGTGAGGAAGAAGACGTCGCGCTCTTCGTTGATCTGGCCACGCTCGAGCAGCCGGCGCCCTACCTCAAGGAACGCTCGGCGGTTGGCATAGGTGTTCTTGTCGATGTGGTGGCGCTCGTTATCGCGCGCTTCGAGGTACTGCATGACGAAGTCGTGAAGGAACTTGAACGCCTCCGCCCGCAGCGCGCCAAAAGGCTTGCGCCGCAGGTTCGTCAGGACGTCTGAGTATGCGGCCTCGCGGGTAGCGCTGTTGCGCTCGTGCATCTCTGCGGTGGTGTCAATGGATCGCAGGTGTGCAGCGAGCGCGCGGTGTAGCACCTTCGGGTCGTCGGCGTAGCGCGGAAAGTATATGTCGCGGTCCGCGTGGCCGCGGTGCCCGCTCTTTGCCAGGAACGCGTCGACAAGAGACTTGACGCTGCTGCCGTCCTCCAAATCCTCGAAGAAATCAGTGCCCTGCTCGAAGGACCGCGTCAGGTCCGAGGACGTGCGGATCTCCTGGGCGATCTCGGCCAACTCGACGTTCTCCTGCAAGGAGGCGGTCAGCGTCGGGGTGCCGGTAACGAGTTGGGTGAAAACCGCGGTGTTGTCGCCGTCGTACCAGTGCTCGATGATCGCCGATAGGCCGGCCATAGCGTCGCGCAGGATGTACATGAACCCGGGGAAGGACAGGTCGACACAGAAGACTTGGTCGTAGGCGATGACGCGGTCGACGTAGGCTTCCAGCTCGGCGTCGGTGAACGTGTGGATCTCATCGTCCGGCAGGCCTTCGGCCGGCAATCCGCGGACGGTCTTGCCGTCGAGATGTTGCTTGAGCAGCTTGAGGTTTCCGGTCCCGAACTTGGCGGGGTCGCGCACGAACATGCCGACGTACTGCTTGATGAAGTCGAGTTTGCCGAATCTGGTCTTCATGATGTCTTCGTGCCAGGCTTCGGGCAACTTGCCGAGGCCATATGCGCGCGTGGCGGGAAGGGCCTCGTCGCAGTAGAACTGGCGCTCAAACAAGCAATCGAAGTAGACGGTCCCCTTGTGGTAGCGAACGACTGGATGCTTGCGCAGGTCGCTTCTGCCGATGTGGTCGGCGCCGTCCCAGAAAAACAGATTCCAGGTGTGTCCACGCCAGCTGAACATCAGCGGGGTGATCGCCCCCGTCCAGGCCTCGTCCGCCCATCCGCGGGAGCGGATGCCGAACGGGTCGTCGGGCACCGGTTGCCAGGCGTTGACGTCGGCGTCCCAGCTGAACTCCACGCCCGTAATCGGCCGTGACTGCAGCAGATACAACTGGCCGCCGGCGAAAGCCCATTCGATGTCCTGCGGCCAGCCACCGTAGTGCCGGGTGACGCGTGCGCCCAGGGCGGCGAGATCGATAACTTGGTCGTCGGTCAGGCAGAACTGTCCGCGCCTGTCGGGGCGGACGTCGTCGACGACGGTGCCGTGGCCGGTCTCGGGGTTGCGGATAAACTGTTGCTGCTTGCTGCCCAACGAACGCTCGAGCACGTGGCGTGACCCCATCACCTCGGCATCGTCGATGCGCAGCGGGCCAGCTTTCACGGTGAACTCGTCCGGGGTGACGATGCCCTGGACAACAGCCTCACCCAGGCCCCAGCTGGCATTGATAACCGTCTCGTCGGTCGCCGCGGTTCGCGGATTGGCGGTGAACATGACGCCGGAGGTTTCCGACTCGATCATCTGCTGCACGACGACGGCGAGGCCGACCGCGAGATGGTCAAACCCGTTGTGTTGGCGATACTGGACAGCGCGTGCCGACCACAACGATGCCCAGCATCGTTTCACCGCGTCGATGACGGACTCCTCGCCGACTACGTCGAGATAGGTGTCGTGCAGACCCGCGAACGAGGTCCCATCGAGATCCTCTGCGGTGCCCGATGAGCGCACCGCAACGTATGCATTCGGGCCGAGACGCCGATAGGCCTCCGCGATCGTGGTCGCGATCGACGGCGGCATCTTTGCGCCGCAGACGAGCTCGCGGATCTCTGCGGTGCGCGCCTCGAGGATGGCGACGTCCTCGTAGTCGATCGTCGCGAGCAGCGCACGGATCCGGTTGCGACTCTTCTCGTTTCGGTAGGCCACATCGTAGGCGTGCGTCGTCACCACGAAGGCCGGCGGGACGGCGTAGCCGGCCTGTGCCAGCTGGCCAAGATTGGCGCCCTTACCGCCGACGACGGCGATATCGCACGCCTCAGTCAAGTCCAAACCGACGACGGTGCTGATGTGCGCTGCGGAGTTCATCTGATGCTCCCTTGCCGAGTACAAACTGCTTAGTGGCTACTAAGTCAAATTAGTGTGCACTAAACTAGCAATTTAGTAGTCACTTGGCAAGGGCGATAAAGTGGGGTCATGGCGATAAAGTCCGCACCGAACCTCCGCCGGGGCACAGAAGAAGTCCGGGCACTGCTGCTCTCGGCAGCAAGCCAGCTCTTCGCCGCGAAGGGCTTCGACGCCACCACCACGAAGGAGATCTGCACCGTCTCCGGAGTCTCAGAGCCCGTGCTTTTCAGCAACTTCGGAAGCAAGGCCGGGCTGTTCGAAGCCGCCGTGGTCGCTCCGTTCAAAGAGCTTGTCGAGCGCTACGAGGCGTCCTGGCGCGAGCAGGCACTCACCACCGAGGCGCGTGTCGAGGTCTTTGTCCGAGAGCTTTTCGATCTCGCGCAGGAGAACAAGGTCCTGCTCCTGTCCTCGATGCTGCTCCGAAGCATCAACGGTCGAAACCCGGACGGCGACATTCTCGACCACGTCGCCGATGCGTTCCAGGCGATGCAGAAAGCACCAGAACTCCAAGCGCCAGCGGGTGATTATGGGATCGATACACCGGTGTCGATTGCTGCCTCCGCCGGAATGGTGGTCGGCGTGGCAGTCCTCGACGACATGCTGTTCTCCACCGGTGCACGACGTCCTGGCCGCAAGCGCTTGATCGCGGAGCTGACGAACATGATCCTGCACGGCGTCGCGCACCGGCTTCCGCCGGACAAACGACGGCGCGGATAAAATCGCGTTTGCCAAAGTGACCACTAAGTTGCTAGCTTGGTGCCGGTTGGAATTAGCGTTCACTAATTAGTGGCCCTGCCGCGCACATGGGCCCCGCAGGGAAGTCCAAGGCATACCAATTTGATTCAGGTTCTCGACAGGAGCAACGATGCCCATCTTCGCCGGCGAACGACGACTATCTTGTGAATTGATGGCGAATCAGGCGCAGCTCGCCGGCCTCGCCGGATCTGTGACATACCACATCGCCCGAGAACGATTGATTACGCCTCGCCCGACGACGCTGCGGGAGGTTCCGCCGTCGCCCGAGCACCTGACCAATGAATGGCTCACCCGTGCATTGTGCGACGCAGTGCCGGGCGCCCGGGTCCTCGACCACCATCTCGGACCGCGTAACGACGGCACGTCCGCGCGAAGGACGCTGAGCGTGGACTATAACGACGACGGCGTCACAGCCGGTCTACCGGAGTTCCTGTTCACCAAATCCTCTCCGACGCTGAAGACGCGCCTCATTGCGGCGGCGGCGTCTCTGGGTCTGATTGAATCCAACTTCTACTCCCTAGTGCGTCCGTCGCTGAACATCGAAGCGCCAACGACCCGCTATTCGGCCTACGACGCGCGAAATCACCGTCAGCTGTTGATCGTCGACGACGTCAGGGTGACCCGTGGCGCGACATTCGCGACCATTTTGGAACGAGTCCTGACCCGCGAACAGGCCGAGCAGCTCATCGATACGCTCGCCGCCCTGCACGCCGCGTTTTGGAATCACCCACTGGGCGCGAGGTTCGGCTCCTGGCTGCCGACGTCATATGAGTGGATGGACACGTTGAATGTGACCATCAACGCGCCGCAGCGAATGGCGATCGGGCTCGAACGCAGCCGCGACGTTATCCCGCCAGAACTGTATGCACGGAGAACTGAGGTGCATCCCGCGTTGATGCGCTCACTGCGGATCAACACCGCCGGGCCGATGACGTTCCTGCATGGCGATGTCCATCCGGGCAACTGGTACGTCGCGGCCGACGGCACGATGGGTCTCTACGATTGGCAGTGCTCGGTGCGCGGCGGTTGGGCGCGTGACATCGCCTACGCCCTGGCATCACATCTGACCGTCGCAGACCGCCGCAATTGGGAACGTGACCTAGTAGCCCGCCACGGTGAGCGGCTCACCGAGGCCGGCGTCGAGCCGCCCGCTGCCGATGAGGCCTATCTCGCCTACCGCCAGCAGATGCTGAACGCACTGTGGATGTGGATCGGGACCGTCGGCCGTAGCCGGGTGCAGCCCGAGATGCAGCCCGCGGACGTCTCCTACGAGACGGTTCGACGTATCGCCGCAGCGGTGGTTGACCTCGAGGCGCTGGACGCCGTGAACGAGAGAGATCGCGCCGTCGCTTGAAAGGCTTTGGACCGGAGCAACAAGAGTAGGCTCCGCGACGGTCCTCAATGACCCGAGGTGCCGCCGTCGACCGCAATGGTGGAGCCGGTGATGTAGCTGGACGCCGGGCTGGCCAAAAATACGACCACGGCGTCGATCTCGCGTTGGGTGGCGACCCGTCCCAGCGAACACCCGGACAGGAAGCGACCCAAGTTTTCGGCTGACATTTCGCCGATCATGTCGGTCTCGACGAATCCTGGCGCGACGGCGTTGACACGAATACCTTTGCGGGCGGCCCGCTCATTGGACAGGTCCCTGGTCAGACCGATGAGCCCGGATTTGCTAGCCGCATATGCTGCTTGCGGCAGTTCGGATTTGACGAGCCCGAGCACGCTGGAGACGTTGATGATGCTCGACCCGCTGCCCATCACCCCGGCGCAGGCCGGGGCCGCCCAATAGGCACCGAACAGATTGACCTCACGTCCGGCGATTCGGAACAGGTCAAGTACGCTTTCGGACGCCTTCATGGAACGTTGTGACCTCCAAATCCCTGGTACGGCAGGTCAGAAGATGGTGTAGCCGCCATCGACGACGACTTCATTGCCGGTGTGGAAGGTTAGACTCGGGTGTGCCAGAAACGATGCGACGGCGTAGTAGTCATCGGCAGTTGCCCAGCGGCGCAACGGAGTTCGTGCAGTTGTGGCTTGCAAGAACTTCGCGTTGGCATGCGACTTCTCGGTCATCGCCGTGGTCGTCCACCCCGGTATCAGGATGTTGACCCGGATGCCGTGACGGGCCAGCTCCACGGCCAAGGTTCGGCCCAAGCCGACCAGACCACTTTTGGTCGTGGCGTACGACGCCTGCCGGGCGGCACCGTAACGCGACACCGTCGACGACACCACGACGATCGACCCGGCACCGTTGTCGACCATGTGCCGTGCGGCCGCGCGCGTAGTCAGGAAGCTGCCGTCCAAATTGGTTCGCAAGACGCGCTGCCAGTCGGCCAAGGTGGTGTCCACATAGGGAGTGGTGTCGGCAATACCGGCGTTGGCGAACAGGCTGTCGACGCGGCCGTAGCGCTGAAGGGTGGCGTCCATCGCCTGCTCGACATCGTCTTCGGCGGCGACATCGCAGACCACCGACCAGGCTTCAAACCCCTCGGCGCGCAACGACGCCACCATCGCTCGGTTGCGCTCGTCGTTTCGGGCCCAGATCGCCACCGATGCCCCGGCCAGCCCCACGCCTCGGGCCAGGGCAGCGCCAATGCCGTTATTGCCCCCGGTGACGACAACTGTCATACCGCTCAAGTCGTGGGTGCCCGAAGGCGGAAACCCGGAGTTGTGGGCGCTAGTCCCGTCAGCGTTCGTCACGAAGTGAGCTTATGCAACTCTCGGCGGAATATGTGGTTCACCAATTCATTGCGCCCCAGCAGCATTGGTCCCGCATTCGCGCTTTCCATGGCCGCCTGGGATCCCCGCAGCAGCGGGAAGTCTTCGTCGTAGAGAACGGCTTGCAGGATGTCCCAGTTCTTCGCCCAAAGCCGTTGCCAACGCGCCTCATCCATCCCTGAATCCTCGACGCTGGGCACCAACATTCGCATCTCCATGCGGCAACGGCCGGCCTCGGTGGGATGAGGCCGGAAGGTCAACAGCTCGAAATGAGTAGTCTGGCGAAGCAAAGTGCTGTTGGGCAACAGGAAATGGCCGTCGATGACGTGTTTGGTCAGAAGCTCGATCGACGGATTGTCATCCAGCACTCGGTCGATCGACTTGCGGGGGGTGGTCATGCGGGCGTGACGGCCGTAGTCCTCGACGGTTTGCACGTTGGTGTAGACGTGCTTCCCTGCCGAATTGGGATGTGCGTATTGGATGTGGTAGTTGTCAATGAAGGCGTCCTGCATGATTTTCCAGTTGACGGGCTCGTCATAACCCGCGCTGCGGAAGGTGATGAGCCGATCAATCTGATAGCCGGCCAGCATCTCGTTGACGGCCTCGCCCAGCCAGGCGGCGACGTCGATAGAGGCGGAAGCCTCATCGACCATCCACACCAGCCCGTGGCGTTCCTGGGTGGGCAACTCGATCAGGCCGTGCTGGGCAGGGTCCACCTCGCCGAAGGTATTGTCACGCGTCACCGCGCGTAGCGAGCCGTCCGGGTTGTAAGACCAGCGATGGTAACCGCACGAGAACAACCGGCAGCTACCTCGTTCCTGCTCCTCGAGGAGCGCGCCGCGGTGTCGGCAGTGGTTGACAAACGACTTCACTCCGCCGTCGCTCTGGCGCACCACGATGACCTTGTTGCGAGGCATCTGCAGGGTGAGGAAGTCGCCTGGGCGCGGTATCTCGGAACCGTGGCAGACAATCGATGGCACTCTGCCAAACACCAACTCGCGTTCACGCGCTGCGATGGCTGGATTGGTAAATTCCCTGGGCTGCACGGCGACCACCTGGCCGAATTCCTCTGTGGTGCCGTTTTTCAGGTGGTCGAGCAGCTTCCAGATACGTTCGTCCGGCGCCGTCAAAGCCTTGGTCATCGCCGCGCCCTCCTTGCGATCCGTCACGTCAAAGAGTGTAGCCAATTATCTACCTTCACTAGGTTTACACCATCCCGCTGGACAAACAAAGAAGCCGGGCAGCCATGGCGATGGCGTGCGCGCAGCCGGTTGAGTGGGTAAGTGATGCTTGACACGGTTTACCTAGGACCATAAGTTAACGACATTGGGCCTGAGCGACAATCGGTTCGGCGGCGCGGGCGCTTTACGCGGGCCACTGGGGCAGCCCCTGCTCAGCAGAACAATGGGTATGGCAGGAGCGAGCTTGGTTATGACCACGACCACCAACGCAGTCCCAGCGGACCTCATTGTCGACTTCGACGTTTACGATCCCACGCTCGCCGCGCCGAAAGACGTTTTCCAGCAACGGGTTTTGACGCTGGCAGCGGTGGGTCCGGTGGTCTATTCCCCTGCCTACGGAGGCCATTGGATCGTAACCCGGTACAAGGATGTTGCTGAGGTGCTGCGCGACCCCGCCCGGTTCTCCAGCTACCCCAATAACCTGGTTCCGCACGGCTTTGGCAAGTTCATCCCGCTCGAGTACGACCCGCCTATACACACGGCATTCCGGCACGCGCTGCAACCGCTTTTCAATCCGCACCGCATGAACGCGCTAGAACCGCGGATCCGCGCCATTGTGACCGAGCTGATCGACGGGTTCGCCGCTCGCGGGTCGGCGGAGTTCATCGCCGAATTCGCCCACGAGCTGCCGGCGCGGATGTTCTTGGCGCTGATGGGCTGGCCGCTGCGGGACGCGCCCATGTTCACCGAGGCCACCGACACCACACTGCATGGCATACCAGGCGCCAGCGAGGAGGATTCCATGGCCGCCCGGGCCGAAGCTGCCGGCCGGATGATGGACTACTTCGCCGCCGTGATCGCCGATCGGCGCACCGGGTCAGCTGATGCGTCCGATGTGACAGCATCGATCATCAACAGCGACATAGAGATTGACGGCGAGCTGCGCCGGCTCACTGACGAGGAGTTGTGCAACATCTTCATGCTGCTGCTCATCGCCGGTTTGCACACCACCCAGGGATCGCTGGCCTGGGGCATTATGCATCTGGCGGCCCACCCTGGGCAGCGGACCGCGCTTGTGGAAAATCCCGCTTTGATTCCCGCCGCAATGGAAGAAGTGCTGCGCGTGGAGGCAGCGGTCTCCCCGGGACGGCGGGTGGTCCATGACACCGAACTGGGTGGGGTGCGGCTGCGCGGCGGCGATCAGATGTTGGTCATGCTCGCCGGCGCCAACCGTGACGGACGAGAGTTCGACAACCCCGACGACATGGAAGTGACCCGCACGCCGAACCGCCACCTGTCATTTGGCACCGGACCGCATCGATGCCTGGGCTCTCATCTGGCGCGCGTCGTGTTGCGTATTGCCTTCGAGGAGCTGCTGCGTCGGCTGCCCGATATCGAACCCGATCCCGACCGACCGTCGATATCGAACACGGCGCAAGTGCGCGGCGTGCTGCGATTGCACACTCGCTTCACTCCTGAGACGTCGACAGCGTAACTGGCCCATGGGATCCAATTTCGTTCTAGCAGAGAGAATTCGAGCCGGCCACCGAACGGCGGTCGCGTGATCCGGCGTAGCAAGCGGCGGAAGGAGTCGATGTGAACGTGCATGAGGAGCTACTCGTGGGCGGCGAGTGGCGCAAACCCGCGTCGAAGGCACGGATCGGTGTCGTGTGCCCGTCGACCGAAGAGGTCATCGCGCAGGTGCCCGACGTCGGTGCCGAGGACGTCGACGTGGCGGTGCGGGCCGCCCGTGGTGCGTTTGACCGAGGGATATGGCGCGCGATGGGCGTGTCCGAGCGGGTCGAGGTACTCGAACGTGCGCTGGAGCTGCTCGGGTCACACATCGATGAGATCAGTACGGTCGTGACCTCAGAAATGGGTCTGCCGACCAGCATTGCCGGGGTACAGATCCCTGGTGCGCTGGAGACCGGACGCTACTTTCTGCAGGTTGCGCAGGCCGATCCGGTCAGCGAAGTCAGACAGACCCAGCTGGGTGCCGCCGCGGTCGTCAAGGAGCCGGTGGGTGTCGTCGCGTCGATCGCACCGTGGAACGGCCCGTTCAATTTGGCGATTACCAAGATCTTCCCGGCCCTGGTGACCGGCTGCAGCGTCGTCTACAAACCCGCACCAGAGACCCCGCTTGACGCCTTCTTTATCGCCGAGGCTCTCACCCAGGCAGGCCTGCCCGCCGGAGTTTTCAACCTGGTCACGGGCGGTCGGGAAGCCGGTGCGACGCTGGTGGCCCACCCCGGGATCGATAAGGTCAGCTTCACCGGGTCCACTGCCGCAGGCCGCGAGATCGGCCGACAATGCGGCGGCGATTTCAAACGGCTGCAGCTTGAGCTCGGCGGCAAGTCGGCAGCAATCGTTCTCGATGACGCCGACCTGGAAACGACCATGACCGGGCTGGCGATGGGCTGCTTTTTCAATACCGGCCAAGTGTGCGCGGCCTACAGTCGGGTGCTGCTGCCGACGAAGCGCTACGACGAATTCACCGCGGCCCTGGTGGCCACCGCCGAATCCTTCGTCGTGGGCGATCCGTTCGACCCCGCCACTACCATGGGCCCGCTGGTTTCGGCGCGTCAGCGCGAACGGGTGGTGTCTTACCTCGATGCCGGACGGGACGAAGGCGCTGTCGTTGCCACCGGCGGTGGGGTCCCTCCCGACCTGGAGAAGGGCTTCTATGTCCAGCCCACCGTATTCACCGGCGCCGATAACTCCATGCGAATCTGCCGTGAGGAGATCTTCGGGCCGGTGGCGTCGGTGCTGCGCTACGACACCCTCGATCAGGCCATCGCGATCGCCAACGACTCCGATTACGGGCTGCACGGTGGGGTGTTCACCGCCGACCCCCAGCGTGCCGCGGAGGTCGCACGCCGGGTGCACACGGGCACCTTCAGCGTCAATGCCTTTGTCTACAACAGCGAAGCACCCTTTGGCGGGGTGAAGAACTCCGGCATCGGCCGCGACACCGGCCCCGAAGCCGTGCAGGCCTACTACGAGCTGAAGACCATCAACCTCGACGCACCGACCGCGGCGCTGTTCAGCTGACCGGGCGTGCAGTACGGCTTTCACATCCCGCGAATCACCGGTGGCATTGGCCCCGACGACGGCTATTGGGAAGCATTGGAGGAAGGGCACATTCGCCCACCGGGGGTCAGCCCGCACAGTGAAAGGACATGACACCCTTGACTATCAACGACATCAGCCTGGATAGGGATGCGTTCTTCGTAGCCGGCGCCTGGGTGCCCGCGTCCGCTCCGACAAGCACCACTGAGGTGCTCGAAGCGGCCACCGGCAAGGTATTGGGCAGCGCGGCGTTGGCGGGCACCGCCGACGTTGACGCTGCGGTGAGCGCCGCAGCAGTGGCGCTCCGCGGTCCATGGGGGGCCACACCGGGGGCCCAGCGCGCTGAGGTGATGCGCGCGATGGCCACGTCGCTGCAGGCGCGCGCCAAGGACACCGCCGCTCTGGTCAGCCGCGAAAACGGTATGCCGCGCCGACTTTCCCTGGGCGCCAATGGCTTCTTTCCGTCCATCGCGCTGAACTACTACGCCGGACTGGCCGAACACATTGACGACGAAGACGTGCGGGCCGGCACGCTTTCGCAGGTCAATGTCCGCCGCGAACCCGTCGGGGTGATCGCGGCGGTGATCCCGTGGAACTACCCCATGAGCCTGGCGGCGATGAAGATCGCCCCAGCGCTGGCCGCCGGCTGCAGCGTGGTGCTCAAGCCGCCGCCGGAGACAGCGCTGGACGCCTTCGCGTGGGCGGATGCCGCGATCGAGGCCGGATTGCCAGCCGGCGTGCTCAACGTGATCCCAGGCGGCCGCGAGGCAGGTGCCGCGCTGATCTCGCATCCCGGGGTCGACAAGGTCGCGTTCACCGGCTCGACCGCCGCCGGACGGGTGATCGGCGAAATCTGCGGGCGGCTGCTACGGCCGGTCACGCTGGAGCTTGGCGGCAAGTCCGCGGCGATCGTCGCCGACGACGCCGAATTGGACGCCTTTGTTGCTGCGCTGCCCGACATCTGTCTGCCCAATAACGGCCAGACCTGCCATGCCAGTACCCGCATCCTGGCGCCGCGGTCGCGCTATGCCGAGATCGTCGACGCGGTCACCGACACAGTCCGCGGGCTGCGCGTTGGCGATCCGCTGGACAAGGCCACCCAGATCGGGCCGTTGGTCAGCGCGGCCCAACGTGCCCGCGTGCTCGGCTACATC
>NZ_JBAPRN010000410.1:0-5282 GCF_049281135.1 Mycobacterium sp. | reverse complement strand
GCGGTGAACCGTGCGCACGCCCAGGTGTACTCGACTCCGGACAGCCCCGTGCAATACAACGCCTTCGACCTCGATTTGCAATTGTGGGTGGCCGCTTGCCTTTACAAGGGTGGGGTCGACTTCTATCGGATGTTCATCGGCGAGATGGACGATCGCGACGCCGATCGTCACTACCAGGAAGCCGTCGTACTCGCTTCCACGTTGCAGGTGCCGCCGGAGATGTGGCCCTCCGACCGGGCCGCCTTCGACCGCTACTGGAACGAGCAACTCGAGAAGGTCCACATCGACGACGCGGTCCGGCACTTCCTGTATCCGATTGCTGTGGGCCGCATCCGGGCGTTGCGACTACCCGAGTTCGTGCGCCGGCAGCCGGAAAAGCTGGCTCTGCTGCTGACCGCCGGGTTTCTGCCGCAACGATTTCGGGACGAGATGCGCTTCTCGTGGGACGCCGCCGCGCAACGGCGCTTCGACCGGCTGATCGCCGTGCTGCGTACGGTGAACAACGCGATGCCACGGTTTGTTCAGCAGTTCCCGTTCAACGTGGTGCTGTGGGACCTGGACCGGCGGATCAAGGCCGGCCGACCATTGGTGTAGCGGCCTAATACCCCCTACCGGGACGGGGTCTTGTTCTACGACACAACGTCGTATTGAATGCCGTCGTGGCTGGATCCGACGACGTAAGCGCGCTGCCCTGCCCGCGTAGGGTCGGTTGGCGTGCGAACTGACGACGATAACTGGGACATCACGACAACTGTCGGCGCGACTGCGTTACTTGTCGCCACCGCTCGAGCATTGGAGGCGCAGAAGCCTGACCCGTTGGCAGTCGACTCATTTGCCGAGGTGTTCTGCCGTGCGGTCGGCGGCAATGCCGCCGACGTGCTGGACGGCAAGAACCCTGACCATCAACTCAAATCCCCTGGCTGGGGGCAGCACTTCGTCAACTTCCAGGGCGCGCGTACCAGATACTTCGACGACTACTTCCGGCGAGCCGCTGAGGCCGGTGTACGGCAGGTGGTGATCTTGGCCGCCGGTCTGGACTCTCGCGCCTACCGGTTGTCCTGGCCCGATGCGGCAACGATCTTCGAGCTGGATCGTCCACAGGTTCTCGATTTCAAGCGCGAGGTGCTGAGCCAGCGGGGAGCCACGCCGAACGCCGAACGCCGTGAGGTTGCCATCGACCTCCGCGAGGATTGGCCGCAGGCGTTGCGGGACAGTGGTTTCGACCCTGCGAAGCCGTCGGCGTGGATCGCCGAAGGTCTACTGATCTATCTGCCCGTCGCCGCGCGAGAGCAGCTGTTCACCGGGATCGACGCGCTGGCCAGTTCGGGAAGTCACGTCGCAGTAGAGGAAAGTGCGGCACTGTCTGACGAAGCGTACGAGGCTGCCGTCGCGGGAGAGCGGGCAGCTCGGGCCGAGGGTGACGGCCGATTGTTCTTCCAACTGACCTACAACGAGCAGCACGACCCGGCCCAGCAATGGTTCGACGAACACGGCTGGATCGTGGTTGCGACGCCGCTGGCCGACTACTTCCGCGACGTGGGCCGCCCGGTGCCCGGACCGGATGTCGAGGCCGGACCGATGATCGCCCGGAACACTTTGGTCAGGGCGGTCAAAAAATGAGATCCCGATGCCGTACAGTTCTTCGCTAATGACATCCATTTTCATTAAGCCACGGCGCAACGAAGGGGGAAGGCCTGTCGGTCTCCCCGCGCCCAAAAGACGTTCCGGGGCGGCCTTCAAGTGGACTGACCTGCAGCGCTTGAGCTTTCACAGCCCAGTGAGCGAGGCCACGCATCCAGCGAATACGTGCGTATCGACACCTAGCTTATGCAATGCTAACTTCGCCCGAAGTTAGCTTAGGCAACACTACGTCTGAAGGGGAGACTGAGGCGTGGAAATCGCTGACACCGGCAGTGTCGCCACCCGGCGGACAACTGTCAGGGTGGACGATGACGTAACGAGTCGATTCGCGACCTGCTGCCGCGCGCTCGGGCTGACTATCTATGACCGCAAGCGCCCGGCAGACCTGGCGGCCGCCCGCTCCGGGTTCACCGGCCTGGTCCGCATCGCCCATGATCAGGCCGATGCATGGGTCGGGCTGGCCGCCGCCGGCGATCTGTCTCTGTCTGTGCTGGAAGCGATTTCGCACAATGTGGCGACGGCCGGAGTGCTGCAACGCCACGTGGAATTGGCGCCGGGTGCGTTGGGCTT
Organism: Mycobacterium sp.; assembly: GCF_049281135.1. Taxonomy (GTDB): domain Bacteria; phylum Actinomycetota; class Actinomycetes; order Mycobacteriales; family Mycobacteriaceae; genus Mycobacterium. Next base: position 3,071 of record NZ_JBAPRN010000410.1, on the reverse strand, counting down.
CCTGTACGACACTGGTCTGTACCTGAAGTTCCGCGCCACCGAACCCGATGATTTCCATCTTGCTTACGCCGCGGCGCTGGCCGGTGACGGGCGCTTTGCTGCCGCGTATCAACTCGTCAGCGATGTCACCCGGCGTCGACCGAGCTCGCGGGAGTCCCGCTGGGTTGGGTCGATCGTGCACTACCGCGCCGAGCGCTGGTCTGACGTGGTCAAATTGCTGTCGCCGATCGTGAACGACCCCGATCTCGACGAGCACTTCGCGCACGCGGTGAAGGTGGCGCTGGGTATTTCGTTGGCGCGGCTGGGCATGTTTGCTGCCGCGCTGTCCTATCTCGAGGATCCAGACGGTCCGGTGGCCGTCGCCGCGGTCGACGGGGCGTTAGCCAGGGCGCTGTCACTGCGCGGGGACGGCGACGAGGACACCGCGCGCGAGGTACTGCAGGACCTGTATGCCGCCAACCCGGAAAACGCTCAGGTCGAAGAGGCGCTGACGGATTCCAGCTTCGGGATCGTGCCCACCACCGGCGACCGCATTGCCGCGCGCATCGACCCCTGGGATCCGGCCACCGAACCCAAGCCTGGCGATTTCGTCGACCCGGGAGCGCAAGAGCGCAAGGCGGTGCTGTTGTCCGAGGCCGAGCGTGAGCTCGATGAGTTCATCGGTCTGGAGAAGGTCAAAGATCAGGTCGCTCGGCTCAAGAGCGCGGTGGCAATGGAGCTGGTGCGTAAGGAGCGTGGGCTGGAAGTGGCCCAGCGCACCCACCATCTGGTGTTCACCGGTCCTCCGGGAACCGGGAAGACCACGATCGCGCGTGTCGTCGCGAAAATCTATTGTGGCCTAGGCCTTTTGAAGAAAGAAAACATCAAGGAGGTGCACCGTGCCGATTTGATCGGTCAGCACATCGGGGAGACCGAGGCCAAGACCAACGCGATCATCGACAGCGCCCTGGATGGTGTGCTGTTCCTCGACGAGGCGTACGCCCTGGTTGCCACCGGCGCCAAGAACGACTTCGGCCTGGTGGCCATCGACACCTTGTTGGCCCGGATGGAGAACGACCGTGACCGGTTGGTGGTCATCATCGCCGGCTACCGCGCCGACCTGGATCGGTTCCTGGACACCAACCAGGGTCTGCGATCGCGGTTCACTCGCACCATCGACTTCCCGTCCTACCAGCCGGCCGAACTGATCGAGATCGCCAACTTCATGGCCACCCGACGCGACAGCGCGTTCGAGCAGTCGGCGCTGGCCGATCTGGAGGCGCTGTTCGCCCACCTGGCCGGCACGACGAAGGCAGATTCGGCTGGCGTCGAACGTCGCGGCCTGGACATCGCGGGTAACGGTCGATTCGTCCGAAACGTCGTCGAAAAATCGGAAGAGGAACGCGAATTCCGGCTGGACCACTCTGAACACGCGCAAACCGGTGAATTCACCGACGAGGAGCTCATGACGATCACCGCCGCCGACCTTGCCAACACCGTGCCGCCGCTACTGGAAGGCCTGCGGCTGGAGATGCCGGCATGACCAACCCGGAGTCACCCGACGACCGGCGCTCCTTCGCCTCGCGCACCCCGGTCAATGACAACCCTGAGAAAGTCGTTTACCGCCGCGGCTTCGTGACGCGTCATCAGGTGAGTGGTTGGCGGTTTGTGATGCGCCGCATCGCTTCCGGTGTGGCTCTGCATGACACCCGGATGCTGGTGGATCCGCTGCGCAGCCAGACCCGCGCGGTACTGATGGGCGTGATCGTGCTGATCACCGCGCTGGCGGGCTGCTTTGTGTTCTCGCTGATCCGGCCGAACGGATCGGCGGCCAACAACCCGATTCTGGCCGACCGGTCCACTGCCGCGCTGTACGTGCGGGTGGGCGACCAACTGCATCCGGTGCTGAATTTGGCGTCGGCCCGGCTGATCGCCGGCAAGCCGGCCAACCCCACCATGGTGAAAAGCACTGAGCTGGACAAGTTTGCGTTGGGCAACCTGATCGGTATCCCGGGCGCGCCGCAGCGGATGGTGCAGAACGCCCGCAAGGACGCCGACTGGACGGTATGCGATTCCGCCGCTGGGACTGCGGCTGGTGTCACGGTGATAGCAGGAACTCCCGATAGCACCGGCGCCCGGGCGGGGGCGGTAGAAGCCGGCAAGGCAGTGCTGGTCAGCAACCCCACCAGCGCATGGCTGCTGTGGGACGGTCGGCGTAGCCGGATCGACCTGGCCGATCACGCGGTGACCAGCGCGCTGGGCCTGGGCAGCGACATCCCGGCGCCGCGGCCTATCGCCGCCGGGTTGTTCAATGCGATCCCCGAGTCGCCGCCGCTGACCGCCCCGGTGATCCCCGACGCCGGCAGTCCGGCCCGGTTCGCGGTGCCCGCCCCGGTCGGTGGGGTGGTGGAATCCCATGGTATGGAGGGCAATTCGGCCAACGGCCTGATCTATTATGCCGTGCTGCCCGACGGGCTGCAGCAGATCTCCCCGGTGTTGGCCGCCATCCTGCGCAACGCCAACTCGTATGGTCTGGATCAGCCGCCGCGGCTGGGTGCCGACACGATCGCCAAGCTCCCGGTGTCGCGGCAGCTGGATACCAGCCGCTACCCGGGGCAGCGGATCAGCCTGCTGGATGCGACGCACGATCCGGTCACCTGCGCGCACTGGAGCAAGTCGGCCGGTGCGAGCACGAATTCGCTGACGTTGCTGGCCGGTTCGGTGCCGCCGATTCCGGATGGGGTGCACACCGAGGATCTGGTGGGTGCGGGTGCCGGTGGCACGGCCCGCCGGGTCGCGATGGCGCCCGGCACCGGGTATTTCGCCCAGACCGTCGGACAGAATTCAGCGTCACCGGCCGCCGGGTCGCTGTTCTGGATCTCTGACACCGGCGTCCGATACGGCATCGACAACGAAGCCGCGCGGGGCGGTGTGACGGGGAACGTGAACACCGTTGAGGCTCTTGGGCTGAGTCAGCCGGCGACTCCGATTCCGTGGTCGATCCTGTCGTTGTACGCACCGGGACCCACGCTGTCGCGGGCTGACGCACTGCTCGCCCACGATGGTCTGGCCCCCGACCCGCGACCCGGTCG
>NZ_JBAPRN010000409.1:0-5570 GCF_049281135.1 Mycobacterium sp. | reverse complement strand
AGCTCCCGCCGCCGAATCGCGGACGACGTTGAATCTGAACACTTTTCAGTGCGTAGCGCACCGACAGGTCTTGGACCTTCTGCAGCCCCGCATCGGTGGTCACCGGATAGGACTGAGTGGCGATCGCCGCGTCGTTCGCCAGCGGGTTGGTAAAGGTGATCGCGATGTCGGCGTCGATTGCCACCGCCACCAGGTCGTCGGGCAGCACCACCGCCGCGACACTGGCTCCGGTGACCTGGTTGAGCTCGTTGAGCGAGTACAGCCGGTTCGGATCGGTGTTGCCGTCGCTGAGCGCAGGAACGTGCATTCCCACCGCGGCGCTGCCCGCCCCGCCGCTGCCGGCGTCGCCGCTGTTCAGCGGCGGGTTGAGTAGCGGGCTGTCCATGGGCTGTGAAGAGTTGTGGGAGTGCCCGGAAATCGAGAATGACACGTCGGGCAAAAACCATGGAGTGTCGATGTGGATCTGCGCGGAGTACAACCAATATCCAGGGCGGGTCAGGTAGGTGAGGTCGCCGTCGACTTCCAGCCCGACGGAGAACACATAGAACACCGACATCTTGATGCCGAACTGAAGCCACAGGTGGACTGCGCTGGTGTCCGCGCCGGTTTTCCAAGGCCCCCAAAGGAATCCGAGGCTGCCGTACACCTGGATCTTGCCGATGCCCCAGTTCGAGCCGCCGGTGAACGACGTGGCTACCCCGAATCCCTTAGGGCCGCCGTCGACTATCTGCAGACCGAGCGCGATGCGGAACTTGAGGTTGAGGTCCAGCAGGTCGGACGACACCGTGATGCCAAGCCAGCTGCGCTGATCGGAGAGCTGACCGATCGCCAGCGTCCACGGCTGGTTGCCGAAGAACACCGTGCCGGTCAGCTTCGCCAGATCTGCTATCCAGGACGGCACGGTGCCGCCGACGAATTTGTCCAGGCCCAGGTTGACTCCAATCAGGACGCCGAACTTTCCGGTGTCGACGTCGTAGTCCACGGCCAAAATCCCAATGGAATTCGGGTTCTTCAGCAGGAACAGCTCGCCGACGATGAGGATCTCCATGCTCGGATCGCCCTCGGTGACCAGCGTGAAGATGCCGATGTGGAACAGCTGGCCGCTGGAGGTGAACGAGAATCCAACGGCGATGCCCGCCGCGAAGGAGTCATCGAGTGGCTTCCAGTCGGCGAGGTTGCGCGACCGGGGCATGTCGATGGCGCCGTCGTGGTCCTTATGCCACTGGTAGAGCTGCATGCTTTGGGCGCCTTCGCCGGCCGGGTCGAGCGCGGGCTGCATGTTGTTGGCGAACAGTGCGCGCACCGCGTACAACGTGAAGGAGCCTGCCGGCACCCAGCTGATCTGCAGCGACGCCAACATGTAGCTGAAGCTGGTGTTGGGCGGGGCCACCTGGGTGCTCGAACCTTTGAGGAACTCGGCCGCGACCTTGAAGTCGGTGCCCATTAACGGGAATTTGACCTGCACACCGAACCCGAATTCCTGGTAGCGGTAACCGGATTCGATGTCATCGGTGATGTAGCCGAAGCCGGTGATCGACACCTGGCCGTAGTGAATGTCGAGCTGGATGCCGTCGAGTTTCCAGGGCGGCAGCGAGGCGGGCCCCGAAGTCAGGAAGCGCAGCCGCCGGAAGAGGATGCCGGTCCCGGTGCCGCTTGTGTCGGTGCGCGCGCCGCTGGGCTGAGTGGATGTGGCTCTGGCCGAACCGATTTCGACGCCGCCGCTGAACGAGAAGTACGTGCCGCCTGCGGGTTCCTCGACGAAGCCGAGTTCCTCCACGATGAGCCGGATTACGCCGGCGAACACCAGCTGCACTCCCTCGGGCGCGGCGATCGAGTCGCCCAGATGCGGCCGGCCGAAGCTCCAACCGATGTCGCGCAGGATCACATTCAGGGGCTTGCCGGTCATCGTCATGATCTTGAATGCCGGGTAGGCGCTGCCCGACATGGTGACCCCGGTGTCGCGGACCGACACGTCGATCAATGCCTGCCACGCGTTGCCTGGGTCGTCGAGAGTGGTCAGCCGTAGACCGCCCTTGATGGTGTTGATGCTGATCTCAGAGTCGCTGATACTGCCCAGCTTCAGCGGGGAGTCTGCGCCCAGCGTGAGCGCAGCCTGCAGTACCCAATCGTCGCTGACGCTGAGCGTGCCGCCCCGCGCGGAGTTTTCGTCCCAGCCGTTCTGCCATTCGAGCCCGGCGTTGAAAATCAGGACCGGTGGGTAGTCGGCGGCCGACGCGAAACTGCCTGTGCGGAACTCCAATTGGTTGATCACCAGGTACAGCCCGGTGTGGTCGACGTCGGACTGCCCGTCGCGGGAGTAGACACGTACTTTGTAGGGGGCCTGGCTCAGGGAGAACGCCTGCTCGATGCTGTTTCGGTCGGTGATCCTGCGCCGGATCCCGAACAAGCCATGGGTTGGTAGCGGGAAACCGTAGTTCGATACAGGCAGGACGACGTCCTCGACGACGAGTTCGATGTTGTTGACGCCCAGGGCGGCGCTGCCAGGGTCTTGAAATCGCTTAACCAGGTCGGCGAACGGGGCCTTGCCGAGGTCGAACAGGATGGAGCGGAAGCCGTAGGCGCCCGGGGGCACCCCGGGCACCAGCGATGCAATGTCGTTGCGCGCCCACTCATAGAGATCGCGGCGGCGTGGGCTCGGAATGAACAGGATGTCGTGCAGGGCGGTCACCGGCAGGTTGGCGAATTTCGCGCTGTCGATGCTGATCGGCGTGTTCGGCTCGATGATCACGTCGCCCTCGGGGGTGAGGTGCAGCCGAATGTGGGCGCGGATGTAGCTGGGTGCGCCGCGGACCTGCACGACCGCGACGCTGTCGTCGTCGCCGTGGTCGAACTCGTTTGGATCGTCGCCGTCTTGGTTGTCGTCGTCCTTGGCCGGGGTGATCAACCCCGGCGGCCACTGCAGTTCGACCGGCAGGCCCTCGATCAGCACCTCCCACCCACGGCCGTCGCGCGCGAAGAACACGGTCGGTTCCTTGCCGGCCGCGGTGGACAGCAGTTTGATGCCGACATCGGGCAGGTCGCGCGGGTAGTAGATGTGGTCAAAGTTGTCGACGACGTCGAGGATGTGCACGGTCGCCGACACGGTGATCTGGCCGGGCTTGGTTGGGTCACCGACGGCAACGTCGGGGTCGGAGCCCACGCGGAGGTCGGTGAAGAGCGCCACCCCGTTGAGGGTGTCGATGCACGCGGCTGCGTCGTTCGTGCTGTTGAAACCCCGCTGCATGGTGAATTTGTCGCCCGGCCAGAGCGCAGCGGCATCGGCCCCGCTCACCCCGAGCAGGTCGTAAAGCTGGAAACCGTCAGGTGTGCTCATAGGTCAGGCCCTTGGTCCCCAGGACCGATATGGGAGTCCAACCCCGTGGTGGGATCCACGGCCGTCGACCAGATCGTGGATTTGTCGGTCACGAGGACCAGATCCTTGATGGCGCCGATGGCCGCCGACACGGCGCTGGATCCCACACTGAGCGCGACGACCGGTGGCTGGGTACCGTCACCGAACGTCGCCAGCGGTTGCCAGTGGGTGCCGCGGTACCACGACCTGTCGAAGAACCGCAGCGCCGACAGCGGATCGGCCAACAGCGACAGCCCCATCTCCGGAGGCAGTCCGAGGTGTTCGGCCCACAGCTGGGTGCGCAGACGCAGCGCTGGGTTGGACGGGTCGCGTTTGAGGTGTTCGGACACCGCGAACACGTTCATCTCGCCGTCGTGCATGAAGCCGCGGCGGTTGAGGTTCGACGACCCCACCGACACAAAGACGTCGTCGATCACCATCAGCTTGGCGTGCACGTAGATGCCGGGAATCTGCACCGCCAATACACACGAGTTCTTGTCGTGGTTATCAGGTTTGGCGGCCCACCGCGGCGCCTGTCCGAACGGGGCACGCTGAATGCTGATCGTCTGCCAGGTCTGATCCGGCGCGTCAGGTTCTTCGGGATCCTGAAAACCCCCAGGCACGGGCCCAGTGCCGGGCGGACCGGCCACCCCGTCGACGTAGATCAGTTCGGCCTCGGCGAATGCCCAGAACGGCGGCGGCGGCATCCGCTCTGCGGGCCCCACCACCGCCTGTTCGGAACCGATGTCCAGCTTGTCGCGCAACACCATTCGGCCCAGTCCCGCGGACACCTCGGGGGTGGGGTTGAGGTAGCGGCGCATCGGCGCGCCCACCAAAAGCCGGTCGCCCCAAGACGCCTGCAGCGCGTTGATGAATGCGCCGCGGCGTTCGCCGCCGTAAGGCTGATCCGGGACGGCGGGCAGCGTGACGACGAGCGCCTTGATCAAGGGTTGGGTGTTGTCGTCCGGATCGGTCTTCGCCCCCGCCGCGACGAGCGTGTCGATGTACCCGGTGTCCGGGGTGAAGTACTGCTCTTCGATGTAGATGTAATCCCGGGCGGCGTCGATGGCCGCCAGCACCGTGTGGTGGGTGGTGTCCTCGCCCTGCGGCGCGGTGCCGAACGGGTCGCCGTGACCGGGTCCGGCGCCGGGTGCGAAGCGGGTGCGTCCGACCTGCACGACATGGCTACCGGCTGGCGGTATTGGGGCTGCCGGCACGGTGACGGGGCTGTCGGTGCCAACTGTCGCCGCGCGGTCGGCAAGGCTGGTTAAAACGTCGGCGACCGCCGGACCGGTCAGCTTGACCTGCACATCGTGGAACGGTGCGGCGGCGCGGTGGACGGGGTTGTCGAGCCGGTCGCTGTTGATGTCGATGCCGCCCAGGTAGGCGAGCGGCGACTGCTGGCCAGCCGGCTGAATCGCGGCGATCTTCTCGTGGTAGACGCCGACGTGGGTGAGCGCGTCTATCGTTACCCCGGCGATGGAGAGCGGATTTTCCGCCAGCGGGTTGTCGGCCAGCGTCGCCGGATAGGGCGTCCACACCGCGGTGCCGGGGTGATCGCTGTTGATCGCGCTCACCGCGGGGTCGGATGGCTCGGCGAGGTAGCGAATCGCGGCCAACAGGTCGGTCGACGGGGTCAAGGCGAGCAGGGCAGGCAGGCCGAATCCGGCCGGGATCCACCAGGCGGGATCAAGCCCGAGCTTGCCGACCGCGAACAGGCCTTCGGCCAGCATCATCAACAATGTCAGGACCACCACAAGGTCCGACGTCAGCGAGTTGGCGCCGGCTTCGGACAGTTGAACGAACTGGTTGACCAGCAGCCGGACCTGAGCGTCACCGTCAATCAGATCCTTGACCAACGTGACGAGTTGGGTGGAGTCATCGTGCGGTAGTAGCGTCCACACCTTCGTCGGGTCGGTCAACGCTCCCTTCACGAATGCCCAGCCGGCCAGGGTCACCGCGCCGCCTTGGCGGGCGGTGCGCAGGTCGGGCACCAGCCGAGCGAAGTAGTCCAGCCCGTCGAGAATGGGTTCGACGAAGTTGCCGACGGTGCGGTTGCCAAGGCCGGTCACGGTGCTGGGATCGCGCCGGGGGATCCAGTCGTCGATCGCCAACCTGGCGAGCTGTCGGTCGGTCGGGGTGATCGGGACAGCCGCGCCGAGCGCGCCGGTGTCGGTGCTGGTACTGGCGAGGATGACGTCGGTGGTGTCGGCCGAAT
>NZ_JBAPRN010000408.1:0-6725 GCF_049281135.1 Mycobacterium sp. | reverse complement strand
GCGGGGCGCCAACCTGTGGGACGAGGTCATGGACCGATTGGACCGGCCCGGTGGTGGGTTGTCCGGCGGTCAACAGCAGCGACTCTGCATCGCGCGGGCCATCGCCGTGCAACCCGACGTGCTTCTGATGGATGAGCCGTGTTCGTCGCTGGACCCGATTTCGACGATGGCGATCGAGGATCTCATCGCCGAGTTGAAGCAGGAATACACCATCGTCATCGTCACGCATAACATGCAGCAGGCAGCGCGGGTCAGCGATCACACCGCGTTCTTCAACCTGGAGGCGGTCGGCAAGCCGGGCCGGTTGGTCGAGATCGACGACACCGAGAAGATCTTCTCCAACCCGACCCAAAAAGCCACCGAGGACTACATCTCCGGCCGCTTCGGTTAGCCGGATCTTGCGACGGTCTCGTCCTCGGGAAAGTGACCGGTCGCCTGGAAGATGACTCGTCGCGCCACCTCGACGGCGTGGTCGGCGAACCTTTCGTAAAAGCGGCCAAGCAAGGTCACGTCGACGGCTGCGGCCACGCCGTGCTTCCACTCGCGGTCCATCAGCACGGTGAACAGGTGGCTGTGCAGGTCGTCCATCGCGTCGTCTTCTTCGCGGATGCGGGAGGCTTTCTCCGGGTCTCGCGACTGCAGCACTTCCTGCGCGCTGTTGCCCAATTCCACTGCGACTCTTCCCATTTCGGCGAAGTAGCCGTTGACTTCCTCGGGCAGCGCGTGCTGGGGATGACGCCGGCGAGCGATTTTGGCGACGTGCAGCGCCAGTGCCCCCATCCGGTCGATGTCGGCGACCATCTGGATGGCGCTCACAATCGAGCGAAGATCGCCGGCGACGGGCGCCTGCAGGGCAAGTAGGACGAAAGCGCTCTCTTCGGCTTGAGTACTCAGCTCGGCGATCTTCTCGTGGTCGGAGATGACCTGCTCGGCGAGCACCAGATCGGCTTGCAGCAGTGCCTGTGTCGCGCGTTCCATGGCAACACCGGCGAGCCCACACATCTCGCCGAGCTGTTCGGAGAGCTCAGAGAGCTGCTCGTGGTACGCGGTTCGCATATGCCAAGCGTACTTTCTCAATTCCGCGTGCGGCATGAAGTGCGCTGTGAACTCGCGGTGAATGGCGGTTTACCCGCCGATTCTCGGCGGTTGTGTTATTCGCAGGTGGTGTCGGCCGCGTTGGTGACCGTCAGGTCGTCGGGAAGCTTGGTCGCCGGGGTACTGGCACTGCGATTGATCTGCAGGCTGACCGGTAACCCGGCCGGCGGGGGAGTGCCGACCGAGGTGAAGTCCGAGCCCAACACCACCTGCACGACCTGTCCGGTCCCGGTGATCCGCTCGACCTTGGAGTTCGCGAACGAGGCCGCGACCGTGGCGGCGGCTTGCTCGTTGCCGGGGGAGAAGAGCACCTTGGTGGTCTTGAGCGGGTTCGGGTAGTCGTCCGGCGACTTGACCCGGAACCCGTGCCGCTTCAGCTGGCTGCTGGCGGTGGTGGCCAAACCGGACTTGGCGGTCGAGTTCGACACCTGCACGGTGACGTTCTGGGGCGCGGTCGTCATCGCCTGGACATTCTCGGGGTGCGGGTCGGCGGCCTGGCTGGGCTGGCTGGTTTGACTGGACTGGGGGGCCTTGCTGCTCAGTGACTTGGTCGGCGGAGTCGATGTCGCGTTCATGTTGTTCTCGCCCGGCAGCCCTTCGTCGTCGATGATGGCGCTGAAAAGGGCCCGCATGTCTGCGGTGCGCGGCGGCTCGTCACCGTTTTCATCGGTGATGCCAGTCGGCACGGTCACAAAGGAGACGTGTCCGGCGTTCATGCCCTGCACCGACTGGCCTAGCTGGACGAGGTCCTTGGTCCTGACGTTGTCGACGTAGCTGTTGCTGACGAACATGTTCACCACGCTGTTGAGCTTGCTCAACGAGAAGAAAGTCTCCTTGGAGATCAGTGAGCGCAGCAGCGAGGACAAAAACAGCTGCTGGCGCTTGATCCGCCCGTAGTCGCCATTGTTCTCGGTCGTGACGTTGCGGGCTCGCACGTAATTCAGCGCGGTCTTGGAGTCGATCAGCTGACGTCCGGAGTGGGCCAGCACGGTGCCCAGCTCGTAGTCCTTCAGAGGTGTCGTGCTGCACACCTCCACGCCGCCGAGCGCGTCCACCATCTTGGCGAAGCCGGCGAAGTCGACGGCAATGAAGCGATTGATGCTCAGACCGGAGAGCTTCTGGATCTCCTTCACCAGACACTTCGGTCCGCCGAAGGAGAACGTCGAGTTCAGTTTCGTCTCGGTGTAGACGTTTCTGGGACCCCACTTCTTGGTGTCCGAGTCGTAGAGCGGGCCGTACTCGCCGGTGTCTGGATTCCACGCCTCGCACTGGATCGGCGTAATGGCCAGGTCGCGCGGAAACGATACTGCGACAACGCGTTTACGGTTCGCCGGAATATTGACCAGCATGATGGTGTCGGATCGGGCCCCGCCCGCGTCCTCGGTGCCGCCGGCGCCCATCTCGCCGTTGGCCCCGGCGCGAGAGTCCATGCCGACGACCAGGAAGTCTTCGTCGCCGAATTGCGCGTTCGGGTCGACGATGTCGCGCGACCCCAGGTCCAGTGCGCTGACCGTGTTCATTCGGTGGTTCTTCGAGGTACTCCACTCGTACGCCCCGCCGGTCATGGCCAGGGCCGCCGCCGCGACCGTGGCGACCACCAGACGGCCGGCCACCAGAAGCGCGCCGTGCCGGCGGCGACGCTTTGGCGCGGGCTCGTCGTCATCCGGCTCGACATCAGGTTTTTCGACGAGGCGCGCGGGGCGCGGCCGGACCGATGTTTTCGGCAGAAGAGTGGTCTGCACGACGTCGGCATCGGCGATCGACTGCTCGCGATAGATGGCATCGAGGTCGGGCAGGTCGTAGTTGTACTCCGGAGGGCTCAACGACGCGTAGGCGTAGTTGTCACCGTGCTCATCGCTGGGCAGTGGCGGTTCGGGTTCCGCCGTGTCGGTGTCGGGAGCCGCATGGTGGTGCCGCGGCCGTACGGCGACGTGGCCACCGACCTTGGCGATCAGATCGGCGACCGTGAGCCCACCGTCGGTGTGGGATCCACCGTTGCCGTGGTTTGCGACGGCGACGGGCGCAACCGGCGCCCGCACCGCCGATGGCCTCGTCCATCGATTCGCGACGGCGACCGTCTGCGTGGTGGTCCCGAACCGCTCCCACGGCGCGGCGCCTCGCGATCCAGGCGGCGTTCCGGTAAGCCCTATGTCATCGGCGTCAGGGCCGTGAGTGGCTGCATCGGCGCCAGCGTCGCCGTCACTCATGTCCTACCGGCCTCCGAATCTGATGAGGTCTCACGTGTCCGAGGGGGTGCCTCGGGGCGGCGCTGACGGTGCAGCGCAACGTATCCGCGCGACCGTGCGGTCGCATCGTCGTAGTAGTAGCCGTGCCACGCTGGTGGCAACTGGGCTCAGCCACTGGCGCGTGATGCAACAAGATCCACATGGTACTGAGACCGCCCCGGAAACGCGATCCGGGGACGGTGTCAGATGGCCGGCTTCAGCCGCCTGAGTGCATGACGTCCGCCCCGGATGGGACCGTGCAATCGTCGCGGTCCGTCAGCCAGCCGTCCGGCAACGCCACCCGCGCCGGTGATCCCTGACGCCCGCGCGGCCCCCCGGCGGCGGTGGGGAACGGTGTATCGCCGTCGAGTTTGTCCAGCAGACGGTCGAGTTCGTCGAGCGTCTCGACCAGCGCGAGGGCCCGCCGCAAGTCGGAGCCGGCCGGGAAGCCATGCAGGTACCAGGCGATATGTTTGCGCATGTCACGCATGCCTTTGTCCTCGCCGAAGTGGTCGCTCAGCAGCTCGCCGTGCCGGCGGATGATGTCGGCGACCTCGCCCAGATTGGGCGGCGTCGGCGTCGGGCGGCCAGTGAACGCGGCCGAGAGTTCGGCGAACAGCCACGGCCGGCCCAGGCAGCCGCGACCGATGACGACGCCGTCGCAGCCGGTGACGGCCATCATGGTCAGTGCGTCGTTGGCTTCGAAGATGTCGCCGTTGCCCAGCACCGGGATGGTCTGGACGTGCTGCTTGAGCCGGGCGATCTGCTCCCAGTCAGCAGTTCCGGAATAGCGCTGTGCTGCGGTGCGGGCATGCAATGCGACCGCGGCCGCGCCTTCGGATTCCGCGATGTGGCCGGCCTCGAGGTGGGTGTGGTGGTCGTCGTCGATGCCGATCCGGTACTTGACGGTCACCGGGATATCGGTGCCTTCGGTGCCGCGCACCGCCGCCGCGACGATCTGGCCGAACAGCTGCCGCTTGTAGGGCAGCGCCGCGCCGCCGCCGCGACGGGTGACCTTGGGCACCGGGCAGCCGAAGTTCATGTCGACGTGGTCGGCGAGCCCCTCGTGGGCGATCGTCTTCACCGCCGCATAGGTGGTGGCCGGGTCGACGGTGTAGAGCTGCAGCGAGCGTGGCGTCTCGTCGGCGGAGAACGTTGTCATGTGCATGGTGACGGGATGCCGCTCGACGAGGGCTCGGGCGGTCACCATTTCGCAGACATAGAGCCCGCTGACGGTGCCGACGCGGGCCTGCTCGAGTTCGCGGCACAACGTGCGGAAGGCGACGTTCGTTACGCCGGCCATGGGAGCCAGCACCACCGGGCTGGCCAGCGTGATAGGACCGATGCGCAAGACCGGCTACCGCCTGCTTAAGGAGAGCTTGCCCTCGGTGTTGTGCAGCTGTTGAGCGGTGATCCGCAGGTCGCCCCTGCGGGCTTCTCGCTCGAGCTGGCGCTGCTTGGAGATCTCGAACTTGTCGCAGGCCACCTCGAGCTCCTCGATCAGCACGGCAAGGTCGTCTCGCTCACGCGCAGCATCTCCGCTGAAGTCCTCGCGCTCGAAGATGCGCCACTTCTTCAGCACCGGCATCACGACCTCGTCGAGGTGGATGCGCGGGTCGTAGACGCCGCCGACGGCGATCATCACGGCCTTGCGGCGAAACTCGGGCACCGAGAACCCGGGCATCTTGAAGTTGCGCAGCACCCGGTGCAACGAATGCATCGCCTTGTTCGGCGCGATCTCCAGGCCGGCTTCGCTGACATCGCGGTAGAAGATCATGTGCAGGTTCTCGTCCTGCGAGATCTTGGCCAGCAGTTGATCGGCGATGGTCTCGTTACAGGCCTTGCCGGTGTTGCGGTGTGAGACGCGGGTGGCCAGTTCCTGGAATGTGACGTACATGACCGAGTCGAAAAGGTTCTCGGTCAACAGGTCGCCCTGATTGTGTTGCCCGGGGCTGAAACCCCTGTTCACCACTTCCAAGCGCAGCTTCTCCAACTCGACCGGGTCAACGGCGCGCGTCACGATCAGGTAGTCGCGCAGCGCGATGCCGTGCCGGTTCTCCTCGGCGGTCCAACGGTTGACCCACTGACCCCACGCGCCGTCCATGCCGAAGCTCATCGCGATCTCGCGGTGATACGACGGCAGGTTGTCCTCGGTCATCAGGTTCTGCACCATCGCCACCTGCGCGACGTCGGTCAGCTTGGACTGCCCGGGCTCCCAGTCTTCGCCGCCGAGCGCGTAGAAGTTCTTGCCGTCCGACCATGGGATGTAGTCGTGCGGGTTCCAGGCCTTGTGCATGCTCAGATGCCGGTTCATGTTCTTCTCGACGACCGGCTCGAGTTCACGCAACAGGTCCAGGTCTTGAGGATCCGGCACGGTGTCTCCCAGTTATCTGTGTCTGTCGGTTTCAGTAAATATATCTGTTCATGCCGGTGACATTCAAGTTCCGTCTCTCCGGGACTTTCCGCGTCGTCGTGGCTAGTGTGCTGTAACCCTGCTGAGCAGCATTTCCACGCAGTAGTCGATGAATTGCTCGCGGCTGGCGGCCAGCCGCCCGTCCAGGTACGCGGTGAACAGCGCGGTGAGGCCGCCGATCAAGCTGGTGGCGATCATCTTCTGTCGCACCGGATCGCCGATCTGGGTCAGCTTGCGCTGCAGCAGGTCGATGAAGTTGGGCATCCATTGCGCACCGGAGTGCACCAGAACTGGTTCCACCGACGGGGCCAGCAAGAGCACCCGCCCGCGCACCGGGTCGTCGACCATCAGGGCGACGAATTGCTCGACGGCCTCGCGTGGCGTCGCGGCCGACGTCAACGCCGACATCGCCCTGGTGCACACATCGTCGTAGACCGCGCGCACGAACTCGTCGCGATCGGTGAAGCTCTCGTAGAAGTAACGTTCGGTCAGTTCGGCCTGCCGGCACACCGCCCGCACGGTCACCGCCGGACCGCTTGCCTGGCCGAGCAGCTGCACGCCGGCGGCGACGAGTTCGTCCCGCCGCATGGCCTGGCGATCCTCGAGAGGGATACCCGACCAGCGACGCGCGCGTTGACCGGACGGCACTTCACTCCTAGACTCGTGCTGACAACGCATGTAGTCAGATTGCCTGACTGGGACAGGAAATTGCACCAGTGACTCAAGATACGTCTGCGGCAGCCCCGGTTGCGGCGGGTTGTCCGGTTTCGCCGCTGGGATACGAAGCCCCGCCTCAGCCGCTCGGCCCCGACTCGCTGACCTGGCGGTATTTCGGTGACTGGCGCGGCATGCTGCAGGGCCCGTGGGCCGGTTCGATGCAGAACATGCATCCGCAGTTGGGCGCGGCCGTCGAAGAGCATTCGACGTTCTTTCGGGAGCGCTGGCCTCGGTTGCTGCGATCGCTGTACCCGATCGGTGGCGTCGTCTTCGAC
>NZ_JBAPRN010000407.1:0-1686 GCF_049281135.1 Mycobacterium sp. | reverse complement strand
GTCCGGCGGTGGTACAACGTGATCGCGGACGTTTATCAGACGGAACCGCAATCGCTTGTGCCTGCGCGGTCACCACGATTACTCAGGCGCCGTGACAATGCTGCGCGACGGCGCTCGGCTTCTGGCGCTGGGCCGCTGCGACACGACGGAGCGAGTGTGGCCACGGGTTGACTGCGAACCGTTCGGAATCCCGCGATCGCTCACGACGACTAAGTGACTTCGGCCTAGATTGCACTCTGATGAACGGACCACCTGTTGTGATCTCAGCCTCCGCCACTGAACGGGTGCGATCGTGGCAGTAGGAACGTGGAAGCGGCCAAGGACGCACGAGCGTTGTGCGTTACGTGGGCACCGCGGCCGAGTTAACTCACTTGCCCCTCGGCGTACTTGGCCCGGTGGTCTCGGTGGTAGCCTGCGGAATGATGCCTGCCGCGACGGGCCCCCATAATGTACTTAGCACGGCAGACAGTTCGGGACTGGCGACGTGTCGATGCCCTGTCCGCGGGTGAATCACTTAAAGTAGGGACCACAGCAGCGCACTCCCTATCGACCTGGTGGATCGCTGCGACGGCCGCGGCCCTCTGCCTCGCCCGGCTCAGCGGACTTGCCGACGTCGTTGATCGCAGCTGACCGCGGCAGAAAAACTGAAAGACGTAAACAGCCGACCTGGGGCTATGCGATGAGTAGCCCGCAGCTACCTCACCGCCACTCTCTGGCGCACGCCGCTGATCGGCGTCGTCCGCTTCGACATCGCCCCTTGGCATCCTCCCACACCTATGCTCCCATCACGCCGACGGCCGGAGTCGAGCCGTCCCTGACCCTGTCCATTGGTTTCCGCGTAACCGAGCCGTGCAGCACAGGGACACAGGGACAAAGGAACTGTCGCCGTTAGGATCCGACTGAGTAAACTCCTCACCGAACCGAAGCTTGTTCCAATGGGTAGCGGCGAAGTCTCGTCGCTTAGCCACTGTCCTGATTGGGACGAGCTGCTCGGGTGCCGAAGGTCGGCAAGACGCGAGCGGCCGGCTTCGAAGCCAGGATCCGCGCCTTGAGCCGGCCCGAAACATACGGTCTTGCGGTGGGCGGCTTTGCGCGCGTCTTACGGCGTCCGAGGCCCTTGCAGGCCGCCGGGGTCACATGCGCAGAACGATGGAACGGCACGGTCGCGCCGACGAGCCTTGCTGCGATGCAGGAATATCATAAGGTCAGTTGTCGGTCGACTCGCCGTTGTTGACCCACCACTGGTAGGCGTCGCCGGGGTGCCAGTATTCGTCGGTGGCTTCCCCGAGGATGTCAGTGTTCCAGTTGGTCCAGACCTCCTCAGGGCCTTCCTCCAAGCCCGGACAAGCCACTTCGCCGACGTTCGCGCCAGCTACCTGATACGTCAGTCGTCCACCCCAATCGAGGCGGCAGTCCTCATCATTGGTGGTCGCCGATTGCAGCACGAGTTGGTCGAATGCGGCGTCCATCGAAGCGCGGTCCGGGTACTGGACGTAAGCGAGATCTTGCGGGTCGTTCGGGGGCGTGCAGTCGATCGCCTCCACTGCGCCAGAAGGAGGTGCTGCTGCCGCACAGTACTCGGCGTACCCGGGGGCGATTGCTTCGACGAGTGGGTCACCGGCCGGCGTCGTCGTGTCGTCGTGAGGGCTGGTGGTAACGGGTGTGGTGGCAACGGTGGAGGATGGT
>NZ_JBAPRN010000406.1:0-6121 GCF_049281135.1 Mycobacterium sp. | reverse complement strand
AGGATGCTGTTGACGATGTTGGTGACGATGCTGTCCAGAGCAGTCGTCCCCAGCAATGAACCTAAACTCTCACTGGTCAGGCCGCTGAGGCCCACGTCGTTTAGGAATCCGACCAGTCCGACGTCGGCGGTCGGGTTGATATCGAAGTCGGTCAGCACCTGGTCCAGATTCAGGTTGTTCAAGGCCACGTTGGTGTCCAGACCCAGACCACTCAAAATGTTCGTCAGGCTGAGGCTGGGCAAATCCAGGCCGTTGAGACCGAGGAGGTTCAGCAACCCACTCAGCGTGGTTATTGGATTGGTCAGGTCCGCAAGCACTGTGCCCAGGCCTTTGTCGCTCAGTCCCAGGTCGCCGAACAGCGAGCCGAGGTTCAGATCACCGAGCCCGAGTTGGCTCAACAAGTTGCTGAGGTCGAGGTCGGTCAGGGGCGTGTTGCCCAGGCCCAGCGCGTCGATCAGGCTGGTCAGGCTGATGTTGATGTCCGCGGATGTTTCAGGGGCGAGCAGGCCGTTGTAGAGCGGAATGGTGATGGCACCGCCCAGCAGGCTGATGCTGTCTGTGCCGTTGAGGTCGGCGTTCAGGACGGTGGCCAGGCCCTCAGAGAGGTTGGTCAACGACGGGTCAGTCTGCAGCTGTTGGGCAACGGTCTCGAGCGTGGTCAACGTCGCGCCCGTCGCCCCGAGGCCGGCGATTGCGAGCTCGAGCCCCGGCGGCAATTCGACCGAGATCGTGGCGGGCAGCGATGTGAGGTCCGTGGTGACGGTCGGGTCGAAGTTCGCCAACGCTTCAATCACACCGAACGGGTTGGTGGCGAGCTGGCTGAAGAGCTGCGTGATGTCCGACGAGCTGGCATTGCTGATGATGCTGTCGACGTTGGCGGTCGTGTTGCTGATGAGCTCCGACCACGCGTCGACCAGTTTCACCGATCGCACCTGCGGGGCGGGGGGCGGCGTCACCATTGGCGTCACAGCGATCATGCTGGCGCCAACCAGAGCTATGCCAGCGGTGGCATAGGGGCGGAGTGCTTCTTGCATAACGATTCATCCTCCCAATTTCTGTGTGATGCACCTCACAGGGTTGACGGCACTGTACCTGAAATTCAGATAAGAAACACCGAAAAATTGGCCGTGTGCCCAATAAAACTAAGGTTGTCCATGTATTCGGATCCTTCGTCCGATTCATTGGACTAGCAAACAAACGACTGCCCGAGGCGGCTTAACCACCCGACGTTTGGACGGAGCGCGAGGGATGTGTCGCTACTTATCAACCTGTCGCCGTGCGGGGCCGTCTACTCCCTGGATCGCTAGTCCTCCTTGATCCTCTTTAGAGGCGTCTGCCGGCCCGAACGGTCGTCGCGAAATCGATCGCCAGATTGGTGCTGACCGATCGAAAATAAGCTGAGCTATTCGAACTCCTTCACAGAAGCACCGCGAGTCGCCCGCGTAACGAGCGAGTCAGCTCAGAAACTTGGTTACCGCGGTGGCCAGGTCCGGTGACGCCGAAGTGGCCAGGTTCTGGTAGCTGCCGCCGGAGAGCTTCGCGACAGCCTCCCAGGTCGCCCGGTCGGAGTCGGACCCGAAGTCGATGACGTTGACCGCGACCGGCTTGGCCGGGTCGGCGCTCTGCTTGATGAATTCTTGCAGTCCCTCGCTGCCAAGACTCTGATCGCTGTGCGGCCCGGCCGTAATCACCAGTACCGAATTCGTCTGTCCGGCATGGAAATTGGCCAACGCGCTCTGGTAAATCAGCCGCAGCGTGGTGAACGACACCGCCCCGCCTGACGAGGCGTGCTGTCGATCCAGCGCCCCCAGCAACACATCCGACCGCGGCTTGCCGTCGACCTGATCGCTCAGCGGGCCGGCCGACACCTCCGAGCGACCTTCCTTACCGTCGAACGTCCACAGCCCGATCACGGCACTGGGCGACAGTGACTTGATGCGGTCGTCGAGCGCAGCGACGACATTGCCCAGCCGGGTCTTGTCGCCCTCTTCGGTGACCATCGACTGCTCGAGCATGATGATCGCTGCCGGTGCGCTCGCCGGCGCCGACACCACGTTGGCCAGGGCCGCGCGCGTTCCGTCGTCACCGACCGACAGCGTCGACGGCAGCGCCGGGAAGCTGATGACATCGCTCTTCGGCGACTTGTTGCCCTCGGCGCGGAACCCGGCCTTGGCCAGCTCGGCCAGTTGGTCGGGCTTGTGCATAAACCGGGCGAACTCGCTGGCAGCCGTCACCTGTTCCTGCGACAGCCACGATCCACTGAGCAGAACAGTGGGGTAGTCGGCGACCGCAGCCGGGCCCGGCGGAAGCCACGAACTCAGCGCGCTTCCCGCATCAGGCAACGACTGACCGCGGGCGAACAGTTGCTGTTCGGTCGTGACCACCGCATGCACCGGCGCAGTCGCCGCATCACCGGACGTCAGCAGCGCTTTCATCGCCTCGTCCAGCGAGTTGTCGGGCAGCTTGGGCTGACCGCCGATCAGTGTGCGCACCGCGCCGCTGCCGTCGGTCGGCGGCGCACCTTGCGGCACGGATTCCGCCGCCACCGCCTCGCCGGCGAGGTACGCGGCGTCGCTGTTGCCGCCGAGTGGCAACGCCAGACGCAGCGAACCCCACGCCGGCAGCTTCAATGCCGCCAACGAATCCGGCTTGATCTGCAGATCGGGCAGCGTCGCCCACTTCTGATCGCCGAGCGCTTTTTGAAGTTCGGGTCGCACCGCGAGCACCACCGGCGAGGTGACCAGCGACCGGCTGTCGGTAACGGTCTCCTTGCCCGCCGCGGCGGTCAGCCGCGCGGCCGATACCGAGCTGCCGGGAATCCACAGCGCCGGTCGTTGGCCCAGCTCTCCCGGCCATTTCCCGATGAAGCCGTCGACGACGGCGTCGGAGCCGGCGGATTTGACCCCGACCGAGACGCAGTGGTCGCCGACCGGTGCGGCAATGGAGTTGAAGCGCTCGGCGAGATGCTGCACCTGGTCGGTGATCGACGGATCGGCGATGACAGCGACGGGCTGTTTTTCGCCGACGCATCGCGCGCTGTGCGAGCGGTTGGACAGTGCATCGCCGAAGAAACGCCACAGGATGACCACGCCGACGACAACGACGACAGTGATCAGGGCGGCGATCACCCCGATGCTGACGCCGCGCCGGCCGGCCTCGTTGCGGTGACCGCCACCAAACCCGGGCAGGCCTCGATGGCCGCCGGTCTGCGACGGCGGGGGCGGTGGCCCTTGGTCGCGTCGCGGGAAGCCGGGGAAGTCGTCCGGCGGATCGATGTCGGCGGGGGGAAGGTCCCGCTGGGGTTGCTCCGGGTGGGCGAAGTCGTCGCGATGATCGTCCGCGGGGTCGTCGAAGTCGAAAAACCCTCGGTGGTCGTCGAAGTCGTCGTGAAACTCCTCGGGCGGCCGGGTCGGATAACGCGGTACGGAGAAGGAATCGGTGTAGGACGGTTCATCGGGCGGGAAATTCCCGGGTTCGTGATAGCCGCCGGCGTCCCCGAAATCCTCCGGCCCGGGATAGTCGTCCGACGATTCGTCGGACGACTCGTCGTCATCAGGGGCTCTGTGCCTACCCATGCCGGTCCTCTCCTGGGCGCTGGAGGTGCCTGCAACGTCTAGTCATGGGGCTAGTCGATGCTCCCCGGACCGACCTCACTCATGGGCGCGGGCCTTAAATTCGCGCCGGCGCCGGTGCAGAATCGGCTCGGTGTACCCGCTGGGTTGCTGAGCGCCCTCCAGGATCAGCTCCTGGGCGGCCAGGAAGGCGATGCTGTCGTCGAAGTTGGGAGCCATCGGCAGATACCCGGAGTCACCGGCGTTCTGCTCGTCCACCAGCGGAGCCATTCGTTCCAGGCTAGCGCGAACATCCTCTTCGGTGATGACGCCATGCCGGAGCCAGTTGGCCAACAACTGGCTGGAAATCCGCAGCGTGGCCCGGTCTTCCATCAACGCGACGTTGTGGATGTCGGGCACCTTCGAGCAGCCCACACCCGCGTCGATCCAGCGCACCACATAACCCAGGATCGACTGGCAGTTGTTGTCGACCTCTTCGCGGATCTCTTCGGGCGCCCAGGCCAATTCCTTGGCCAGCGGGACCGTCAACAGCTCGTCGATGGTCGCGCGCTTCTTGCCCTGGAGCTCTTCCTGCACCGCAGCCACATCCACGTAGTGGTAGTGCATCGCGTGCAACGTGGCCGCTGTCGGCGAGGGCACCCACGCCGTGGTGGCGCCGGCCTTCGGTTGGCCGATCTTCTGCTCCATCATGTCGGCCATCAGCTCGGTCATGGCCCACATGCCCTTGCCGATCTGTGCTCTGCCCTTGAAGCCGGCGGCGAGCCCGGTGTCGACGTTGTTGTCCTCGTAGGCCTTGATCCAGGTGGTGCTCTTCATCGCACCCTTGCGGATCATCGGACCCGCTTCCATCGAGGTGTGGATCTCGTCGCCGGTGCGGTCCAGGAAGCCGGTGTTGATGAACACGACCCGGTCCGCGGCGGCTTTGATGCACGCCTTGAGGTTGACCGTGGTGCGGCGCTCCTCGTCCATGATGCCGACCTTCAGCGTGCCCTGCGGCAAGCCGAGGACGTCCTCGACGCGGCTGAACAGCTCGCAGGTGAACGCGACCTCGTCCGGCCCGTGCATCTTCGGCTTGACGATGTAGATCGACCCGGTGCGGCTGTTTGTCAGCGGCCCGTTGCCGTCGCCGGTCTTCAGGCCGTGAATCGCGGTCAGACCGGTGAACAGCGCATCCTGGATGCCTTCGAACACTTCGTGTTCAGCGCCGTTGCCGTCGCTCACGACGATGGCGTCGTTGGTCATCAAGTGGCCGACGTTGCGCACGAACAGCAAGCTGCGGCCGGGCAGGGTCAGCTCGCCGCCAGCCGGCGTCTTATAGGTGCGGTCCTGATTGAGCACGCGGTGGATGGTCTTGCCGCCCTTGTCGACCTCCTCCGACAGGTCACCCCGGTTCAGCCCAAGCCAGTTGCGGTAGCCGAGCACCTTGTCGTCGGCGTCGACGGCGGCCACCGAGTCCTCGAAGTCCATGATCGTGGTGATCGCCGACTCCAGGACGACGTCCTTGATGCCGGCGGCGTCGGTCTTGCCGACCGGCGATTCCGGGTCGACCAGGATCTCGATGTGCAGCCCGTGGTTGACCAGCAGCACCGACCAGTCGGGGGAGCCGAGCTCGCCGGTGTAGCCGATGAACTTCTCCGGGCTGGCCAGGCCGACCGCGCCTTCGGCGGTCGCGACCTGCAGCTGGCCGTCCTCGAGGCTGAGTCCCGTCGCGTCGGTCCACGAGCCCGACGACAACGGAACCGCCTCGTCGAGGAACTTGCGGGCGTACGCGATCACCTTGTCGCCGCGGACCCGGTTGTAGCTGGTGCCTTTGTCGGCGCCGTCGCTTTCCGGGATCACGTCGGTGCCGTACAGCGCGTCGTACAGCGAGCCCCAGCGGGCGTTGGCCGCGTTCAGTGCAAACCGCGCGTTGAGCACCGGCACCACCAGCTGCGGGCCGGCCGTAGTGGTGATCTCGTCGTCGACACCCGCGGTGGTGATGGTGAAATCAGCCGGTTCTGGCTGCAGGTAACCGATCTCGGTGAGGAACTCCCGGTATGCCTCGGGGTCGAGCGGCTCGATGACGTGCTGGCGGTGCCACTTGTCGATCTGGGCCTGCAGCTGATCGCGGCGCGCCAGCAGGTCCTGGTTCTGCGGCTGCAGGTCGGTGACCACCTTGTCGACGCCTGCCCAGAAGCTGTCCGGGTCTATGTCGGTGCCGGGCAAAGCCTCGGTGTTGACGAAGTCGTACAGCGCTTGAGCGACGCGCAGGTTCCCCACCGACACACGATCCGTCATCATTTCCCTCCGCACTTACCTATCGAAATCACATCTCAGCCTACCGGCCAGTAGTTGGACTACCGGCAACCGGCGGCATGCAGCAGCAGGTCACACCGCGCCAGCAGCTCTGGCCGCAACGGTTCGGCACGTGTGGCGATCGCCTTCTGGCAACGCTGGCTCGCATGTCGATCTCGCGTGCCGCCTCAGCCAGCTCCAGGCAGTCGAGCAGCGTCGCTGAGTCGATCAGCGGACTCAACTTGTACGCCCATTTGTACAGGTCCCTACCTATT
>NZ_JBAPRN010000405.1:0-15804 GCF_049281135.1 Mycobacterium sp. | reverse complement strand
GGGTGATACCGGCGGTACCGGCTAGCCTGGAGCGCAATCCCCGTAGCAAGGAGCTTCCATGGAAGGGTTTGCCGGAAAGGTAGCCGCGGTGACTGGCGCCGGTTCGGGCATCGGCCAGGCGCTGGCGCTGGAGCTGGGCCGCTCGGGCGCCTCGTTGGCGATCAGCGACGTCGACACCGGGGGGCTCGCGCAGACCGAGGAACAGCTCAAGGCCATCGGCGCGCCGGTGCGTTCCGACCGGCTCGACGTCACCGAGCGTGAGGCCTTCCAGATCTACGCCGACCACATCAACGAGCACTACGGCAAGGTCAACCAGATCTACAACAACGCCGGCATCGCGTTCACCGGCGACGTCGACATTAGCCACTTCAAAGACATCGAGCGGGTGATGGACGTCGACTTTTGGGGAGTCGTCAACGGCACCAAGGCATTTCTGCCGCACCTGACCGCATCCGGCGACGGCCACGTCGTCAACATCTCCAGCCTCTTCGGGCTGATGTCGATGCCCGGGCAGGCCGCGTACAACTCGGCCAAGTTCGCGGTGCGTGGCTTCACCGAAGCGCTGCGGCAGGAAATGGTGCTCAACCGCGAACCGGTGAAGGTGACGTCGGTGCACCCCGGCGGCATCAAAACCGCGATAGCCCGTAACGGCCTGACCGCCGAAGGGGTCAGCCCGCAGGCGCAGTCCACGTTCTTCGACAAGCTATTGGCCATTACCACCCCGGGGCGAGCGGCCGAGATCATCCTGGACGGGGTTCGCAAGAACAAGGCCCGGGTGTTGGTCGGCCAGGACGCTGTGGTGTTGGATTTGATCGTGCGAGTCACCGGTTCGCATTACCAGCGACTGTTCGCCCCCGTGGTCGGCCGGATGAAGCCGCCGTCGCGCTAACGCCGGCGTCTGCGCTGCTCCTCATCAGACCGTCCTCCGGTCTGAATCGTCGTCAGCGGCCGAGCGGGTGTTCGTTCAGCCAGGCGTCCGCCACGGCCTGCGGGTCAGCCCCGGCGGTCACCTGTCGGCGCATCTCGACCAGCGCGGCGGTGTCCAGCACGCCGGCCACCTCGTTGACCGCCAGCAACTGCCGATCGGTCAGCTCGTTGCGGCGGTACAGCGGCACCACGTTCTCGGCCTGCACCAGCGCCGGTTTGCCGTCGGTGAGCACCACGAGATCGGCCGGGACATTCGGATCGGCGGTGGTGGTCCACGCCGCCGTCACCTCACCGGCCTTGACCGCGGCGAAAAGCTTTGCCTCGTCGGCGAATTCGCGAGCCGCAGGTAACCGGCAGCTGCCCACCGTCGAGGGCGTCGTCGCACCGGCGATCGATCCGACGACCAGCCCGTCGCAGTGCAGTGGCAGGATGCCGAGATCGCTGCCGCCCCAACTCTTCGACGTCGACTCGGCAACCGCCAGCGCGGGTTTGTCCTCAGCCGCGGTGGTGTAGTCACCGGCGGCGATACCCTCCGGCAGCGCGCCGATCATCGCCTTGTAGACCTGCGTATCGGATCGCACGTTGGCCCCCGGCTGGAAAGCCTGCAGCACCCGGCCGGTGAAGCTGGGGACCACGACAAACGCGCCAGAGTCCAACTTGGCCAACGGGTTTGGCGCCTGCTCGGTGTGCGCCGGAAAACCATAGGACCGCAGTGCCCCGGTGTAGATGTCGGCCAGCAGCGTTGATTCGATACCCGCACGGGTCCCGACGACCAGCTCCGCCGGGTGGTGCCCGGTGTGGCCGCAACCCGCCGTCGCCAGCGCAGCGCCCAGCGCCAGCGCGATGAACCGGGCCGCAGTCACTCCCCGGTGTCGGCGGCCGCGGCCACCGCGGCGGCAACCTTCGGCGCAACCCGTGGGTCCAGCGGGCTCGGAACGATCCGGTCCTGCGTCAAGTCATCGACGGCGATGGAGAAGATCGCTTCGGCCGCAGCCATTTTCATCTCTTCGGTGATCCGGCGGGCACCGGCGTCCAGCGCGCCGCGGAACACTCC
This sequence comes from Mycobacterium sp., assembly GCF_049281135.1. Taxonomy (GTDB): domain Bacteria; phylum Actinomycetota; class Actinomycetes; order Mycobacteriales; family Mycobacteriaceae; genus Mycobacterium. The sequence continues at coordinate 13,823 of NZ_JBAPRN010000405.1, read as the reverse complement.
GGGGAAGGCCAGCACGTTGTTGATCTGGTTCGGGAAATCGCTGCGCCCGGTGGCGACGATCGAGGCATGCTTGGCCGCCACGTCCGGGTGGACTTCCGGGTCCGGATTCGACAACGCGAACACGATGCACTTCGGCGCCATGGTGGCGATCAGTTCCTCCGGAACCACACCGCCGGACACCCCGAGGAAAACATCTGCGCCTTCAAGCGCCTCGACCATGCCGCCGGTGCGGTCGAGCGGGTTGGTGCGGGCCGCGAGTTCAGCCTTGACGCCGTTCATGCCGGCCCGGCCAGTGTGCAGAATGCCCTGCGAGTCCAGCACGGTGATATCCGCAATACCCTTGGCCTGAAGCAGATTGGCGCATGCCACACCCGCCGCCCCGGCGCCGGAGATGACGACGCGCAGCTCGGTCATGTCGCGGCCGAGCGCGGTTGAGGCGCCCATCAGCGCGGCCAGCACGACGATCGCGGTGCCGTGCTGGTCGTCGTGCATCACCGGGCAGTCCAGCGCCTCGACGACGCGGCGTTCGATCTCGAAGCAGCGTGGGGCGGAGATGTCCTCGAGGTTGACCGCACCGAATGTCGGGCGCAGCCGCACCAGCGTCTCGACGATCTCGTCGGGGTCCTTGGTGTCCAGCACGATCGGGATGGCATCCAGGCCGGCGAACTCCTTGAACAGCCCGCACTTGCCCTCCATCACCGGCAGCGACGCCGCCGCCCCGATATCACCCAAACCGAGGACCGCGCTGCCGTCGCTGACCACCGCAACCAGCCGGCCCGACCACGTGTAGCGGGCCGCCAAGGTGTGGTCGCCGGCGATCGCGCGGCTGACCTGTGCCACGCCCGGGGTGTACGCGATCGACAGCGAGCGCTGGGTGTCCAGCGCGGTCGTCAGGCCGATGGAAAGCTTGCCCCCCGAGTGCGCCTCGAAGATCTCCGCGTCGGTGATGGCGCCCTCGTCATTGTGGGTCTGTATCGATTCAACCAACTCAGACACGTCGCCCAGCGTACTGACTACTCATTAGTAGCCCTAATCGACAAGCGTCCGAAGTGCCTCAGATCAGGCCCAGGTCGGTGACCGCGCTGCGCTCATCGGCGAGCTCGGCCGTCGACTTGTCGATCCGGCTGCGGGAGAAGTCGTTGATGTCCAGGCGCTGCACGATGCTCCAGTTGCCACCCGTGGTGGTCACCGGGAACGACGAGATCAGACCCTCGGGCACCCCGTAAGAGCCGTCGGACATGACGGCCATCGACACCCAGTCGTCCTTGGGGGTGCCCAGCAGCCAGTCGCGGGCCGCGTCGACGGTGGCCGACGCTGCCGAGGCGGCTGAGGAACTGCCACGGGCATCGATGATCGCCGCGCCGCGCTTGGCGACGGTCGGGATGAAGTCGTCGGCGATCCACTTCTCGTCGTTGACGACCTCGGCGGCGTTCTTGCCGTTGATCTCGGCGTGGAAGATGTCCGGGTACTGGGTGGCCGAGTGGTTGCCCCAGATGGTGACCTTCTTGATGTCGGTGACCTTGGCGCCGGTCTTCTTGGCCAGCTGCGAGATGGCCCGGTTGTGGTCCAGCCGGGTCAGCGCCGAGAACCGCTCCTTGGGGATGTCGGGCGCGTTGTTCAGCGCGATCAGCGCGTTGGTGTTGGCCGGGTTACCGGTCACCCCGATGCGGACGTCGTCGGCGGCGACGGAGTTCAGCGCCTTGCCCTGCGCGGTGAAGATCGCGCCGTTGGCCTCCAGCAGGTCGCCGCGCTCCATGCCGGGCCCCCGGGGACGTGCGCCGACCAGCAGAGCCAGGTTGACGCCGTCGAAGATCTTGTTCGGGTCGGCGCCGATCTGCACGCCGGACAGCAGCGGGAACGCGCCGTCGTCAAGCTCCATCACCACGCCTTCGAGCGCCTTGAGGGCGGGCTCGATCTCGAGCAGTCGCAGCTCGATCGGGCGGTCGGGGCCCAGCAGCGAGCCGCTGGCCAGGCGAAACAGCAGGCTGTAGCCGATCTGGCCGGCGGCACCGGTGACGGCAACCTTCAGGGGTGTTGTGCTCACGTCAATTCGCTCCTTGGGTGGAGATCGGCATCGGCGATATCGGCCTGATGCCCAATCGCGTCGGGTCGAAACTAGCGCACCCGCCCGCGAGAGAAATCCCTACCCCACCTCGGTGTCAGGTACGTCACCTCAGCGTCATCCACGCTTGGGTTATTGCCATATTGGGCGCGTAGCATGACCGAGGCTTTATCCGATCCGAGCTGCGACGGGAGGTGAAGGATGCCTTCGTTTCGCGACATACCGGAAACACTGCGTCCTCTGGCACGGCCTGAGCGGGACGAGCCTCCCAGTCCGCCGCTGCAGGACCCGCCCGCCGAACAGGCGGTAGTCGACTGCGGCATCTACGTGGACGGCGAGCGACTACCCGGGACTTTCAGCTACGCAGAGGCACAGGCCAAGGTAAGCGAGCTGCAACTGGGCGGCCAGGAAGCCTTCGCCTGGATCGGCCTGCACGCTCCCACCGAGCATCAGATGCAGGAAGTCGGCGACGCTTTCAGCATGCACCCGCTGGCCATCGAGGACGCGGTCTGCGCCCACCAGCGGCCCAAGCTGGAGCGTTACGACGAATCGCTCTTTCTGGTGCTCAAGACCCTCAACTACGTGCCACACGAGTCAACGCTGCTGGCTCGCGAGATCGTCGAGACCGGCGAGATCATGATCTTCGTCAACCGCGATTTCGTGGTGACGGTCCGGCACGGCGACCACGGTCGGCTGTCGGACGTACGCAAGCGAATGGATTCCAACCCCGAGCACATGCGGCTGGGCCCGTTCGCGGTGATGCATGCCATCGCGGACGCGGTGGTCGACCACTATCTCGAGGTCACCCAGTTGATGGAAGGCGACATCGATGTCATCGAGGAAGAGGCCTTCGCGCGGGATCACCGCACCCGGATCGAGCCGATCTACCAGATGAAGCGCGAGGTGGTCGAGCTGCGCAGGTCGGTCAACCCGCTGTCGATGCCGTTCGCCCGGTTGCAGACCGAACACAAGGACCTGATCTCCAAGGAAGTCCGGCGCTACCTGCGCGACGTGGGCGACCACCACACCCACGCCGCCGACGCGATCGCCAGCTACGACGAGAATCTCAGCTCCCTGGTGCAGGCAGCGCTGGCCCGGGTCGAAATGCAGCAGAACACCGACATGCGCAAAATGTCGGCGTGGGCGGCTCTGCTGGCGATACCCACGATGGTCGCCGGCATCTACGGGATGAACTTCGAGTACATGCCGGGCCTGAAATGGCATTGGGGCTATCCGACGACCATCTTCGGTACGGCCGCGATCTGCCTGATGCTGTATCGCAACTTCCGCCGCAACGGGTGGTTGTAACTGATCAATGTGGCTGTGCGGCAGGGCGATTGGGGTCCAGCACGTCGACCCCGTCGCTTCGCCACGCCGCGCGCATCGCTTCGGCGCCTTTCAGCCGGACCCAGGCGGCCTCGGTCGCGGTGATCGGCGTCGCCGACAGAAAGCGCACCGGGTCGCGCGGCGGGTCCAGGGGCAGGTCGGCGATGTCGCTGTCGCCCAACAGCACCGCGGTGAACGGCGCGCGCCCCGACGATCGCGCCCACAGCGGCGTGCCGAGGTCGACCAGCGCATCCGTCGTCAGCACCACGCCCTCGACGGCGGGAGACGCTGCCACGATCGCCAGGCTACGGGCCAGGCCGGTGATGGCTCCCGGATCACGCAGCCGCAGAACGACTTCGGCTCGCGGGCCATGTTCCGGGTCAGCGAACACCGCAGTCGGGTCGACCATCGGATGCCGCGAGCAGCCCAGCGACACGTAATGCACCACCCCGTCTGCGTGAGGGTGATAGCGCAGCACATCAAGAGACTCAGCTCCCAGAAAGGTCACGCTGGCGACGTCTGGACCGGCGCGGCCGAAGTGGGCGTCCAAGTGCGCACGCACCTGCAGCAGTAGTTGGGTCACTGCGCCTCGGGCGGCGGGGCGACCGTCAGGTTCGCACCGCTGTCGGGATCGAACACTGCGAGTTGCGATGTGTCGAAGGCTAATTCGAATTTCTTCCCTTTCGCGGCCTTCGACGCGGCGGGCACCCGGGCAACGAATTCGTGTTCCGGTCCCCTGGTTTCGTCCTCGAGTTCGGATAGCTGGTCGGAGTGCACGACCGGACCCTCCGCGGTGAAGTAGACGTACTTGTCGGCGCCCAACGACTCGACCAGGTCGACGTTCACCTCGAAGCTCAGCGAGCTGATCCGCTGGTATGCGTCGATCAGCGCCGCATCCTGCAGGTGTTCCGGGCGGACGCCGACGATCACGTCCTTCCGCGCCGAGTTGGCGGCAAGCAGATCGAGCACGGGCTGGGTCAAGGTGATCTCGCCGAACGTCAGGCTCAATCCGGTCTCGGTCAGGCCGGCGGGGAAGAAGTTCATCGCCGGCGAGCCGATGAAGCCCGCGACGAACAAATTCGCCGGCCGCTCGTAAAGCTCGTCAGGCGTTCCGATCTGCTGCACGACGCCGCCGCGCATCACCACCACGCGATCGCCCAGCGTCATGGCCTCGGTTTGATCATGAGTCACGTAGACGGTGGTGGTACCCAGCCGCCGCTGCAGCCGGGCGATCTCGCCGCGCATCTGCACGCGCAGTTTCGCGTCGAGGTTGGACAGCGGCTCATCCATCAGAAATGCCTTCGGGTGGCGTACGATCGCCCGCCCCATCGCGACCCGCTGACGCTGGCCGCCGGACAGCTGCGCCGGCTTGCGGTCGAGGACGTCGGTAAGGTCGAGAATTCTCGCCGTGTCGTCGACCTTCTCGGTGATCTCCGCCTTTTTCATCTTCGCCAGCGTCAGCGGGAATGCGATGTTCTGCCGCACCGTCATGTGCGGGTAGAGCGCGTAGGACTGAAAGACCATAGCGATGTCGCGGTCTTTCGGCGCCTTCTCGTTGACCCGCTCGCCGCCGATGCGCAGTTCTCCGGAGGAGATATCCTCCAGTCCGGCAATCATATTGAGCGTCGTCGATTTTCCACAACCGGAAGGCCCGACCAGGATGACGAACTCACCTTCGGCGATGGTGAGGCTGAGTTCCTGCACGGCCATCGCGCCGTCGGAGTAACTCTTGGTCACCCGGTCCAACACAATCTCGGCCATCGCGCTATCCCTTCACCGCACCCGACGTCAATCCCGCGACAATCCGTCGTTGGAAGACTAGAACAAAAACGATAATCGGCACGGTGATCACCATGGCCCCCGCCGCGATCGACCCGGTCGGCTCCTCGAATTGCGAACTGCCGGTGAAGTTCGCGATCGCCACCGGCGCCGTGATCGCCGCATCGGTGGCCGTCAGCGACAGGGCAAGCAGCAGATCGTTCCAGGCGAAGATGAAAACCAGGATGGCCGTGGTCACGATGCCCGGAGCGGCCAGTGGGGCGATCACCTTCCGAAATGCCTGTGCCGGTGTGGCGCCGTCCATTTTTGCGGCCTTCTCCAGGTCCCACGGTATTTCCCGGAAGAAGGCGGAGAGTGTGTAAATCGCCAGCGGCAACGCGAAGGTGATGTACGGAATGATCAGCCCGGGCCAGGTGTCGAACAGCCCGATCCTGCGTTCGATGTTGAACAGCGGCGTGACCAACGAGATCGCCGGGAACATCGAAATGAGCAGCACCACACCGATCAACAACCGCTTGCCGGGAAATTCCAGCCGCGCTACCGCATACGCCGCCATCGCGCCGATCAGCACGGCGATCACCGTGGTGGTCAGACCGATGCCGACGGAGTTGATCAGCGCCGAGCTGAAGAAATTGCCGCGAAAGATTCCGCGGTAGTTGTCGAATGTCAGCGACGACGGAATCAGCTTGCCGTCCTTGACCGTTGACGTCGGCTTGAGCGAAAGGCTCAGAATCCACAGCACCGGCAGTAGCGCGTACACCAGCACCATGGCGTCGACGGTCACCCACGCCGCGGCACGCCGGGCGCCCTTTCGCTCAGCGCCCATCGCCGCCGCCCGGTGCCGACGCGCCGAAGACCTTGATGAAGATGAAGGCGATCACGGTGACGCAGCTGAAGATCAGCACCGAAATCGCCGACCCCAAACCGACATTGAAGCCTTTGAACAAGTTGTCGTAGCCAAGCACCGACACCGAGCCGGTGTTGCCGGTGCCGCCGGTGAGGACGTAGATGTTGTCGAAGATCCGGAACGCATCCAGCGTGCGGAACAGCAGCGCCACCAGGATCGCCGGTTTGATCAGTGGCAGCGTGATCCTCCGCAGCCGCCGCCATGGGCCGGCGCCGTCGATCTCTGCGGCCTGCAGTAGGTCGGCCGGCACCAGAGCCAGGCCGGCCAGCAGCAACAGCGACATGAACGGCGTTGTCTTCCATACCTCGGCGATCACGACGACGCCCAGCGACGAAAGCTGTTGAGACAGAGGCGCGCTGCCGGGTGGCAGCAGGTTGGCCAGATAGCCGGTGCCGGGGGTCCAGGCGTAGTACCAACTGTAGGAGGCGGCGACCGTGACGATGCCGTACGGAATGAGCACCGCCGTGCGAACCAGGCCCTTGCCGATCAGGGTCCGGTGCATCGCCAGCGCCAGCGCCAGGCCGAGCACGAATTCGATGGACACCGAAGCGACCGTGATCGCCAACGTCACGGCCAGCGCCGTCCACCAATACCGATCGGTCAGGATTGTTTGGTAATTGCCCAGGCCGATGAACCGGGTGTCGTTCGGGGTAGTCAGGTTATTGCGTTGCAGGCTAAGCCAAATTGCGTAGCCGATCGGATATGCCGTGACGGCCAGCATCAGCAACACGGCAGGCGCGACAAGGATGAACGCCAGTCGGGTGTCCGACTTCCGGTTCTCGGTTGTCACGGCAGCAGACCCTTGCCGTCGATCGCTTTGCGCACCTGCACGGCGAGCTCGTCGGCCGTCGTCGCAGGGTCGATCCGGGTGATCGGGGCGAGCGTGGCGGCGATCCGCGTCGACACCGCCTGGTAGGCCGGCGTCACGAGCCGCACCGCGGGTTTGGTGAGCTGCCGGCGAATGATCTCGTACATCGGATACTTCGCCTGGAATTGCGGGTCGGCGTACAGCGAGGTCCGCACCGCCGGCACGCCGCCTTCCAGCGAGATGTACTTCTCGTTGCTCGCGTCACGCAGGCACCGGATCGCCTCGTAAGCCTCGGCTTTGTGCCGAGTGGTCTTGGACACTGCCAGATTCAGCCCACCGATCGTCACCGTGGCCGGCTTCCCCGGCCGCACCGCCGGGTACGGGGCGAAGCCGAAAACCCCTTTGCTGGCGTCATAGGCTTCGCGGAATTGCTGTTCGGTCGGCGCGAACAACCCGACGTCGTTGATGCTGCCCGCCAAGTTCGCACTGCGGTTGAGCGGCAAGAACGGCACGCCGCCCTTCACCGCGTTTTCCAGCATCGACGCCAGCGCGTAAGGCCAATTTACTTCCAGCGCAGCCTTTCCCTGCTCAAACGCCAGCCGCGCGGTGCCCGCGTCGGTCCGGGTCACCGATGGGTCGGCGCCGGGCGCGGTGGCCACCGACTTCATGATCTGCAACGCCGTGACGGTGGCAGTCCGGTGCGCGGGCGTGTCGGTGAGGGTGACCGTGCTGCCGTCGTCGGAAAGCACCTGGCCGCCGGCACTTTCCAGCAGCGTGTTGAACCAGACCACCACACCCTCGTTCTGGTTGGCCTGCACTCCGATCCAGCTGGGTCCGCCCGCCGCGTGCAACCGGGCGGCCTCGGCGAGCACCCCGCTCCAGGTTTCCGGCGGCTTGTTCATCAAATCTGTTCGGTACCAGAGCAATTGGGTGTTCGTGCTGACGGGTGCGGCGTACAAACGGTGTCGCCAGATCGCGGTGCTCAACGGCCCGGGCAAGGTGTCGGTGATGGCATCGGCCTCCGCCCGACGGGCCGGGTCGTCCGACAGCGGCAGCACCCAGCCCGCTTCGGCGAACTCGGCCGTCCAGATCACGTCCATCGCGATCACGTCGACGGTGTGGTCGTTGGCGCTCAGTCGGCGGGCCAACTGAACTCGCTGGTCATCGGTGCCGCGTGGCAGACTGACCTGCCGAACGCTGAAACGGCCACCGAACTGGTCGCTGCAGCGCCGGGCCACCGCGGTGAACGTCGCGGCGTCGCCGGCCGGGGTGTAAAGGCTGATCACCCGCCCACCGTCACGGGCTCCGCAGGAAGATATCGCCGATCCGGCGGTCAGCAACGCCAGCGCAATGGAGCCGATCCGGCGTGCGCGTCCGTGACGAGTCGCCACGAATCAGATGGCCAGGCGCGCAAGCAGATCCCGAGCATGCTCAGCGTTCTGCGGGTCGCAGAGAACGTCGTATCGGCCGGCCACTAATTGCAACGTGGAACTGAAGTCGCGGGTACCGCGCGCCATCGAGTACGGAATCGCCGAGGTGATCAGGCCGAAGAACACTCCGGCGACCAGACCGGTGGTCAACGCCTCCAGCGGGTGGGGGCTGGAGAACAACAAGGTCAGCACCAAGCCGATGAAGAGGCCCAGCCAGGCGCCGCTGATCACGCCGCCGCCCAACACTTTCGGCCAGGTCAGCCGCCCGGTGACCCGCTCGACCTGCATCAGGTCCACCCCGACGATCGTCACCTGCTGCACCGGGAACTGCTGATCGGACAGGTAATCCACGGCGCGCTGCGCTTCGGCATACGTGGGGTACGAACCGACCGGCCAGCCTTTCGGCGGCGTCGGCAATCCGGGGGCACGCCGGCTCCCGGCCGGGGCGCCGGGTGCGGCACCGGGAACCTGTCCAGGCTGAAAAGGGCTGCTCATGAATTCCATTCTGCTCTGTTATCGCCGTGCCGAGCCCAACACCTGTCGGCTTAACCACCACCTGCGCAAACGCCGGCCCAACTGGACGTCACGCTAGGTTGAACACCATGACAGCTCAGGGCGGTGACCACAGTGAGGAGTACCGCGCTCACTCAGACCAGCCCCGCCCCTGGGAGCAGTACCCGCATCCACCGGTAGACCCGCAGGCGCCGGTGAACTATCCGGAGTTCGCGCCGCCATATCCTCCCCGGCCGCCATATCCTCCGCAGCCGCCGTGGCCTCCATACGGCTATCCGCCACCAGCGCCCGGCGGGCCGATCGGGTTCGGCGGACCGCCACCCTATCCCGGTCCGTATGACCCCTACCAGGTCTATCAAGCCAGCTCGTACCGCACCAATGGGCTGGCCACCGCGTCGCTGATCACCTCGATCGCCGGTGTGGTGCTCGGCATTCCGCTGGCCATCTTCTGCTATCTCGGGCTGCTGATTCCCGTCGTCGCCGCGGTGCTGGGAGCGGTCGCGCTCAGCCAGATCAGACGCACTCACCAGCCGGGCCGTGGATTGGCCATCGCCGGGATCGTCATCGGCTGCCTCACCACGGTGGCGATGTTGTTCCTGCTGGCGATGGTCGTGCTTAGCGCCGCCGCGCTGAAGTCCCCGATGCTGACGTGGCTCTGACCGGCGTTATCCCGTCGGCGGAACGAACCGGTCGGACTGCCGCTCCATACCTGCCGCGCGTCCTTTGGCCGCGATCACCAACGCCATCTTGCGGCTGGCTTCGTCGAGCATCTCGTCGCCGAGCATCACCGCTCCGCGGGCACCGCCGGCCGCGGACGTGTGCCACTCGTAGGCCTCCAGGATCAACTCAGCATGGTCGTAATCGGCCTGCCGCGGACTGAAGATCTCGTTGCCCGCCGCGATCTGGTCGGGGTGTAGCACCCACTTGCCGTCGTAGCCGAGCGCCGCGGACCGGCCCGCCACTCGCCGGAACGCCTCCACATCACGCACTTTCAGATACGGGCCGTCGACAGCGGCCACGCCGTGGGCGCGCGCGGCCACCAGGATCGTCATCAGCACGTGGTGGTAAGCGTCGCCGACGTCGTAGCCCTCGGGTTGCTCGCCGACGACCAGCGTGCGCGTGTTCAGATTCGCCATCAGGTCGGCGGGACCGAGCACCAGGGCCTGCACCCGCGGCACGGCGGCGATCGCGTTGATGTCCATCAACCCGCGGGCATCTTCGATCTGCGCGTCAATGCCGATCTCGCCCACTGGAAGTCCGTGGACCGTCTCCAGTTGAGTCAGCAGCAGGTCGAGTGCCTGGACGTGTGAGACGTCGGAGACTTTCGGCAGCACCACCACGTCGAGCTTGGCGTCGGGCGCTGCCCCGACAGCCGACACCACCTCGATGATGTCGGCGTGCGTCCACGGCGTGGTCCAGTCGTTGACCCGCACGCCGCGCAACTGTCCGGCCCAGCCGGGCGCGGCCAGTGCGGCGGCCACCCGACCGCGGGCGTCGGCCTTGGCGTCGGGTGCGACGGCGTCCTCGAGATCGAGGAAGACCTCATCGGCCGGAAGACCTTTGGACTTGTCGATCATCTTCTGGCTGCTGCCCGGCACGGACAGACAAGTGCGGCGGGGTCGGTACGCGTTGTTCACACCCCACTCCTACCCTTTCAACCATGCCGTCGATCAATAGGGTGTACGCGGCGCGACTGGCGCGCATGCAGGTGCTGGGCTCGATGGGAGAGGCACTGGGCCGGGTGCGCGACGTCGTTGTCAGCATCAGCATTGTCCGCCAGCAACCCCGTGTGCTCGGACTCGTCGTCGAAATGGCCTCGCGCCGAAGGATTTTCGTACCGATTCTGCAGGTTTCTTCGATCGAGCCCGACGCGGTGACGCTCAATACCGACAGCGTGTCGCTGCAGCGGTTCGAGCAACGGCCCGGCGAAGTGCTGGTGCTGGGGCAGATCGTCGACACCAAGGTGCAGGTCAAGGACCCCGAATTGCCACAGCTCGCCGGCGTCGATGTCATCGTCACTGACCTGGGCTTGGAGCAGACGCGAACCCGCGACTGGATGGTGACACGGGTCGCGGTGCGTGTGCCGCGCCGGCTCGGCCGGCGCACCGCCACGCACATCGTGGGCTGGCGCAATGTGCAAGGACTGACCCCTTCGGCGCTGGCCATGCCCGGCCAGGCTGTGGCGCAGTTGCTGCATCAGTTCGAAAAGTGGCGACCGATCGAGGTCGCCGACGCGATGCGTGAGTTGCCGACGAAACGCCGTTACGAGGTGGCCAGCGCACTGGACAACGACCGGTTGGCCGATATCTTGCAAGAGCTTTCCGAAGACGAACAAGCAGAGTTGTTGATGCAGTTGGGCGACGAGCGTGCGGCCGATGTTCTCGAAGAGATGGACCCCGACGACGCCGCCGACCTGCTCGGCACGATGAACCCGACTCTTGCCGAGGGGTTGCTGCGTCAGATGGACCCCGAAGAATCCGACCCGGTTCGGCGGTTGTTGAAACACTCACCCGACACCGCCGGCGGCTTGATGACGTCCAGGCCGGTGGTGTTGACCGCGGACACATCGGTCGCCGAGGCGCTGGCCCGCGTCCGCGATCCCGACCTGACTCCGGCGTTGGCGTCATTGGTGTTGGTGGTCCGTCCGCCGACCGCCACTCCGACGGGTCAGTACCTGGGGTGTGTGCCGCTGCAGCGGCTACTGCGCGAGCCACCGTCCATGCTGGTCGGCGGGATCGTCGACGCTGACCTGCCCTGGCTGGAGCCCAACACCTCGCTGCCGGCGCTGACCCGCTATTTCGCCGCCTACAACTTGGTCTGCGGTCCGGTGCTCGACGCGCAGCATCATCTGTTGGGCGCCGTGAGCGTGGATGACGTGCTCGACCACCTGCTGCCCCACGACTGGCGGGCAACCAACGACGAGCCGGCGCTGGACGCCGCCCTAGGACAGCGATGAGTAAGCCACCGTCGCGACCACAGCTGTACACCCCGCGTATCTCGCGAGTGCCCACGCCGCGGGTGGACTCCGACGCCGTCGGGCGGTTCACCGAATCGATCGCCCGATTCTTCGGCACGGGCAGCTATTTGCTGATCCAGACCATCGTGGTGATCGTGTGGATCGTGCTGAACATCGCCGCGGTCAGTCTCCGCTGGGACCCCTATCCCTTCATCCTGCTCAACCTGGCGTTTTCCACCCAGGCCGCCTACGCGGCCCCGCTGATCCTGCTGGCCCAGAACCGGCAGGAGAACCGTGACCGCGTCGCGCTCGAGGAGGATCGCCGACGAGCCCGGGAGACCAAGGCCGACACCGAATATCTGGCCCGCGAATTGGCCGCGCTGCGGTTGGCGATCGGCGATGTCGCCAAGACCCGGGACTACTTGCGCCGCGAGCTGGAAGACCTACGCGTACTACTACTCGAAGGCCGGCACTTGGGCGAGGTTCCATCAGGCCCGAAAGACACTGACGGCGATGTGGATCGACACGCCGCGTCGTCTAATTGACGCAGCTGGCTATAAACCGTGTTTTCACAGGCAGAGACTCCGCCATTGTTGTCACTGGAGTCACCCGTGTTATGTATGGTGACTTAGTTCACGAGGCCCACGCGGCGCCGCGGGTCCCACAACCCTCGAGAACTAGGCAGGTCGAGTGCGGGTAGGGCGACGCATGGGCTTACGTCCCGCCCTTGCAAAGACGAAGAAGGCGATCCTTCGCGTCCCCAGAATCCCCAAATTTTCTGGCCCCAAAATCCCCGGCCCGGTTGTCAATGCCGCGTCACCGGCGGGCAACCTGGTGTTTCGCGCGGCCGACGCCGTCAGGATTCCGGCCGCAGCCGCGGCCGTCACGTCGACCGCCCAGAAGGTCACGACGGCTGTCCAGGATGCCCTGACCAGCACTGCCCGCAGCCCGGCATTCGGTGTGGCGATCATCGCCTGCCTGATCTATGCCGGCGTCGACGGTGCCGGCGCACCGCCGTTCCCCTTGACCAAGTCGGCGCTGCGCGATACCGCCATCACCCCGGTTGCCGCGGTCGCGCGCGCCTCCACCGACCCGACGGGCCCGCTGGTGATCGCCGTCGAGCACCCGAAGGTCGGTTTCCACATCGCGGCGGCCGCGTCGTCGGCTCCTCCGCCGACGGGTGTGGTGAATACACCTGGCGCGCTGGGCATTCCGGGGATGGCGCTGAACGCATACCGCAACGCGGAACGGATGATGGCCACCAGCGACCCCGGCTGCGGCATCAGCTGGAACCTGCTGGCCGGGATCGGGCGCATCGAGTCCGGGCACGCCAACGGCGGCGCCACCGATGCGCGCGGCACCGCGATACGACCGATCTACGGACCCACCCTGGACGGGACGCTGCCGGGCAATGAAGTCGTCGTTCAAAGCACCAGCGCCGGACGGGTCGGCTATGCCCGTGCGATGGGACCGATGCAGTTCCTGCCGGGCACCTGGGCGCACTATGCCTCCGACGGTGATGGCGACGGCGTGGCCGATCCGCAGAACCTCTACGACGCCACCCTGGCCGCGGCTCGATACCTGTGCAGCGGAGGGCTGAACCTGCGCGACCAGTCACAGGTGTTGTCGGCGATCCTGCGCTACAACAACTCGATGCCGTACGCCCAGAACGTGCTGGGCTGGGCCGCGGCCTACGCCACCGGCGTCATCCCGGTCGACCTGCCGCCGATTACCGGACCCCCGCCGCCGCTCGGCGACGCGCATCTCGAGAACGCCGAAGGCCTCGGACCTAATTTGCCGCTGAACATGCACGGCTTGCCGTCGACCGACCCGCTGGCCCAGATGCCGCTGATCGACCTCGGCGGGGGTTCGAGCAACGGCCCGCTGCCGTGGTCGACCCAACGGCCGGGCCCCTCGTGCACGGTGATCTGCATCAGCGGCGATACCAGCGGGCCTCAGCAGGTGTTCAATGCGACGCCGACCCAGGCGGGCATGCCACCCGCCCCGTTTGGTGTGCCACCCGCCCCGTTTGGTGTGCCACC
>NZ_JBAPRN010000404.1:0-11994 GCF_049281135.1 Mycobacterium sp. | reverse complement strand
CGCCGTAGGAGATGCTGCCCAGCCAGGCCAGCGGACCCCAGGCCAGCACGGCGGCGACGGGCCCGCGCTGATCCAATGCCACCGGGGCGATCACCAACACCGCCGCGACGGCGACCACGATCAAGAGGCCGCTGCGGAATTCGCGGGCGCTGCCGGTGGCGTGGTGAACGGCCACCCCCAACAACACCAGGCCGACCAGCGGAAGCACCCTGGCGACCCACTTGGCCCAGCGCGAACGAATCAGCGACCATCCGCGATTCAGCGACTCCCAATCGCTGACCAGCAACGCCGACGCCGCCGCACCCACCAGCAGCGCCTGGGCACGGGTGTCGGTGCCGAAGTAGACCCGATCGCGCGTCGTATCGGAGGCGAGCAGGATGGCGGCCGCGGCAGAGCCCAGCGCTCCCAGCGTGGCCAGCACGAACACCGTCAAGCGGACGCCGCCGAGGGTGGCCCGTTTGTCCTGACGACGCGCTCGCGCCGCCAGAACCACAGCCACCGCGACAAGTACCAGCGGCCAGACGATGTAGTACTGCTCCTCCACGCCGAGCGACCAGGCGTGCTGCAGCGGCGACGGCGGCGTGCCCTGGGCGAAATAACCCGTCTTGTCGGCGACGAACATCCAGTTCGCCACCCAGAAGAAGGCGGCGACGGCATCATCGCGCAAACCCACGATCGCTTCGGGTGAGAACAGCTGACGCCCGACGGCCACGGCCAGCACCATCAAGACCAGTGCCGGCAGCAACCGGCGGGCCCGACGAATCCAGAAATTCGCCAGGTCGATACGGCCGCTGCGCCCCAGCTCGTCGAGCAGCAGCGAGGTGATCAAGAATCCACTCAGCACGAAAAACACGTCGACGCCGAGGAACCCGCCCGCCATACCGGGGATGCCCCCGTGGTCGGCCAGCACCAGCCCGACCGCCACCGCACGGACGCCATCCAGCGCACGAATACCCGGACGGCGCTCTGGACGATCAGAGTCGCCGCGCGCCCTGCGGGTGGGCAACCGGCTCGCCGGCGGCGCGGCGACCCATCGGGGCTTCCCAGCAGAATGAACCGGCACGGGGTACGCCCCGGCCGGTTCCATGTTCACCTCTCCAGCGCGCCGACCGGTTTCCAGGTCGGTGGCTTTGTTGCCGCCGATACTCGGGTGCCCCTCCCTGCTGATGCAGGCGTCAGTTTAGGTCCGGGCAGACCGCATCAGCGGCAGACACGGCGCGGCAGCAACCGAAATATGCTGCTGCGCGGCAACTCCGCGCGCGGCAAGAGAATTGGCTACGCGGAGCCTTGAGCGGCGTCGGCACCGAGCCCGAGTTCGGCTCGGACGGGGTCGAACATGGCGCCGTTGGCATGCTCGACCGAGATGAACGATGCCATGGTTTCGAACATCGCGACTTCTACTTGTTGACCTTCGCCGGCTTTTCCCAG
This sequence comes from Mycobacterium sp., assembly GCF_049281135.1. Lineage (GTDB taxonomy): Bacteria > Actinomycetota > Actinomycetes > Mycobacteriales > Mycobacteriaceae > Mycobacterium. Next base: position 10,566 of record NZ_JBAPRN010000404.1, on the reverse strand, counting down.
CGAAGCGGCGCCATCATGCAGGTGTACAGCGCGGTCAGGCCAGCGACCGGGTCCGCCATGACGGTGCCGGCATGGTTGCTAGCTGCTGGCGAAATCGATGATTCCGCGAATGTTGCGGCCCTCGCGCAGATCCGCGAACGCTTCGTTGATCTGGTCGAGTTGGTAGTGCTTGGTCACCAGTTCGTCAAGCTTCAACGCGCCTGCCTGATACAACGACAACAGCATCGGCACGCTCGTGCGCGGATTCATTCCGCCGTAGAGCGCGCCTCTGAGTTGCTTGGCCGACAGTGTCATCTCCTGCAGGACCATCGGCACCGGAGGCTCGGTGTAGGGGGTGATCCCGGTGAGCACGCAGATGCCACCTTTGCGGAGCAACGCCATCGCCTGCGGGATCAAGTCCACGTGCACGACGCCGGGGCTGACGACGACGCGATCGGCCATGAGGCCGGCGGTGATCTCCCTCACCAGCGGCACCGCTTCCTCAGCGGATGCGGCGCTGTGCGTGGCACCGAAGATCTTTGCTGAATCCCGCTTCGACTCAACCGGATCCACCGCGACGACGTATTTGGCGCCGACGGCGCGCGCCCCCTGCAGGGCGTTCATCCCGACGCCACCGGCACCGATGACGACCACGGTGTCGCCGGGTTCGGTGCCTGCCGACACCGTCGCGGAGCCCCAGCCGGTACTGACACCGCACGACACGAGCGAGGCGGCGTGGAACGGAATCGCTTCGTCAATCTTGATGACGGACCGTTCCGATAGCACAGCATATTCAGCGAATGTGCCGAGTTGTCCATAGGCCAGCAGGTTTTCGTCGCCGAGATGCCGGCGACATGTTCCGTCAGTTGGCATTTCCCGGACGAACAAGCTGGCGCCGATGTCGCAGATGTAGCTCTGGCCGTTGACACAAAACCGACAACTGCCGCACGCGGGGATGAACGACAGCGCTACGTGGTCTCCCGGCTGAACCGCCGTCACTCCCGGCCCGGTCTCTGCGACTACACCAGCGCCCTCATGACCGCCGAGCAGCGGGAACCAATCCGGCGCAGGCTGACCGCTCGCGGCCAGCACTTCGGGAGTTGGCACCACGTCGCCGGTGAACAGGTGGTCGTCGGAGTGGCAGATCCCGGCGACGGCCATCCGCACCAGGACCTCGCCGGCGCGGGGCGGATCGAGATCAATTTCGTGGATCTCCCAGTCCATGCCAACCCCGCGAATCACGGCGGCACGACATTTCATGCGTAACCTCCTCGATGGTGGGCCGGACTGACTCAGTTGCCGGCCAGGCTCATATCCGGAAGCTGTTCGACCGACCAGTGCGTGGCCTAAACGGGCGCGTAGCCCAGGGTGCTCTTGACCTCCAGGTACTCATTGAACGCGTACTCGCTCCACTCCCGGCCGTTGCCGCTGCGCTTGTAGCCGCCGAACGGCGCGTTCAGGTCAAACGCATGGTTGATCGTCACCCAGCCGGCGCGGATCCGGCGGGCCACCGCGCGGGCCTGGTCGAGGTCGACTCCAGACACATAACCGGCTAGGCCGTAGTCGGTGTCGTTGGCGATCTCGACCGCCTGGTCGATGTCGTCATAGCCCAGGATGCACAGCACCGGGCCGAAGATCTCCTCGCGCGCGATCGCCATGTCGTTGCTGACGTCGGCGAAAACGGTCGGCTGCACGTAGTACCCCGTGTCCAGCCCCGCCGGCCGGCCGCTGCCGCCGGCGACGACGGTCGCACCTGCGTCGACGCCGCTCTGGATCAGGCGCTGGATCCTGTCGTACTGGTTCTTCGACACCACCGGCCCGATCGCGGTCGCGTCCGCGGGGTCACCGACCTTCACCGCCTCGGCGACCGAACGCGCGACGGCGACGGCCTCGGCCATCCGGGAATTCGGGACCAGCATGCGCGAGGGTGCGTTACAGCTCTGCCCGGAGTTCGGCATCATGCCCTTCACACCTGCAGTGACACTGTCGGCAAACCCCGCGTCGTCGAGGACGATGTTGGGGCTCTTGCCGCCGAGTTCCTGGGTCACCCGTTTCACCGTCGCGGCGGCGTTGGCGGCCACCTCGATGCCGGCGCGCGTGGACCCGGTGAACGACACCATGTCGATGTCGGGATGGCTGGCCAGGGCCACGCCTACGCCGGGGCCGTCACCATTGACCAGGTTGTACACGCCCGCCGGCACGCCCGCCGCGTCCATGATCTCAGTGAAGATGTAAGCCGAAAAAGGTGCGATCTCAGACGGTTTCAGAACCATCGTGCAACCCGTCGCCAGCGCCGGATACACCTTGACCGCGACCTGGTTGAGCGGCCAGTTCCACGGCGTGATCAGCCCGCAGACGCCGATCGGCTCCTTGGCGACCAGGGTCTCCCCGTGCTGCTCCTCGAATTGGAAATTCTTCAGCGCGTCGATCGCCGTCGAAAGGTGAGCGATTCCGAGGAACACCTGCGGACCCGACGCCAGCGACGGCGGGGCGCCGATCTCCTCAGTGACCGCTTCGGCGAGGTCACCCGCCCGCTTCTGATACTCGGCCAGGATGGCCTGCAACAGGTCCAGCCGTTCTTCGCGACTGGTCTGCGACCAACTAGCGAAGGCTCGCCGGGCTGCCTTGACGGCCACGTCGACGTCATCGGCCGTGCCCAGCGAGATCTTCCCTGCGATTTGCTCCGTCGCCGGGTTCTCGACGTCAGAAGCGTTGGGCCGCAGCGGCTTGACCCATTTACCGTCGATGTAGAAGTCCAAGTACTCGCGCATGAGATCTCCTGTTCCTACTGGGTACCTTCGGCGTACCAGGTGCGGAATTCGTCGTACTTCGGCATCTCCTCGGAGTTGGCCTTCGGATCGATGCACACGTGCACGACGCCGACCTTTCCCGAAGCATAGGCCCGCTGGATCGCCGGGCCGATCTCGTCCTCTTTCTCGACATACTCACCGTGGCAGCCGAAGCCCTCGGCGACCTTGTCGAGGCGAACGTCCTTGCTCCAGTGCACGCCGGGCTGCGGCGACGGCTGCGGGAAGGTGCGCTTGTACACACCTACCTCGAGACCCCACTGGTGGTCCACACCTACTACGCATACCAGCGGAAGCTGCAGGCGCGCGGCAGTTTCCAATTCAGCGATGTGGAAGAGGAACGCCGAGTCGCTGGTCAGCAGCATCACCGGACGCTTGCCGCCTTCGGCGACCGATGCTCCGACCGCGTACGGCAATCCGGTGCCGAGATGGCCGAAGTTCTGGTTCCAGATGACGTCGTGCGGCTTGGCCTGCGAGTAAGTCCACTGGAAGATGACGGTCGCACCGCCGTCGCGCACCATGATGCCGTCCTTGGGGAAAGCTTCGGTGGCCTCGACGACGAACCGCGCCGGGTGTACCGGGGTCCGGCCCGTCGGCGCGTTCTCGGCAAGTTGCGCCAGTTCCGCCGCGTCATCCTTGATCCAGCGGTCGAGGTCGACCGACGCCTTTCGCGGCGTATCCCGCAGCGCGTCTACCAGCTCGGGTACCACACCGCGCAGGTCGCCGACCAAGGGGACGTCGATGGGACGGTTGACGCCGATAGCCACCGGATCCTGTTCAACCAGAACCCATTTGCGCAGGTCGTCGTTCTCCGCCCAGTGCCGGGTCCTGCCGTAGTGGCTCGGTTCGCCCAGCTCGGTGCCGAGCGCGACGCACAGATCGGACTTCACCACCGCCTCGACGGCCGCCGGCGAGAATCCATAGGCGAAGGTGCGGTCCTCCAGTCCCTCGATGAACGAGGTGCCGCCGGAAGTCTGAATCACCGGGCACTGCATCAGGTCGGCCAACTCCCGGACCGCCGCACCGGTGCGTGACGTGTGAACCCCGTGTCCCACCAACAGAATTGGGCTTTCCGCAGCGCGAATAAGCTTCGCCGCTTCGGCCACCTCGCGCTCACCCGCGTTCTGGTTTACGAGCCGATACCGATTAGGCGGCAACGGATTCGGCACATCGAGCTCCTCGAGGATGACGTGCGAAGGGTACTCGATGTAGGCCGGGCCGGGTGTGCCGGCCATAGCTCGCCGGATGGCCTCATGGACGATCTCGTCGGTCTGGTCGGCGTACTCGATGGAGGCGCTGTACTTCACCGACGGCGCCACGAGCGGTTCCTGGCGGACGAACTGGATGCGACCGCGCCGGACTCTGCGCTCGGTGATGCGGGCCCGCTGGCCGCCGAGGAAGATCACCGGCGAGTTTTCCACCATCGCGCACTGTATCGCCCCCGCGATATTGGCCATGCCCGGGCCGAGCGTGCCAATGCAGAGGCCGGGCTTACCTGTGATGCGCGACGCCGCCTCGGCCATGAAACCTGCGCTCAGTTCGTGATGCGGCGCGACCACCGACCACCCGCGAGCATCGGCTTCGGCGAACATGTGCACGAAGTTCGGATCCGGGATGCCGAACAGAGTATTCACACCCTCGGCCTCGAACAGATCGAGGATGCGTTTGTAGACGGGCACGAGCATGGTAGCAAACTCCTTCAGTTGCAATACATTTCGTTGTAGGCGCTATCCGGAACCCGACATCGGATTCATATCGGCGGCCAGGCCCAGCTCGTCGAGGACGGCGGCGGTGTCGGCGCCAAGCCCCGGCGCCGGGCCCGCAACGCGCCCTGGTGTCCGTGAGAACCACGTTGGTACACCCGGGAAGCGGACCGGCCCGTGTGGACTGTCCACCGTCTCGAACATGCCGACGGCGTTGAGATGCGGATCGTCGAATAGGGCGCCGGGCGTGTTCAGTGGCGCGGCCGGTATCTCGAGTTCGTGGAGAAGCGCCAACCACTCCGCGGTGGACCGCTCTTTCATCGTCTCGGCCACCAGTCCGTACACGGTGTCGATCTCGCGGGCGCGCTGTTCCAACGTCGAATACTCTTCGCTGGCCCACGGTGGCTGAACGGCTTTCATGAACGCGTTCCAGTGCTTGTCGTTGTAGATCAGGGCGGCGACGTGGCCGTCGCTGGTGCGATACGGGCGGCGGTTGGGCGCCACGGTGCGCGGATACATCGCCGGCCCCAGCGGAGGGTCGAACAGGGCACCGTTGGCATGCTCGACGAGCATGAACGAGGCCATGGTCTCGAACATGGCGACCTCGACTTCTTGTCCCTGTCCGGTGCGCTCGCGATGGAACAACGCCATAGTCGTCGCGTACAGCGCCGTCAGCCCGGCAATCTTGTCGGCCATGACGGTGCCGACGTAATCGGCCTCGCCGGTCAATTGCTGTTGCACCGCCGTCAGGCCGCATTCGGCCTGGATGGTGTCGTCGTAGGCGGGGCGGTCGTGATCGGGTCCACGTCGCCCGTAGCCGTAGCAATTGGTATAGATGACAGCGGGATTGATCGCAGCAACGTTGTCGTAGCCGAAGCCGAGCTTGGCGATCGCCTTGGCGCGCATCGAGTGGATGAACACGTCGGCTGTCTGAACCAGCGCACGTAAGGCGCCCGCTCCGGCGTCGGTTTGCAGGTCCAGTACGACGCTGCGCTTGCCACGGTTGACGTTGACGAAGACCCCGCTCATACCCGGCGCTGGACCGACCGAGATGTAGCGGGTGTTATCACCTTGCGGTGGTTCAACTTTGATGACATCCGCGCCCATGTCGGCCATGATCTGCGTGCAATACGGTCCCATCACCATTGCGGTGACGTCGATTACCCGCACTCCGGCCAACGGGCCTCTGCCATCAGCCACGGAGGGCACCAAGATCCTTGGAGCTGTGCGCCAGTCCGAAGCTATACCGGATATGTTCGTTATGTCCGTCGGGCAGGACCGGAAAAACCAACGGATTTTCGATGTTTCGAATCGCGTCGAGATGCTCGGCGACATCGTCGACTGTCCATGACGGCCGATACACACCTGGGCTTTCGGCGATGACTGCCCGGGCGACCCGGCCCCCCAGTGCGATGAAAATTTCACCGCTCACAGAACAGGATTCGTGTGCCAGCCAGCCCACAACGGGCGCGACCAGTTCGGGGCCCATCGGCGGATACGCCGACGTGTCGATCCCCTCGGCCATCCTGGTCACCGCGGCAGGCACGATCACGTTCGACGTCACACCATCCGCGGCGCCCTCGATCGCCGCGACGGCCGAGAGCCCGATGATGCCGGCCTTGGCGGCCGCGTAATTAGCGACTCCGTGGTTGCCGTACAGGCCGCCGATCGATGAGGTCAACACGATGCGGCCGTAGCCAGCCGCACACATGACTGGAAATGCCTGCCGCACAACGTTGAACGCGCCCCGCAAGTGCACATCGAGCACCGCGTCGAAGTCTTCGTAGCTCATTTCTTTCAGCGATCCCGGCCGCACGTTGCCGGCGTTGTGGATCAGGATGTCGATACGGCCGTAGTGGTCAAGTGCTGTCTGCACGATGGCGTCAGCCCCATCGCGAGCCGCAATCGACACGGTGCAGGCGACGGCATCTCCCCCGGCCGCTCTGATCGCATCGACGACCTGCTCGGCCGGACCGGTGTCAACCCCGTCACCGGCGAGGCTGCCACCGTGATCGTTCACGACAACCTTCGCGCCGCGGGAAGCGAGCAAACGCGCGTACGCACCACCCAACCCGCGGCCGCCACCGGTGACGAGGGCAACTCGATCGTCAAATCTCGCGACCGTCATGGGCTCAAGACCAGACCTTCCAGGTCGCCTTTTTCGCGCCATGCCTGCAGTAGATCCTCGAAGGCGTAGAAGCCAGGACCATACGGCTCACCCAGATGCGACCGTATTCCTTCACCGCCACCGCCGCCCTCGTTGTTGTAATAGCCTGGGGTGCACTGCGCGTCGAATGCCGAGTTGTCGATTGCGGTAGCCCGGACCGTCGCACACCAGTCGTCCTGTGCGCTTTGGCTGGGCTCCACCGTGGTCGCACCACGAGCCAGCGCTTCGGCGATGATGTAGGCGATGTGCTCACCCTGCAGCTCGTAGTTGGCGGCGATGTTCGCAGAGATACCGACCTGAGTGAACCCGGTGTAGAACTGGTTCGGGAATCCACGGCTGGTCATCCCGTGCAAGGTCTTGTAGCCGTCGTGCCAATTGTCGAACAGTGAGAGACCGTCGCGTCCCTCGATCGTTTCGATCGAGTAGCGGCGGCTGATCTCGGTGGTGATCTCGAAGCCGCTCGCATAGATGATGCAGTCGACCTCATACTCGATACCGTTTGCGACTAGACCCTTTTCGGTCGCCCGCTCGACGCCCTTGCTCGTGGACACGTCGACCAGCGTGACGTTCGGACGGTTGAAGCTGGCCAAGTAATCATCGTTGGAACAGGGCCGCTTACAGAGGAAGCGGTAGTAGGGCTTGAGTGCGTCGGCGGTCGCCCCGTCTTCGATAAGGGCGTCGATGCGGCGCCGTAGCCGCTCCATGATCTTGTAGTCCTCTTCCTCCCGGATCGCCATGAACTGCTCGGGAGTCATCGCAGCAGGGTCGTCCAAGCCGAGCACCCTGGCCGCGGTGTTGCGGCCGAGTTCGGTCCAGAAATCACACACCAGATCCGGCTGGCCCAGCGCCATGCCTTCGAACGTCCATGAGTGGAAGTTGCGCTGACGCTCCCGTTGCCAGCCCGGCCGCAGGGTCTTCACCCAGGCCGGATCAGTCGCAGTGTTGTTGCGTTCGTCGACGGTCGACGGGGTCCGCTGGAACACGTACAGGTGCTGGGCGTCGCGGGCCAGGAATGGCGTGATCTGGATGCCCGTAGCGCCGGTGCCTACCACCGCGACGCGCTTGTCAGCCAGCTTGTCCAGGTTGCCGCTGACATCGCCTCCGGTGTAGTCGTAATCCCACCGAGACGAGTGGAAGCTGTGTCCGCCAAATGCTTTGATGCCGGGGATGCCGGGGAGCTTCGGTCGATGGAACGGGCCCGAGGCCAGCACGACGAACCGGGCGCGGATATCGTCGTTGCGGTTGGTACTGATCCTCCAGCGCTTGATCTCCTCATCCCAACGCAAGTCGCGCACCTGAGTAGAGAAGATCGCTGAATCGTAGAGGCCGAAGTGCTTGCCTATGTTGCGACAATGCTGGTAGATCTCGGCGCCGTCGGCGAACTTCTTCGACGGGATGAAATCGAGCTCTTCGAGAAGCGGTATATAGCAATATGATTCGTTGTCGCATTGGATTCCGGGATACCGATTCCAGTACCAGACACCACCGAAGTCGCCACCGAGTTCGATGACGCGTACGTCATCGACGCCCGCCTTCTTCAGGGAGGCCGCCGACAGCAGTCCCCCGAAGCCACCGCCCAGGACCGCCACGTCGATATCTTCGCGAATCGGCTCACGCGGCGTCGCAGGCATGTAGGGATCGACTTCGTAGTAGCCGGCGAAGTCGTCCTCCAACTCGATGTACTGCTTCGAACCCTCCTTGCGGAGCCGCTTCTCGCGTTCCTGCCGATATTTCTCGCGCAGCGCACCGATGTCAAAGTCGTCGGGCGTCTGAGTCGGCCCGCAACCGTCTTGGTACATCGTCATGGGCGTGACTTCTCCTCACCTGAAAGCTCCCGAGGCTCGCCGGTGCCCATGTACTTCGCCAACTGATGGTGCAGATTGACGGTGCTGCGTTCGCGGTATGGGTTGGGCTTGGTACCTTGGAAACCAAGGGATTTCATGCCTTGCTGCACCGCGGCCATGTTGGAGAAATCCTGCGGCAGAACCGACCGCCATCGCGGGTCACCGACCGGTGTATATTCCCACTCCGTCTGGGGTTCTTCACCTTTCGGATAGAGCTCGAACACCGATACCTCGAAGAGGCACTTATCGGGGTTGTAGCTGGGGTGCGGGCGCGCGCCGTAACACAGCGCACTCGTCAGGCCCTGTCCAATTTGAAAGTTCGGGAAGACCTGCCACGCGGTGCCGGCCTGCCCGAGAATGTCGGCCGGGATCTTCGGCCAGATGACACCACGTGCCTCATCGTCCCGACGCGCCGACGCGAGCCAATGCTCGAGAACTTTGTCGGCCGGTGTGTCCTCGGGTAATTCGTCAACTAGCCGCTTGGCGGCGTCAACCAGCGTCTGCGTGGTGGTGGCGTTGGTTTCCTCCATCGTGTACACCTGCATCTGCGCGGTCGACACGCGAGGATCGGCGCCCGTGCCGAGCCGGATCTTGGACTTGGTGGCTTCCAGATCTTCTGGAGCGTCGTAGCCGATGTTGCTGTGCCTGCCCTGCGCCTTGGCCCATCCCTTGAATTCGCCGAACTGGTTGAACTCCGGGTGCGTCGTGAAGACGTGGTAGGTCTCGTTGAAGGCCTCCAGCGCCACTTTCCAATTGCAGTCGAAATTCAGCCACTTGCGCCACTTGAAGCGCATGTTTTCTAGACCGAACGGGTCCAGGATCTTCGCAGCGGGGAACAGATAGTCGGCCAACGGCTCGCAGTCGGGATCCATGTTGATCCACAACCAGCCGCCCCAGGTGTCGATGTTGACCGCCCGCAGGTGCGTGTTATCGGGGGTAAGCGCTTCCCGCCAATCCTGCTGTTCACGAATGTGCGTACAGGCGCCATCCAGGCCGTAGGTCCAGCCGTGGAAGCCGCAGACGAACGACTTGCGAGCCCGGCCACGGGCGTTCTTCGCGCCGTCGGGGGTGTCGATCAGCCGACGGCCCCGGTGCATGCAGACGTTGTGGTGGGCTCGAAACTCGTTGTTCCCGGTGCGTACCACGATGATTGAGTCGTCGAGAATGTCGTAGGTCAAAAAGCTGCCGACCTCCGGTAGTTCTTCGACTCGGCCGACTTGCTGCCAGACCTTGCGCCACAGCTTGTCCCGCTCGGCGCGGGCATAGTCCTCGGACAGATAGGCCTCGACGCCGATGGTCACCGGAGCGGAGAGCTGCTCGGCTGCTTCGACTTCAACGTCGGTCATTCCATGCTCCTTATCGCTGCTCGGAAGGACTGGTCCTTGAGAAAAAGCGAGGTGTTGTCGGCGTCGAGATGCGTCCATTTGAGGTCCAGGCCACCGTCGACCAACAGCGTCTGGCCGGTGATGTAGCTGGACAGATCGGAGAGCAGGAACAGGATGGCGCCGGCGATCTCTTCGGGGCGGCCGCGCCGGCCCATCGCGATGGCGCGGCGATCACGCTCGGCGTCGTCGTCGACATAGGTGAGCGAAGCCGGGGTCGCGGTCACCCCGGGGGCCACGGCGTTCACCCGGATTTCGTCGCCGGCCAGCTCGACCGCCATGGTGCGGGTCATCGCCGCGACCGCCGCTTTGGCGGTGCCGTAGGCGATGTGGAACGGCGCGGTGTTCATTCCGCTTATCGACGAGATCGACACGATCGACCCACGGCGTCTGCCGGCCTTCAATTCCGCGGCGACGGCCTGGCTCATGAAGAAGGCAGTTTCCAGGTTCTGGGTGAACAGGTCGCGCCAGTCGTTACGGGTCACCCGGGTCGACGGCATCCAGGTCTCCGGCGCAGCGCCGCCGGCCACGTTGACCAGCCCGTGCAATTCGCCGTCGGCGCGCAGCGCCTGCTCGATGGCTGCGTCGATGCCATCCTCGGTCGCCACGTCCGCGGCGACCGGCACGATCGACAGGCCGCGCCCGATCAGCGGGGCGATGTGGTCGTCCAGATTTTCTTTGGAC
>NZ_JBAPRN010000403.1:0-23218 GCF_049281135.1 Mycobacterium sp. | reverse complement strand
ACGAGCACTCGCTCACAGTCGCAGGCAACGGCCCCGTCCTGCTGCAGGATGCCTACCTGATCGAGAAGCTGGCCCACTTCGTCCGCGAGCGCATCCCCGATCGCGTGTACCACGTCAAGGGCGGCGGTGCCTTCGGCTACTTCGAGGTGACCGCCGATGTCACCGAGTGGACCAAGGCCGCCTTCCTCAACAAAGTTGGCAAGCGCACCCCGTTGTTCCTACGCTTTTCGATCGTGGCCGCCGACGAGGGCGCCCCCGACACGGACCGGCCTTGGCTCGTTACCAAGCCCAGACTCGAGCGGCTATCTGTGGTCGGTGCTTGGTCGGTGAATTCGCGACACGCCGTGGTTTCGGGTGGTGCCGGATGGCGTTAAATCGCCAGCTCATAACAGCTTTCAGAGTCACGACCGAGAGAGCTCGCAGGCTCTCCTAAAGCCCGTGTCGCAGGTTCGAACCTGCCAGGGCACCAGAGTTGGCGCAGTTCACAGCGCGTTCGGTGCGATCCTGGTGCGATCCTGGTGCGATCACGGCAGAACCGGGGGCATGTCCGTAACCGATCAGCCTGCTGGGTGCCGTTGCTAGGCCTGAATGCGTATCCGGGCCGGAATCCGAACCCTCTGTGTTAAAAGGTCGTGAAGGCTGGCCTCGACAAGGTTTCGATCTTCGAGCGTTACGGCCAGGCCATACGCTTGCTCTTGATACTGGCTATCGTTCCGCGCCCACGTCTGGGCGCGGTGTGTAATGACGACGTAGAACATCTCATCGTCGTTAACAAAAGAGTTCCTAGCGGTCCAATGTCTGGTCTGAAGTGTGCTACTCGTGAACGAATTGCTACCGGGCTCAAGCTTCAGGCGACGCCGATCACCGATGAGGTCGCGGGCGTCATCGGGATCTTGCTTCACCAGAATCTCTGCCAGTTCGTCTGGATCGATGTCGCGGTAGACGTCGATCTTCATCGATGCGGCGAGGTACTCACGTCGCTGTCGCCGAACCGGTGGATCAAACGCCAATGCCACAGTGACCGTTCTCTCGCCGCCGCTTCCACGACGAAAGAGTTCTGGCACAGGAAGCGGATGGATCTGAACCGTGTCGATCGGCATGATTCCGTCGTAGGTCATAGTGACTCGGTTCGAGTCACTAGAGATAGCGCGCGTTGCTACAGGTCTTCCATAGCCGTAGATTCGGTGGCGCAGATGGATTTCGGCGATGGAGCCCGCCGGCGACGGCGGCGATGCACTTGAGGCGAGCAGTGCGCGTATTAGGTTGGCGGAAGCGTCCGGGTACTCATTAGCGATGTCGGCGGCTATGCGCGCGACGGCTGGAGCCGCGTAGCTAGTTCCATTCACTGCAGATAGAAGACGGCCGCTCTCGAGGCCGGATGAAGTAGTGACAATGCTGGCTCCGATTTCATTCTGGACCACGATGCCGCTGTCGTTGATTACGACGTTACCCCCGTAATGAACGAAATCGGGCTTTACTAGGCGCTTTTGGGCTGTTCCCAGGCCGGGACCGCTTCTGCTAAAAGGTGAGGATTCATCCGGCTCAGCCGCAGCACGCCATCCGACTCGGTTACCGAGATCTGCTGGCGCACCGCTGAGCGCTATCGAACCGACCGTGACTGCAAGGGCGGCCGGACCGGGTTCGCTCACGCGATGCTCGTCGGAGTAGAAGTACTGCGGTTTGTCGTCCAAGGCATGGTGTCCGCTGGGCGTTCGGGCGTCAAGGCCAATCCGTACGTTGCCGCTAGGTACGATAATCACAACGCCGAGGTCGCGGATAAGGTCATCAATAACCTCGGTAAGTGGTCCGACGTGCAGCTCAGAAAAGGGCTCCGAATAACCCACCGATATGTTGAACACTTTGACACCGAACGTCTGGTTGAGGTGTCGGATCGCGTCTCCGACGATCTCATGGTCGAAGGCGAATGTCGCAAATCGTGTTCCAGGTGCGTTTGGGTTTGGCTCGAGTATCCGAACGACCCGCACTCCGCCGACTGCGTTGAGAGGCAGTAGATCTCGGAGTTCCTCATGCAGATTTGGGTAAAGCACACGGCCCGTCACCTCTGTACCGTGGCTCCCTTGCAGTTGCCACTGGTAATCCTGTGGCGCTAGGGATTCGACGGACCGTACGAGTCCGGTCAAGAGCGGATGATCGGTTGCCGGGGAGTCGTCGAGCACGCCGACGTCTACTCCCGGCGATTCGCCGCGGCTGATGTCGTCCGCTTGGAGATCGCGCCAATCTCGAAAGTCAAGAAACGGCACAGGAGGTGTCCGGACGAGTTCGACGACACTGGTATCCAATAGGTCGCGCAGCCCGTCTGCACTGACGTCGATGCGGAGGTAAGTTCGGCGAGCAGAGATTGATTCGAGGAGGATTGTGCCGCCGGAGCTAGCTAGAACTGCTCTTACAATCGCGGCTCGACGTTCCGCCTCGGGGTAGTCGTTTGCGGGCCAAATGGCGACATCAAATGTTCTGACCTCCGAAAACGCCTCACCTAGCTCCACGAGTCCTGGGCCTCGTCGATCTTCGGGGCCATATGGCTCGATTCCTTCAACTAGGTTGAAAAACGATCGAAGATTTCCCGTTTGCGTGTACTCATCTATCGCTGCGGACAGAGACGCGCCACCGTCGTCAGCTAGGACAAAATAAGTGTAATCGGCACTCTCGCCAAGAACTTCTAAGCCGCGGCCGGTGAACGCTGCATCGACGGGCCGGGATCCTGCCCTGATCTTGAATACCAGTGCTGGGTCGACTCCTTCGTCGACTCTACGCGGAATGCTAGCCGTTTCTGCGAGCTGTTCCTTAAGCCGTCCGCCATGTTCGCCGCTGTTGCGGCTCGGGCCCTGTCCCCCGGCCCCGCTCGCGCGGCGGGAGTCCAACCGTCTCGGTTGGGGGAGAATAAGGTGCTGCGGCATTCCGGAGGGCTCACCAACGCCGACTGGTCACGCCAGACAGGACGGCATCGAAGTCTGCAGGGCCAACCAGACCTGAGCCATTCACAATCGCGTGACGTCGTGCGTCGTTAACGAGCTTTTCCGCGGCTGCGTGGGGGCGTCCCTTGAGTGCACTTGCGCAGGCATCGATGTCGATGCTGTCGTGACGTACGTGTTTGAGCCGGAGTCGGAGAAGCCTTCGGATTTCGGCGACCGTCGGCTTTCGGAACGTGAGTACTTCGTCGAATCGACGCCAGAGTGCGAAGTCAAGAAGACCCGGATGGTTTGTCGCAGCCAGTAGCAAGCTCGGCCCTCGATATCGGTCTGTCATCTGCAGAAATGCGGTGACCACGCGCTTCATCTCACCGTGTTCGGCTGCGTCATCACGAGAACGCCCGAGTGAGTCAAACTCGTCGAACAAGACCACAAAGGGCGCTTTGTCTGCATATTCGAGAATTCGCCGCAAGTTGCTCGCTGTCTCTCCTAAGTACGACGACACCACGGCATCTAGGCGAACCATTAGAAACGGCCTACCAAGTTCCGTCGCGAGTGCCTCGGCAGCAGTTGTTTTGCCGCACCCCGGGGGACCTTCAAGAAGTAGGCGCTGACGGCGCGGAACGCCAGCCGCATCGAGCGTCGGCCACTGATGAACTTCGGCAATTAAACCCTCCATGGTCCGGAGGAGCTTTGAGTCCAGTACCAGTTCACCAAGGAGTCTGTCGGGCTCCTTGATCTCCGCCAGGTCCCAATCACCTTCGCGATCTTTTGGTGGTGCTGGGACGATGAGACTTGCACCCGTGTCGATAAGCGGTCCGCCCGCCACAAGGAGTCTTTGCAAGTCGCGAGCAAGGGCATGGTGATGCTTGGCTTGCTCTTCTTCGATGATCTCGGTTGCTGCTCGGCGAAAGGCAAGCTCGTCTCTCGCATGGAAGGCTTTGAAGATCTCCTTCAGGTGTCTGCCAGCCATTACGCGATCGTACGGTCTAGCGCGGCGAGATTCGGTCAGCCCCACCAGTACCGTCGCCCGCCGCGCCGTACTTGGTCTGAGAAGTGTGTGAGCCGTGGTTGGATCGCAGGCGGCGCAGGGTCCTCCGGTGGCAACCCAGGCCTAGGCAAGCAAGTTGACAGGCGCCGGCCCGCCAGAGTTCGGTCCCATCGCGCCGGTGGGAAGGTCGTGGATGGGGGCGATGCTCGCGGGCCGTCGCTTTAGCGTCGAGCAAATAATTGGGAAGGGCGATCGGGCGGATGGGGCCTTGCAGGCCAGCGCCTGTCGCAATCCCGAGGGTTCAGAAAACTCGAGAAAATTCACAGCATCGAATGCGGCAGCGATAGTAGCGAAAGTCGATGTTGTAGGCCGATGATCCTCCGATGACCCACGACAAGCCCCGGTCACGGAGATGAGGAGCGACCATGTTCGAGAAGGCCGAGCGCAAGCGGGAGATGCTGACTGCCAACCAAGTTCGTGATTTGACCGGGGTTCCCGTGTCAACACTGCATGATTGGGCCGCTAAGAGAGATCGGGGCATGGATTCCCCTGGGCCACACCACGTCAGGCTTAGCGATCGTCACCGACGCTGGTTGAGCAGTGACGTAGACGAATGGCTCGAATCCGCCCGTGTGTGAGCGGCCACCACGTCAGAGAGTTGGCCTCGTCCCCCACGATGGACCGCCGACGAACTGCTGAGCCTGCCTGCGCGAACCACTGGGCGGCCGATCTCCAAGGCGTGCAACCGAACTGGGAGGACACATGGCGATACGGCGTCGTGAGACAAAGGGCGGCGTTCGCTACGACGTGCAGTGGAGGTTGCCAGACCGATCTAAGCGTAAGAAGACGTTTAATACGGAACGCGAGGCTCGGCAGTTTGAGGCGAAGCTCGTCACCAGTCTTGCCACCGGAGAGAAGGTGGATCCACGGAGCGGCAAGATCCACCTTCAGGCCGTCTACAAATCCTGGCTTGCATCGCGACCCGACCTTAGCGCGAAGGTTCGTCGCGGATATGAAGACAACTGGCGGCTCCGTATTGAGCCACAGTTCGGATCGTGGCCCATCGCAAGGATCGATCACGACTCGATACAACAATGGGTGAACGGCATGTCGGCGGAGGGACTTGGACCTCGAACGGTTCGATGGACGCACTCAGTCCTCAAGATGACGCTGGATCGTGCGGTCGATGAAGGCCAGCTCATCGGCAAGAACCCCGCATCGCGCACGAAGTTTCCGCCGATGCGACCGACCACCCACATCTACCTGACTGCTGCCGAAGTTACGGCTCTTGCCCAGACCTGCGGCGCCGAGGGTGACGTCGTCTTGATCCTTGCTTACAGCGGTCTTCGATTCGGCGAACTCATTGGCCTGAATGTCGAGGACATCGACGTAGGTGCCCGCCGCATCCGTGTTCGGCGCTCGATGACACAGGTCGGCGGCAAGCTCGTCGAAGGCAATCCCAAGTCAGCGGCCGGCTACCGATCCGTACCGATCCCCGAACGTCTCATGCCCGCGCTCAAGGCTCGCCTTGACGCGCGCCCCCCAGGCGCACCAGCGATCGCGTCACCAAGAGGTTCCCGCCTTAGCTTGGAAAACTGGAAGCGCGCGGTCAATTGGCGGAAGTCGGTCACCGCCATCAGACGGGACAAGCTAAGGGTGCACGACCTCCGGCACACATATGCGTCGCTGTCACGCCGGGCCGGCGCAGACCTTCGGCTCCTACAAAAAGCCATGGGCCACGCCTCGATCACCGTGACCGCGCACACCTATGCAGATTTGTTCGATGACGAGCTCGATGACATCGCGACGGCGCTCGACTCGCTTGACGACTTCCAGAGCGGCCCCAGCTAGTTTGGCCCCATTTTGGCCCCATGCCCGCGCAATTTCGACTCATCGGAAGCGACGTAAGATGGGGGCTTTAAGCCTCTGACCTGCATAAACAGGATGGTGGCCAGGGCCGGGATCGAACCGGCGACCTTCCGCTTTTCAGGCGGACGCTCATACCGACTGAGCTACCTGGCCGGAAGGCAACGTGTGCCTCGCCGTGGTGGTGGCGACCCTGACGGGACTCGAACCCGCGACCTCCGCCGTGACAGGGCGGCGCGCTAACCAACTGCGCCACAGGGCCTTGCTTTACCACCGCTCCGCGTTGCCGCGACGCGCGTACCCCCAACGGGATTCGAACCCGTGCTACCGCCGTGAAAGGGCGGCGTCCTAGGCCACTAGACGATGGGGGCCAGAACCGAATCACTCCGGGGTACTCGCAACATGGTTCCGTTGGAGCCACGTCAGCTTAGGGCACCGGGGACCGAATCCTCAAACGAGGACCCAGTATCCTTGTGCGTCGCTGCCCCTATAGCTCAGTTGGTAGAGCTACGGACTTTTAATCCGCAGGTCCTAGGTTCGAGTCCTAGTGGGGGCACTGACACGAATGTATGACGTCGGTTGATGCTTGACGATTTGATCTCGGCTGATGCCTGACAGTGTTTCGGCTGATGTTTGACAGTGGTTTCGGCTGATCCTCTGAATGAGGGGTTGGCGCCGGTACACCGATCAGGTAAGTGTGACGGGTTCAGGGCGTTAAATACCTGCAGTAATACTGTGTCCTGGCCGGGTGGCGTGGGGCACTATTTGGGCCATGAATGCCACAGAGTCCGGCGCCGCGGCGGATTTGCAGGAGTGGATCGACCGCTTGAGCCAGGCGGCTCGCGTCGGTGAGCCTTTGGAGTTGGCTGGTTCGGGGTCCGTCGACCCTGCGCAAGCCGAGAGTTGGGGTCCGGATCGTTGCATCCCTGCCGCGGCGTTGCGTCATGTCCTCACCTGTAGTGAATTGACCGTCGATCCGCGCGGGCTGCGTATTTCCGGCGCGCGGTTCCGTGAGGAATTGGATCTCACTCATATTGCATTCCCGCACCCGCTGCACTTCAAAGATTGCGTATTCGACTCGACTGCCGACTTCCGCGGAGCCGCACTGAAGGAACTCGTCTTCGATGGCTGTCACACCCAGCAAGTGGAACTCGGCGGCGCTGAGATCGTCGGTAGTGTGTTCGCCCCGGGTCTGGAGGCCGACGGCGCAGTCCGCGCCGGCGGTGTCCACATCGGTGGGCAACTCAACCTCCTCGAGGCCAAGCTGCGCAATGCCGACGGCAAGGCGTTGGCCCTCGACGGCGCTGAGATCACCGGTGGCATGTTCGCCGGGGGCCTGGAGGCCGACGGCGAGGTCCGCGCCGTCGGTGTCCACATCGATGGTCTACTCGACCTCAGCAGGGCCAAGTTGGGCAATGCCGACGGCTACGCGCTGGTCCTCGACAACGCTGAGATCACCGGCGGCGTGCTCGCCCCGGGTCTGGAGGCCGACGGCGCAGTCCGCGCGCCGGGAGCCAACATCGGCGGGCAACTTAATCTCCTCAAAGCCAAGCTGCGCAATGCCGACGGCAAGGCGTTGGGCCTCGACGGCGCTGAGATCACGCGTGGCGTGTTCGCCGGGGGCCTGGAGGCCGACGGCGAGGTCCGCGCCGTCGGTGTCCACATCGGTGGGCAACTCGACCTCTCCGGGGCCAAGCTGCGCAATGCCGACGGTGACGCGCTGAGCCTCAGTAACGCAAGGATCACCGGCAATGTGTTCGCCGCGGGTCTGGAGGCCGACGGCGCACTCCGCGCGCCGGGAGCCAACATCGGTGGGCAACTCGACCTCTCCGGGGCCAAGCTGCGGAATGCCAACGGCAACGGGCTCATCCTGGACTCGGCCTCGATTAAGCGGCTGACACTCGGATCAGTAGATATTGCTGATCCTCTTGGGCCAGTGGATATTACGGGTAAAGTTCGTCTCTATAGGGCGGCGATCACCGACTTGGAGACCGACGCAAATCCGCCGTCGCCTTTGGTGGCGACAGGGTGGGAAGTTACAGATATTCATGGCCCGCTGCGCTCAGATTGGCCCGCTGCCCGACGTTGGTTGGAGACAACGACTGAAAGCTCCGTTCAGCCGTGGCACGCGTTGGCCAATGTCTATGAGCGCAACGGTCAACCCGCCGAGGGTCGCCGACTACGCTTTGCCGCCGCCAACCGCGTCGCCAACAACGCTCCCTGGCGAACAAAACTGATGCTCACCACCTACCGATACCTGGTCGGCCACGGCTACTACCCACTGCGGGCCTTTTGGTGGCTTGTCGGGGTGGTGCTCGTTGCCACCCTCATCGTCGCCACCAATCGCGCCGACTTCATACCGACCAACAGTGAGGCCGCCGCGAAAGCCTATACCGCACAGACCCATAAGCCAGCTCCATCGCGCATTACTGCGCAGGCATCGTGTCATCGGCAACTCGATTATCCGTGCTTGAACCCCTTCACCTACACGGTGTCTGCAGTGGTTCCGACCTTCGGCAACATGACCTCTGACTGGACTATCCCTTCCGACGCCACCAACTGGCTCACCATCGCACTCCCAATGCTCAAATTGACCGCTTGGGCATTGACCGCGCTGCTGGCGGCCGGCGTCACCGGCATCCTGCGAAAAACGTAAGCCGACAGGCGTTCGTCCCGAAGCTTCCGTAAACGGTCATAATCGATCCTTTGACGCGGCTGCCGGCGGACCGCCGTGCTGCGAATGGCGGGGCGGGCGGTGATGGTCACGGCCGTGCCGGGTTGAGTTCTGCTTTTTCGTCACCTTTGCTGCGACGTGGACACTGGCCGATTTGCCAGCTGTATCCGTCCGGCCAAGCGGCGCGAACCCCGGCGCCCCAAGTCGCCGCCGCCGCTGACGGACACCAGCAGCAGCGTCGGCTACCGCGAGCCCGCGTTTCTCGATCTGGATCGGGTGCGCCTCTAATTGGCCCGCCGCACCGACCGCGTCACTGTATCCGGCGAACCGAGCGCGGTCGGTAAGTTAGGCGACGACCCAAGGAGAGCTGTAATGGACGAGTACGAATGGGGCCACGCCTCGGTGAGTTTCCCCGACTGGATTGGCACAGCAGAGCTCGATCAGAAGATGACTGGGTCCACCGATGTCTACGACCTCACCGGGATCGACCGGGATGAGTGGCAGATCATCGGGCTCGACTTCGGGGCCGGCGAGTTCGGGAGGCACATGCCTCACGTCATCGCCGTGCGGAGGTCGGAGTGGGGTGAAAGCCCTCCATCGGACCTATCCGATGTGAGAGCGGTCGACATTCAAATCCACAACGGCATCGACCCATTCGAGTTGCTTCAGCAGATGACGCATGTGCTGGACATGCGCTTCCGCATCCGCGCCGTTAAGGATGCAACCATCACGATCACAGAGCGTCTGGACGAGCCACTTCAGCATTGAAACGGGCCCCTGCTACAAAGGTAATTACTAGACGCGTCGCTGTGAGTTCACCCCGATGTGTTGCCACAGGCCAAACGCTACGCGCAACATGCTGACGTGAAATTGTTCGCCATCCTCCAGCGCGTCGGCCCGAAAACCCTACACGTCGATATACTCCTAGCCCTAGCCGGATGGCAACCCCATTTGAGTTGCGTTGCAGGCGTTTTCGCAGGAGGGGCTATGAAAACCAGGAACCGATAAACCCGCCAGGTGATGTAGCGGAGATAGTCGCCGACCAACTCCCGGAGTAACCGGGTAGAGCTTCTCAAGCGCCGATTCGGACAGGTGTCGTGAGGTCCACTCGGGACGCATCGGCCTGCCCTGACCCCGATCGTTGCCATATCTTGCCGCCTGCGTCGGTCCACCGAATCGTCGCCGTCAGTCTTGTGCGCGGGGTGATCGTTTGCGGTCCTCCGCCGCCTCTCATCGCGACGTAGTAGGGATGCGTTGCGTCGTAACTGCCTGGGCTGAAAGTAAATAACGAGGGACCGCCTGGCGCGGCAACCACCGGAAACGGCCCGATGGTGGGCTGCAAGTCGTCGAAACTGTGGCCCTCCACAACCAATCCGACAAACGTTATGTCGACAATGGCCCTTGTGCCGTAGTTGGTCACAACTATCTGCAGCTCCAACGGGTGGTCTGGGCGCCGCGCCGAAACGACCACCAGCTTGGCCTGCGCTTCGTCCTCGGCATCGCGCTCTCTTGCGCGTCCTCGCCGATCACTAGTGGCGATCCAGACGGCGACCGCGGCTGCCGTGAACGATCCAGTGGCGGCAAGACCGCCGATGATGAGACCGATGTTGACGTCGAAGCCGAACCATAGTGGCGCGGCAACGAATACGCCGACGAGCACGGCGATTGCCCAGACGATGGCCGCAGTTAGGGCCAGGTGGCGACTCGACATTTCTAATGACCTCGACGACCAGATGCCCTAAGAGCCGGGCATTCCCGGCATTCCTTTGATCCTAGGCTCGTAGGCACACAGCGTGCGTAGGCCGTTGCCGTCCACCTTGTCCCAGTCGATCTGCTGGGCCGCTTGCTGGTCGCAGGAAAGCGAGTAGTACACGCCTGTCGAACTCTTGCCGCCGACCGAGGTGGCCGGTCCGCTAACGGTGATCGTGCCGCTTTGGAAGCGAGGGTCGGTGAACATGGCTTTCCACATCTGCCGCGTCGGCAAGATCAACTCGTCATCATCGCTTACGCCAGTTGGTTCTTTCACTGTGTAGGTAATCGCGCAGGTGTTCTCTCCCGTGCAGCTAACATGGTGAGCCATTCAGCTTGGCGGCGACGGAGTCGCCGGCGATCGCGTCCTGGACCACCTTTGCGACAGCATCATCGCTGACGGTCAATGACGTTGGGGCCGAGTAGGGGTGAGAGTCGCCCGAGGATGTCACACAGGAGTACAGAACCATTCCGGCGACGATCAAAACGGTCAAGGTCATGATCCCTTTGACGATGGTCTCAATCCGTTGCATGAGGGGGCCTCACCTTCCGGTGTACTGCGGGCAGTAGGCGCCGATGGCTGCGCCGATCAATATGGAAGCGTTCTCTGGTGTCAGCGTTGGGTTGTTGGCAATCGACAGCCTCATGGCGTCGTGTGCGGTATGGCCCGCGGCGATGTACTCGCACGCCTGACGTCCGCCCGCGATGGCCTCCGCGGGGTTGGTGACGATAATGCCGTCTTCGCGAAGCGCGTCTAAGAATGCCGCATCCGCACCGCTGCGATGCGGTGTGACCGGCGCCGGGGCAGGCGTAGGCACGTAAACGGTTGTTGGCGCGGGCGCTTCCGTCGTCACCGGTGGCGGCTCAGCAATCACGGGTGGCGGTGCCGGCGCGGACTCCGTCGTCGACGGCACGATCTTGTCATCTGGCCCCGACGGGACCGGCGCGGCCGCCGCGCTGGACATCGGGACTGCGGGCGCCGCAGCGGGTTCGCGCTCTGTGCGCTGGCCCAGCACATACCAGAGCACGACGCCCAGGACGAGAACAACTGCGGCGGCCGTCGCGACAGATAGCCGCAGCCAGAAGGTTGTGCGGTCCGCGTCGTCGATGGTCTCGGCGTCATCGGGGTAGTCCTCAGCGTCCGACCATGCCAGCGCGACGAGCACGGTTGCCTTGTCGTCGGCGACGATAGCGGTGGGCTCGTCGCCGTCGGGGGCCGCGGGCTGTGTTTGCGTGGACATCGTTTCACCCCCTGTCGGCGAGAGCGTTCCAGGCAGGTGTGACAAGGGTGCCGCAGAGGAACCTGTACGGCCTATCCCTTCGTGGGTGACGCAGCACGTTCACAGCATCACGTCTAGTAATTACCGTTGTACCAACGTCCAATTCCTCTTTGACCGTGGTCGCCGGGGCCTTCCGCATTTTGCGGGAAGTCTTGGGTTGCAAGCCATCGCTTATTCACCGTTAATGGCCAAGATTCAGCGAGAATCAGCGAGAACGGTCAGCATGGTCGGAGTGGCGAAAGCCTTTGCGTTGCAAGGGCTAGCGGTAATAAGTGTGAACTATCGAGATAGACCGCCCGATAATCCGCAGGTCCTAGGTTCGAGTCCTAGTGGGGGCACTACGAGCCGACATGGCGTCGGTTGATGCCTGACAGTGTTTCGGCTGATCCTTGACACTCCCTAGATGAGGGAGTTGAGCGTGGCAGAGCAGAGGAATCAGGCCGTGTCGACGGGGATCGACGACCATTCACGGATGTGTGTCTGCGCTGCGCTGATGGCGGCTGAACGCACTCGGGCAATGTGAGAGGGGGTGCACTTGGCGTTACGGACCTTTTGGTGTTCCCGAGCAGATCCTGACCGACACCAAGACGTCAACCATCAGCCCACCCTGAGCAGGGGCACCGGTCGGCTGGTTCGGCCGCCTACGACGATCTGGCGCGGACCGGCTAGCCGATACGCGCCAATTGGTTGTCGCGGTACAGCTGGGCACACGAGAGGCGTCTGATCTTGCCGCTGGTGGTGATCGGGATCGAACCGGGCGCAACCAGCACGAGATCGGAGACTCGGGTGCCGTGAGCGCTCGATATCGCATAGTTGACGTCGCTTTTCACGACGTCGATCTTCGTCGCGATCTCTTCGTCTGAACTGCCACGCGGCCTGTATTCGACGACCAGGGCCAGCTGTTCGTCGACTTCTCCTGGAACCAAGATCGCGGCGACCCGGCCTCCGGTGATCTCTTGGACCGTCGCCTCGAGGTCATCCGGATAGTGGTTTCGCCCGTTGATGATGAGCAGGTCTTTGATACGGCCCACGATGAACAGCTCACCGTCGCTGATCACACCGAGATCGCCAGTGCGTAGCCACGGTCCATCGGGCGTACCCGCCGACGGTTCGATGAGGCGTCCCCCGAATGTCTCCGCCGTCGCGTCGGGGCGCCCCCAGTAGCCTTGCGCGACATTGTCACCGCGTATCCAGATCTCTCCGACTGCTCCGGCCCGTTTCTCGATTCTGGATTCGGGATCGACGATTCGCACGGTCGGCGCCAGTGGAACTCCGTAGCTCACCAACGCCGTTCCGGTTGAGTCGCTTCGCGGTTCGGCATGACCAGCCGACAGCTTGTCGGATTCGAAGTGGACGACCTTTGGCGGGTGGCCCGGTGCGCGCGCCGCCACGTACACGGTTGCTTCTGCCAACCCATACGACGGCCGAATCGCCTGAGGTCGTAGGTTGAATTGCGCGAACCGCTCGGTGAAGCGCGTCAGCGTCGCGGCGTGAACACGCTCGGCGCCACAGACAATGTGTGTCACCCCGCCCAGATCCAGACCTGCCATGTCGTCGTCGCTGGTTTTGCGCACCGCGAGTTCGAAGGCGAAGTTTGGTGCGGGCGAGAACGTACCCGAATTGGAGGCCATCAACTGGACCCACCTCGCGGGCCGGATCAGGAACGACATCGGACTGGTCAAGACGCCGTGCAGGCCGGCCAGAATCGGCGCAAAGACCCCGATGAATAGTCCCATGTCGTGGTAAAAGGGCAGCCACGAGACAATGGTGGTCTCCGGTGGAGCAACGCCATCTGTATCGCCGAAGTAACCGACCATCACCTGTTCAAAGTTCGCGATCAGGTTGCCATGGGTCACCATGACACCGGCCGGCTGGCGAGTCGATCCCGATGTGTATTGCAATAACGCCGTGCCATTACCCGGGCCGCGGCCAGTGGGTCCCGGTGAGCCGTCGACATCCAACGCATCGACCTCTACGAACGGCCAAGTGGACGGGAGTTCTTGCTGGCTCAGGTAATCGGCGACTCCGCCGGCGACGGTGGAGGTGGTCAGCACCACGGCAGGGGCGGAGTCTGCCAGCACCCGGTTGACCCGTTCATCGTGAGCCCCGACGTGAGGTACCGACAGCGGGACCGCGATCAGCCCGGCTTCGAATGCGCCCAGCAGGCCGACGATGTAGTCGAGGCCCTGAGGCGCGACGATCGCGGCCCGGTCGCCCGCCGTTCCGTGCCGGCGCAACTCGGCGGCCACGTGACACGTCCGCAGATAGAGCTGCGACCATGTCAGGGTTTCCGCAACTCCGTCGGGGTCGTAGTCAAAGTCGATGAACGTGAACGCAAGTTCGTTCGGTTGCAGAATTGCGCGTTCACGAACGATGGCGGGAATGGAACCGGTTGCGAGACCTGGCATCGTCATCGGACTGCCTTTCGAGATGGTGACTGGTCGAAATCCTGGGCTACCAGAAGCGACGACAACGCAGCGCGCATCTGCTCGCTGCGCAGAACCCCGTGATGCCCGACACCCGGCACCTCCACCAATTGGGCCCGGCCTCCCGCTGCGATCTCGAGCGCATCACTGACGGGAATCGAGCAGTCCTGCGGGTCATGAAGGATGCAGACTTGCATGGTGGCATCGATGCCCAGAGTCCTTATGTCCCAGTGTGATACCGGGACTCCGTCGCGTCGCTGCAACTCCTTCGCGATCAGCACCGCCACACCTGTGGGTAGCCGTCGCTGTACCGCCCACCTGTCCAGGACGCCGGTCAGCGAACAAACAGGTGCAAGCAGCAGCAACGACCGCACCCCGCTGGCCTCCGACCGGGCGAGGGCGGCTACTGCCGCAATCGCCGACAGCGAATGCGCGACCACAGTCCGGATACTTGGAAAGCGCTGCAGCACAGCGTCAACAGCCTCGACATATTCGGCCATAGTGGCCTGCGACCCTCGCGATGCACCATGACCGGGAGCATCGAAGCAGAGCACCGATTCGCCTTGGGCCGCCGCAACATCCACTACAGCCGTCATCGTGGTGCTGTCGGTGCCCCAGCCATGCAGTGCGAGCACGCTGGGGTCGCGACTGCCCCACTGGTAGGCGGAGGCGACTCGGTGCACACCGGTCATTTCGATACGGCGGGCAGCCAGTGGACACAGATCGCTCGGCGACCGGTCGAGGCTGCGGGTGTTCACGAACAGCGCCGTGTGCACCTGGCCGGCCAGTCGCGGTACCACTCGGTGGCCGCGTGCGGTGGCAGAAGCCAGCATCGTGCGCGCGCTCATGACGCAGCGGAGGTCTCGGTCGATTTCGACCCCGAAGCGGACCTGCGCATGTACCGGGTTGCGTAGAGGCCGGAAATCGGGTCATAGAAAAGGCATTTGCGGACGATGCTCCAGAGTCGGCCGATGCTGGCCTTCTCGACGCGAACCATATCCGGGTACCGCTGCCTGAGCGCGACCTGTGCCTTCGGCAGGTTGTAGTAGGGCACCGACGGAGCGACATGGTGGGCAGTGTGCAGCGAGATGTAGTGCGTACAGAACAACAACCACCGCGGGTAGATGAAGTCGGTGGTGACCAGGATCCTGCTGGCATTGCGGGTCCAATAGCGGTCCGGCAGGTAGGGAATGTCTTCGGCGCTGTGTTGCATCAACGTGGTGATCGAGAACCAGGTATGGATCGCGAACCACGGTGCGGCGAAATACAACAGCAGACCGTGCCATCCGGTGAAGTAGGTCAGCGCGCCCAGGTACCCGCCGCCCACGACCGCGACGAACCAGATAGACCGGCGCACGTCACGCTGCATCTCTCTTTTGGGGTAGTACGAAGGCCGGAAACCGGACTTGAGCCAGTAGTTGATGGTGCCGGCCCAGATCGCCCATGTGCGCGTGCTGAAGTAGACGAACCGGAACCGACGTGGCATCCGTCGGTATATGTCCTCGGAGACCGGACGCCAGTCGGGATCCAGTTCCACGTTGTTGGTGTGGGCGTGATGGAAGTTGTGCTCATGCCGCCACGCATGGAACGGGTACATCAGCGGCAGCAACGCGAAATGACCGATCGCGAAATTCAATTGACGATGGCGGGAGAAGGCGCCGTGACCGCAATCGTGACCGATGACGTGCATACCCCACCCGCCGAGCCCCGCGAGCAGGATCAACGGGACTATCAGGTACCAGTCATCAACGTAGGCGATGCCGGCCACCGCACCGGTATACAGTGCCAGACTCACAGCCAAGCCGGCCAGGCCGCGAATCACTGAGGGCTGCATGTACTCCCGCGGGATAGCCTGGGCCAGTTTCTGCCCCTGGATGGCGTTGCTCTTCTCGATGAACTCGACGAACCTCGGGTCGGGATCGGCCGGAATGTCGGGCCGGGACTGCTGTTGAGTCATGGCTGGCTCTTTCGGAGGTGCTAACCGGGAAGGCTGAGTTCGCGGGTGAGGTAGGCGGTGAGGTCGTCGATCGAACCGTGATCGAACAGGATCGCGGGGGAGAGTCGTCGTTCGACCACCTTCTCCAACGCGCCAGATACCTGGACTGCCGTCCGTGAGTCGAGTCCGTAGGCATCGAACGGTTTGGCGGTATCCACATCCGCTTCGGGGCACTTCACCCGACGGGCCAAATCAGCGACCAGCCACGAACGCAGCGACTGCTGAGTCAGCGGCCCGTCGATCGCGGGCGTCTTCGATCTCCTGAACATCGTCACCTTTCTCCGGGGGTGGACACGACGGGGATGGCGGTGCGGTTGCGCCGCAGTCGGTTGTCGATCGCCGTGCGGCTGGGCATGTGCAGGTCCCACACGATGTGCGACTTGGCCAATATCGCGATCACCCAGCCGCTGAGATCTGGTTCCCACCAACGCATTCCGTGTCGATACGCACCAGGAAATGCATGGTGGTTGTTCTGCAGGCCCTCACCGAAGGTGAAGAAGGCCACCGGCCAGTTGTTGGCGCTGTTATCCCGGTTCGTAAACGGCCGCGAGCCGATCATGTGGCTGACCGAACCGACGCACCACGCCGCTTGGTTGGCCGCGAAGACCCGGGCCAGGCCACCGAAGATGAAGCCCGAGAACGCCGCAGCGGCACTGCCACCGACGGCCCACCCGATGACAGCGGGTGCCAAGAGTCCGGCCAACCCCCAGATCGGATAGGTTCGGTTGTAGCTGTACAGTCGCCGGTCCCGCAGCACGTCGGGAGCGAACACCGTCGATCTGGATTCCTGGTCGCTGAACATCCACGGAATGTGGGCGTACCAAAGCCCTTTCAGCTTGTCGCCGAAACTTTCACCGCTCAGATTCGGCGAGTGGGGATCGCCCTGCTCGTCGGCGTAACGGTGATGACGGCGGTGCGTGCTGACCCAGAAGAGCAGCGGACCCTCGAGGGCCATCGATCCCGTGATCATCAGGACGCCTTCGAAAAACCGGGACGTCTTGAAGGATTTGTGGGCGACGTAGCGGTGGAAACCAATAGTGATACCGAACATCTGGATCGCGTAGAACACGCCGAACTGAACGAAGTCCACCACGGTGGCCCGTCCCGCCACGATCAGGTAGACCCCAACAGCGAAACCGAGGGCCGGGATGCCGATGGTGACAAGCGCGACCACCCGTTTGGCCCGTGCGCTGGCAGGGTTCAGTTGCAGGATGGCCTTTGCGAGCGATTCTCGCTCGCCGGAGGAAGGCGGTGAGGACAACAAAGACGCTGTTGCAGCACTGGTTTCGGCTGTCATGGCACCTCTCCTGCATGGTCGGACTGCGAATTGACGTAGCGCACGTGGTGCACGAGACGCAGCCGATCGAGCAGTCGGATGAAGTCTCCGGCCAGATCGAGCTGCCACCAGTGCCGGCGGGTCTGGGCCAGCGCAGGGCGGGCGTGATGGTTGTTGTGCCATGACCCACCCATCGTGGGTGGCGCGAGGGCGCCGATGTTGCGGCTGCCGTCCCGCACCGGGAATGCACGGGCACCGATCGTGTGGCCCAACGAGTTCACCGCCCACGTGGCCTGATCGAGGGCGAAGATCCGCGCGAAGCCGCCCCAGAGGATCCCGCCGACGACGCCGTGCACCGAATGTGTCACCAGCCCACCGACGGCACCGGGGATCACGATGCCCAGCGTCACCAGCGTGAAGTACCAGGCGTTGATCTTCATCACCCTGCGATCGGCGAGCCAGTCCCGGGTATGCCTGCTCCAGTCGATCTTCTTGACATCGAACAGCCAACCAACATGGCCGTGCCACAACCCTTTTGCGTGTCCCCACCACCCGGGGCCTTGCGGCCGAGGCGAATGCGGATCGCGCTCGGTGTCGGCGAAAGCGTGATGCAGCCGATGGTTGGCGACCCAGAACACGACCGGTCCCTGCGCTGCCATCGACCCTGCGACCGCGAGGAACACCCTGACCGGTTCAGACGCCTCGAAGGACCGATGGGTGAAGTAGCGGTGCAGTCCTACCTCGACGCCGAGCGCGGTGATCAGGTACATGACACCGAATAACGCGACGTCACACAACGTCACCCCGAAGTAGATCGCGTAGACGACCGCGCCGATCGTTCCCAATGTCGGTAGGCCGACGGTCACATACGCCAGTCGTGAGGCGAGCACGTCGCGGTCGCGAACCGAAGGGGCAGCTAAGAATTCGGCACTCATGCCGTCGCACCCTGTAGGGCATCGGTCAGGAACAGCCGCTTAGCCTCTTGCCGTTGGACCTTCCCACTGGTGGTGGTGGGAATCGTCCGTCTCGGCCAGATGCGGACGTCAGGTCCAACACCGAATTCCGAAGTCACAGAGGAGCGGACGGCGTCCGCGAGCTTCGAGCGGCAGTCGGTTGAGATCTGCGCGAATACCGCCTCGGCGACAACTATCAGACGTTCGGTTCCATCACCGGGCACCGAGAACGCCACCGCCCGCCGTAACGACGGGTCGGCGCGCACCGCACTGGCCTCGACGTCGTGCGGATAGATGTTGCGGCCGCTCACAATGATCAGGTCCTTGATTCGTCCCGTGACGAACAGTTCGTTGTCGCGCATGAATCCGAGGTCGCCGGTGCGAAGATAATTGCCGTTGTCGCCATCGAGGCGTGCGTGAAATACCTTGCTCGTCAACGCATCCTGGTTGAAATAACCGGCGGCGACACTGCGGCCGCGGATCCAGATCTCGCCGATCTCGCCGGGTGGAACCAGACTATCCGAGTCGGGGTCGACGATTCGCACCACGTGTTCGGAATCGACTTCGCCGCAGCTGACCACGGTGCCATCAGGACCACCAACAATATTGTGGCGGAGTCCTTTTCGCTTTCCGGCGACGAACAGCGTGGCCTCCGCCATCCCATAACAGGGAATCAGCGCGGTGATGTCGAACCCGAGTGGCGCCGCGCACTTTTCGAAACGCGCTAAGGTATCCGCGCTGATGGGTTCGGCTCCGCAGTAGAACTCCTTGACCGTCGAAAGATCCAGGTCTTCGACTTCGTCGCCGAGTGCCGCGATTGAGGCTTCGAGTGAGAAGTTTGGGCCAACGGTGATCGACACGCGATAGTCGGTGATGGCCTCCAGCCAGCGGCGGGGTTGCTGCATGAAGTGCATCGGCGACATCAGCACCAGTGGCCAACCATGGTGCAGCGACACGATGATCGTGCCCATCAACCCCATGTCGTGGTAGGGCGGCAACCACGAGAACCCGACTCGATTCGGGTCTGGCCCCATACTGCGGGACAGGACTTCGCAATTGCTCATGAGATTGTCGTGGGTTATGCAGACGCCCTTCGGCGATCCCGTCGATCCGGACGTGTACTGGATCAGGGCGAGGTCATCGGGCGAGCACGCTGCGGGTGCGACCCGCTCGACGCCGGTATCCAGTTCATCGACGTAGCAGATCAGCGGATGAATATCGACGCACGCCAGCCGGCGCAGCAGTGCTTCGACTTGGGCGTCGTACATCGCGCTGATGACGATTGCGTGCGGCGCGCAGTCGAGCACGATCGCGTGGAAGCGGTCCAGCTCCTTGGGACGCAACGGAGGGAAGCTGGGTACCGGGACGGCACCCAGCATCATGATGCCGAACAGTGCGGCGATGTAATCCAGGCTCGGGTTCACCGCCAACACGACGCGTGATCCGCGGCGTATACCTCGGCGCGAAAGCCGCGCCGCGAATGCCGCTGCGTGGGCCGCGGTGTCGGCGTAGGTCGACCGTGATTCGGACGCCGCCGTACCATCGGCGAGGAAGATGTACGCGGGGTCTTGCGATGAAGACCTGGCGGACAATACGTCGACGATAGTGCCAGTTTTCTTTAGCACAATTTTGTTCCCTCAGTGGCTATTCCAGCAAACACTCCCCTTGCGCAAGCTTGGCGACCGCCACGCCCGGGACCGGCCTAGAGACGCCGGGGATTAGTGTAGCCAGCAGCCAGGAAACCTGCACAGTATATTCCCAGGATATTGGTAGCCGGCTTGAAGATCGGGTCGCTCGGCCACCTCCCGCAGACCAAAAGGCTGCTACCGCCCAGCCGGTAGGTGTAGATGGATGACTTCGGCAAGATGACGCCCTACATCGTCGAGTGCATCCGTCGATCCGCTGGCGAGTGCGAGCACGACAGCGCCCTCGATTGCGGCGATCGCCAATGTCGCCAGGGAACGGGCGTTGTCTGGGTCAACGCCGGAGCTGACCAATCGATCAGCCAGGATGGTTCGCCAATCGTCAACGGCCTCAGCAGCCGCCTGCGCCGCCGCAGGTGCTTCCGACCGACCAAGGATCGCGGCGACTATCGGGCAGCCGGCCTCCATTTCAGTGCCGCGCAGCTGCGCCTTCCACTGATCGATGAAGGTGCGGACCGCTTGGATCGGGTCGTCACCGTTGTCGGCGGATCGGATCACTGCGCTCAATGCCTGCCCGGCGATCCGGGTGGCTTCGGTCACCAGTTCCGCTTTGCCGCCAGGGAAATTCAGATACACCGTTCTGCGCGCAACGCCGCTGTCCTCGAGCAGGGCATTGAGACCCGCTCCGGCGACGCCGCGCCGTTGGATCAAGCCCGTGATGCTGGCGACAAGGGTTTCGCGCGCGGACATGGGTTGAACTATACCGATTGGTCTACTAGCGTTACGTCAACGAGCCAACCGGACCACCCTTCACAATCGGAGATTGCCGTGACGAACAGCGACCATGACAAGACGTTGCGGAAATTCCGTCGGGAGCGGGCGGTTGGCCGGGTGCTCAATCCCGCAGTCAAGGCGCTGAGCAAGCTAGGGCTGCGCACCGCGATGGCCACCGAACTGGAGACCGTCGGCCGTAAGACCGGCCAGCTGCGGCGCGTTCCCGTTTCGGTGCAATTCGACCACGACGGAGCGTGGGTCATCTGTCAGCACGGCACCCGCTCCGGGTGGGGCCGGAACATTGCCGACAATCCTAATATTCGTGTCCGACAAGGAAATCAGTGGCGCAGCGGAGTTGCGGAATTCAGACCTGACGACGACGTCGTGGCGCGCGGTCGCAAGTTCGGGCTGGTGGGATCCAAGGTCGCCAAGGCGTTGGAGACGACTCCGGTGTCGGTGAGGATCGACTTCACCGACTGAGTTCCGGTCTCCGGTCAGCTCCGCACGGCGTTGAGATACGTGATGTTGGCGAACGCTTGCGCGACCTCGTCGTCGGCGTACTGGAAGCCGTTGGCCGCATGCATTTCGGCGACGGTGCGATGCGCCACCTCCCAGCCGCGCTTGGTGAGGTCTTCGATGATGTGGCTGCGCTCATAGTGGTACACCAAGTCGTTGAGGTCGACCTCGAAACCCAGCTCGCTCATCCGATCGTGGTGGCTACGCCAGTGCGGATCATTGAAAACCGTTGTGTCCGGGACGAACTCACAGGCCAGCTGACTCTGCGGCGCGCTCAGCTCGGTGATGTTGCCGAACAGCGCGTCCTGGGCTTCGGGCGGCAGGTAGACCACCAGACCTTCGGCGCTCCACACCGACGGGGCCTGCGGGTCGAAGCCGGCGGCCCGCAGTGCCGCGGGCCAGTCGTCGCGCAAATCGACCGGCACGGTTCTCCGCTCGGCCGTCGGCTCGGCACCGAGCTTGTTCAGTGTCGAGGTTTTGAAGTCGATCACATTCGGCATGTCGACCTCGTAGACGACGGTGCCGTCCGGCCACGGCAGCCGATAGGCCCGCGCGTCCAGGCCGGCCGCGACAATGACCACCTGCCGGATGCCACCGCTCGTCGCGTCGAGGAAGAAGTTGTCGTAGAACCGGGTTCGAACCGCCATCCCCCGGCCCATCCGGGACGGATCGAATTCGGTCTCCTCGCCGACCGGGATCTCGCCGTTGACCAGCCGGGTGTAGACGTCGATGCCCACCGCACGCACCAACGGTGCCGCGAACGGGTCGTCAATCAAGCCGGCCTGGGTTGCCAATGCCCGGTTGGCGGCGACCATGGTCGCGGTCGCACCGACGCTCGTCGCAAGATCCCAATTGTCGCTTTCGCTGCGCATGGACACCAGAACTCCTCACTCGACGTACAAATAATATAGAACAGCTAGCTATTAGCTCTGCCTTCAGATGGAGGACCGTGATGGACTTCGCGCAGCGGACCATCGATCTGGCTCGACAGAACGTCATCGAGGGTGGGCGACCGTTCGCGACGGTGATCGTCAAGGACGGCCTGATTCTGGCCGAAAGCGCCAATAAGGTTGCTCAGAGCCATGATCCGACCGCCCACGCCGAAATCCTGGCCATCCGCGCGGCGTGCATGAAGCTGGGCACCGAGCATCTGACCGGCGCCACCATCTACGTGCTGGCCCATCCGTGTCCGATGTGCCTTGGCTCGCTGTACTACTGCTCGCCAGACCGGGTCGTCTTTCTGACCTCACGCGACCAGTACGAGCCGTACTACGTCGACGACCGCAAATACTTCGAGCTGGCCACGTTCTATGACGAATTCACCAAGGACTGGCAGCAGCGGCGATTGCCGATGCAGTACGACCCCCGCGACGAGGCGATCGAGGTGTACCGCTTCTGGCGCGAGCGCAATGGCGGCCAGCGGCGGGTCGGTGGCGCCTGACCGTCAGACGACGTTGGGGCAGTAGTGCTTTGGGTCGCCTCGCTCGTCGAGCGGCGGAAGGTTGCGAGCCGGCGTCTGCACCAACGGGGTAACGGCCGGAATCCGGCCGTTGGCCCGGTCGAAGCCGGCCCGGGCTCGTGGATGCTTGCGGTAACGCGACGGCACGACGGCGAAAATCAGGCGGACGACGTCACCGAAGCGGCGGTGCAGCCACTCGTCACGGCGTGACCAGCTGTAACCCATCAGCTTGCGCACCGGCGGGTCGTACAGACCAACCGTCACCCAGACGAAGAATGGCGAAAGCAGCTTGCGCTGCAGGACCCACAGGCGGTCCGGAATCCATTGCGCGAAAGGCGGTTTCGGAAGCTCAGTGAGGTCGAGTACCTCGCGTGCGGCGAAGTTGTTCTCCAGTACCTCACTGCACATGTGGTCCCAGTACACCTGGAAGTCTTCCCAGCTCTTCGGAACCGGGCGCATGCTCATGCCGTACATCCGGTACCACTCGATGTGCTCGTCAAACAGCCGGCGCTTTTGCGCCTCGCTCAGGCCGCCGCAGAACCGCTCGGCCACGTGGATCGTGCCGACGAAGAACGTCGAGTGCGCCCAGTAGAAGACGTCGGGGTTCATCGCGTGATATCGCCGGCCCTGACTATCGGTGCCCTTGATTTCCAGGTGGTAGTCGCGCACCTCGGCCCCAGTGGTCGGC
>NZ_JBAPRN010000402.1:0-19946 GCF_049281135.1 Mycobacterium sp. | reverse complement strand
TGGACCGAGGGCGTCCGAGCGCGCGCTGCACCCCGTTCGGCCAGGCGCCGAAGATGATCAAAAGGTTGGGTGAATCCGACGTGTACGACCGGTTCCGCTACGGGACCGATGAGGCTCTCGGAGGAGTCCACCGTCGTGATCAGGTTATAAATCTAATGTCGTAAGATATTCTGTGCGTAAGATAGCGCCTCTCGCCGGTGCGGCGAGGGCGTCGCGCGAGGAGACAGGGTGACGCATTGCGCAGCGACAATCCGGACCAGGACGAGATCGAGACCGAAATCGTCGTGCGAGAGATGGCGGCCGACGGTGTCGTCCGCCTGGAACTGAGACCAACTGACGGTGGGGAATTTCCTCAGTGGAAGCCGGGCGCGCACATAGACGTCCTGCTGGATGGCGGCTTGGTCCGGCAGTACTCGCTGTGTGGCGACAGCACCGATCGGTCGGTGTTCGGCGTCGCCGTGCTGCGTGAACCGTCGGGTCGTGGCGGTTCGGCATTCGTGCACGACAAGCTCGCGCTGGGCGACCGGGTACGCATCAGGGGACCACGGAACCATTTCCAACTCGTCGAGGCCGCTGAATATGTGTTCGTGGCAGGCGGCATCGGGATCACGCCGATCCTCCCGATGTTGCGACAGGTCGCGCGCTCCGATGTGCCGTGGCGACTCGTCTACGGTGGGCGATCGCGCGCATCGATGGTGTTTCGAGACGAGCTCGAACGTCGCTACGGCGACCGGGTCAGCATCCAGCCTCAGGACGAGGTCGGTCTGCTCGATCTGCAAGCGGAGCTCGGAGTGCCACGAGAGAGGGTCGCGGTCTACTGCTGTGGACCTGAACCCTTGCTCGAGGCGATCGAGCGACAGTGCAAGGATTGGCCGGCAGGCACTCTGCACGTCGAACGCTTCGCACCCAAGGTGCAGTCCGAACCCAACTCAGCGTCGTCGTTCGACGTCGACCTCGCACAGTCTGGGCTGTTGCTGACAGTGCCCGAGGACCGTTCCATCCTCGACGTCTTGGCAGATGCCGGTATCGACGTTCCGTTCTCCTGCAGGGAGGGCACCTGCGGGACGTGCGAGACCGCTGTCCTATCGGGAGTGCCCGACCATCGAGACTCGATTCTCACCGACGAGGAGCGCGACGAGAACGACGTCATGTTCGTCTGCGTCTCCCGCAGCCGCACACCGATTTTGCGCCTGGACATCTGACCTCGAGGACACCCGGCGCCATCGTCGGGTAGTGGTCTGGCGGTGCCACGGCACCCGCCGACACGAAGTCTGGTTGGCGAAGCAGACTTCCGCGGCGGGGAACGACCGTGTTGTGATGACAAAGCAGCTGCCGAGTAAACGTTTTCTCGGGTCTGCGGCTGGAAGCCAAACCATTCTTGACACGTTGATGCCTATAGCCAATAGTTTAATCGAGCGGATGGATGGACGATGCTATCCGCGACGAGTGCTAAGGACAGTCTGATGACTCAGTCGATTCAAGCATCCGCCCTGCCGGGCCGAGTCCGTCAGGTCGGTTACGTGGTCAGCGACCTCGACAAGACCATTGAGACCT
The DNA here is from genome assembly GCF_049281135.1 of Mycobacterium sp. GTDB lineage: Bacteria > Actinomycetota > Actinomycetes > Mycobacteriales > Mycobacteriaceae > Mycobacterium. The sequence continues at coordinate 18,392 of NZ_JBAPRN010000402.1, read as the reverse complement.
GGCTGGAAATGGGGATCGGCCCGTGGTATGTGCTGCGTAAGACGCTGCGACACATGGTCTACCGCGGCGAGTCGTGCGACGTCGTCTTGTCGGTGGGATTCGCCAACAGCGGTGACCTGCAAATCGAACTGATACAACAGGACGACGACACGCCGAGCATCTTCACCGAGTTCCTCGGGTCGGGGCCCGGCGGGTACCACCAACTGGCATGGTGGACGGACGACTACGATGCCGCCATACGGAGGGCAGACGAGGCCGGCTGGCCGATCGTTTGGTCCGGCGGTGAAAACGACGGTATGCGCTACGCCTACTTCGAGCCCCCTTCGGCCCCAGCGACGGTCGTCGAGATTATGGAACTCACCGCGGCCTCGAACGCCTTGATCGCTCTCGTCCGCGATGCTGCCGTGGACTGGGATGGAAAGGATCCCATCCGATCCATGAATCTCGAAGTATGATCCGTCGAAGCCCGTAGGTCGAACATCATGAGCTTCAACGCATCCCACTGATGCGATAGCAAAACAGTCACAGCTGCCGATGCTCTCGGCGTGGATTTGCGCCTGCCCTACTCATGCAGGTAGGCCTTTACCGAGTCATCGGCGGGGGCTGGTCTCCGTGCCCTGGGCGCTTTACGAGGGCCGCGAGTTCGAGGTCCTTGCGGAAATCCCAGCTGATCACCCTCTCAGGGCTGATCCGCATCCAGCCGTGTTTGCCGTCGTGGACGACGTGACCGCCCGTGTACTTGTCGGCGAACGCCTGCTCGACGCCGTCGAGTTCCGGGCACGGCTCCCCGGCGCGCGGTACCTCGCCAATGACGCGCACCTTGCCGCGCAGCTCCACACCCCGTAGCTCGGTGAGTGACACACCGTCATCGATGACGACCGCAATCCTTGGATCCTGCGCAAGGTCTTTCCATCGCTGACTTTGGGTGAGCGACGTAAGCCAGATCGCGCCGTCTTGCCAGATGAACCACAAGGGTGTCGCGTGTGGGCCGTGTGCTCCGACGGTGGCTGCCCGGCACGTTCGCTGCTCGTCTAAGAACGCGTCGACTTCCTTGTCAGTCATCCCTGTCGTGCGTGAGCCACGGGGCTCCACGGGCAGATTGTCGGACATTCGCGTGCTCCAATCACGTCGTCGTGGTCCAAAGCTTCGAACTTCGATGGGTGCCGTTATTTGCTTGGCGGCGGTTCACCTCGTCTCGAGATCATCGAACCCGATGCCCACAACCACTTTTGGTGCCCTCGCTCACGAACTGCCGACCGGCGTGAAGAGGATCGGCAGCTGGACCATCCCGCGGACTGACGACGAATGCGACAGGGCAGGCCTGGCCGGATCGAGTCGGTAGTCGGGAATGCGCCGGTGCATTTCTTCGAGCGCCACCCTAAGCTCGATGCGCGCGAGATGTGAACCGATGCAGCGGTGTGGCCCGGCACCAAAGCTGAGATGCCGGTTCGGCTGCCGATCGATTTGCAGGTCGTCTGGCTCTGAGAACTCGCGCCGGTCGCGGTTCGCACCCGCAAGGACGACGACCAATTGGTCGCCGGCCTTGATCGAGACCCCGCCGACCTCGACGTCGCGAAGCGCCCGACGACCCATACTCACGGCAGCCTCGAAGCGCAGTATCTCTTCGACGGCGGCTGGGATCAGACCTGGATCGTCGATCAGACGTCGACGCTCCTCAGCGTGTTTCGCCAGATGTAGGACGCTCCAGGCGAGACTGCCCTGAACCGTGTGCAGTCCGGCGATGAGCAGAAGGAAGAACATCCTGCTAAGCGTTTCGTCCGAAAGCAGCTGGCGGTCGCCGTCAATCTCGATTGGCGTGTTGATGACCTCACTAGTGACGTCGGCGGTTCCTCCCTCAGCGCGACGCTCGGCGATGACCGTGCCGAAGTAGCTGAACATCTGCTGCGCCGCCTCTTGGCGCGCGGTGACATTCTCCTCGTCGGTCGCGCCAGGCTTGCCCTGGATGGCAATGTCTGTCATCTCCGTAAACATTGGTCCGTCTTCAGCCGGCCAGCCCATCAGCTTGAGGAACACCGCGGCGGGCAACTCATGAGCGAACTCCGATACGAATTCCGCCGATCCGCGACCGGCGAAGCCGTCGATCAACTGGTTGACAAGTTGCCGGACGTCCAGCTCGAGGGCCTTCATCCTCGTCGGGCTAAACAGAGGCTGGAGTACGCGGCGGTACGCCGTATGTTCTGGTGGATCCAATTCGATGGGGATGAACTTTCCATCGCCGGCGTTTACCAAGTTGTTCGGGTAGCTCGAGAACGCCGTTGGGTCGCGAAGTATCGCGTGAGCCTCCTCGTATCCTACGACCACCCAATGGCCGCCGTGAGCCGAGGAGTACACGACGGAACCCTTTGTCCTCAGCTGGGCCACTGCCTCGTTGAAGGTATCGAGCACACCGCCGAACCCGAGGTCGTAGACGTCAAAAGTGGTCCGGAGGTGTTCGGGGACCTCGACCGCACTAGTTGTCATATATGACCTCACCGATGGTTGATTGGGGCCCCTCCCGCGACTACGCGCCGGCGAGGGACACACCTCGAGGTCGGTCGCCTAGACGCCCGACTCGGCCACAACGCAAGGGGCGAGTTACGTTATTTAACTTATTTCATTAGTTTTACGGCGTCAAGACTGCTCTACAAATTCTGGCCCATCTCGAGCCTCGTGGAGCGTGATGTGGCAGCAGCATCGCCGATCACACGACTTCACCTCGATGCGCCGCCGCGCTGACAATCCACCGATTCGGTGACGAACCCTTCCCCAGCCGGATGGGTCTACCACTTAGGTCGAATAGCTCCGGACGGCACCCCGCTCGGTAGTTGTTGACGACGGTTGAAAACCCGGCCAGTCGCGACGTTGACTAGAACCCACCCCGGAACTGACAGCGCTGCAGGACTTTCAGCCGAACTGACGCGGCTCGACACCGCGATTCCCAATGCCAGCGCGTCGGATGGATAGCGCAATCCTCTTTGGTAGCGTATGGGTCGACAGCGAAGCCCTCTGTCGCGATGCCTTGACCGCGCTAGAGAAACGTTTGCGCCGACTCCATGAAGGGCCCGTACAGCTGCTCACGACCTGTTGATCTGGCGGCTCTTAAACCCGGTTGTCGTCCACTTCATGAGGGCGCGTTCACCCAAGCGATTGAAGAATCGAACTAGAGAGGGTGTTTCACTTAAGCCTGTAGGTCGTCGGACCCGGGTTGGGATATCGGCCCCTGCGGGCGCCTGCTACCGGCTGTGATGTGGAGGTCGTCGCGTCCGAGGGACAGGTAGGCGACGAGTGCGCGGTTCACTAGGCGTACGGGCAGGGTGGTGAGAAGGGTGGCTAGGAGGTGGTTGAGACGGCTGGTGTGGGCGATTACTTTGTGCTGCTCGACCGCCCGCAGGCCCACTGCCGCGACTCGGCGTGGTGACTGGACCATGAACCCGGGCATTTTCGCCACGATGGGGGCGATCGTTTCTCCGTCGAGGAATGCGGTACGGGTGGTGAAGGGGCAGATGACGGAGAATGTGACGCCGGAGTTGGCGTATTCGACGGCGAGGGTGTTGGTCATGCGTACGAGGAACGATTTCGCTCCGGCGTAGAGGGTTATGCCGGGAAAAGCGGGCCAGAACGCGCCGAGAGAGGCAACGTTGAGGACTGCGCCGTGGCCGCGCTCGAGCATGGGTGGTAGCAGGCGGTGGGTTAGCTCTGCCGGCGAGAGAGCCATGAGCTGGACGAACGCCCGTTGAGCCTCCCAGGTGTTGTCCAGGTAACGGCCTTCAAGGGTTACGCCGGCGTTGTTGACGAGGTAGTCGATGTGCAGTTTTCGCGCATGCAGTTGATCGGCGAGTTCGGTCGCGCCTGCGGGCTCGGACAGGTCGGCGCGGAGCGCTACCGCCCTTTGGCCAGTGGTGTTTTCGATCTCGGTTGCGAGTTGCTCGAGGAGCGGGAGCCGGCGAGCGACGAGGACCACGTCGTAGCCGTCGTTGGCCAGCAACAGCGCCATCTCGCGTCCGATGCCGGAGGAGGCTCCCGAAATTAGCGCGGTGGTCGTCATTGGGTTCGGTTCCTTCCGGGGCCGGGCCTGCAGTTGATGCCACTGGCCGAAGGGATTGGCGTTCTCGACGAGGGTGCTGCCGTAGCGTCGCCGAACTCGCTGGAGGGCGTTGTTGTAGTCATCGACTTTCCTTACCGCGCAGACGTGGTGTTGACTTTCTGAAGGTGGGAGTAGCTGTTGAGTCGTGTCCCGGAGTTCGGGTCTCGGGCATCTCCCTACTAGGATTACCGCGTATTAGAAGATGTCGACCCGTCAACGGATGGAGCATTGGGTATAGAACATCACGCCTCGGGCGCGTCTTTGAGAATCTGCGGGTGGGTAACGCGGAAATACCGGGCGTCTTCTTGACCGCTTACACGACAGCACCAGGTAATTCACACCGAGTCCCAGTGAGACCCGACCAGGGCGTGCGCCGGGTTAGGATACCCGGGCGACGCGTCACTGGTGTACGTGCTGCTCGGTGATGTGTAGGCGAGAAGTCCTTCGTGACCGAGTTCGGTCCCCATACCACTCTTCTTGCGTCCAGCCATCGGCGTCAGCGCCACGTCGATCTGGCCGACGTCGTTGATCCACTTCAAACCCGCGGCGAGTCGGTTCGAAACTGATGTCGCGCGGGCAATGTCACGTCCCCACACCGCGCTGGCGAGGCCGTAGTCGGTGTCATTGGCGATCCGGATGGCGTCCTCTACGGTGTCATACCGTATCAACGCGAGAACTGGACCGAATACCTCGTGTGTTGCGATGTCCATTTCTGGTGTCACGTCTCGCAAGATAGTGGGACTGTAATAGAAGCCATCTGAGCAAACGTTGGTTAAAATTGTCCCGCCCGCAGCCATTTTCGCGCCTTGCTCGACCGCCGCGTCAACAACGCTCGCGACCGCCACTTGCTGGCGCCGACTGATGAGCGGACCGACGTCGCTTTCAGGATCGCCGGGATCGCCGACGACGAGCGCTTCGGTCAGCGCAGCGGCAAGTGCCACCGCTTCTTCGTACCGGTCAGCCGGTATGAGGATGCGAATAGTTGATACGCAGGTCTGGCCGTTGTTCAAGAAACCCGAGAACAGAGAACCGCGAATGGCCGATTGCAGGTCAGCGTCGTCAAGTATCACCGACGCCGATTTTCCGCCCAGCTCGGCCACAACGGGCACGAGATTCGCGGCTGCAGCGGTGTCCACCTTGCTGGCGACGGCACTGCTGCCGGTGAAGGTGATGAAATCGATGCCTGGGTGACTCGCTAGCGCGGCGCCCGCGCCGACGTCCCCATGAACAATGTTCAAGACGCCCGCAGGAACTCTGGCTGATGCGGCCGCCTGAATGAGAGCCTCGATCGCCAGGGGAGTGAGAGGCGAAGGTTTCACAACTACGCAATTGCCCGCAAGCAAAGCGGGCGCGACTTTCCACACTGCCTCGAAGAGCGAAAAGTTGTAGGGGACGTATGCCGCTACGACGCCGACCGGCTCATGAGACACCGTCCATGTGCCGGACGCCGCGGTCGCGTCGGCATCGCGAATTTCGGGTGCCAGCAGGTATTCCATATCCGCGAACGCCCGAATGTGATGTGCGGGAACAACGCTCTGCATCGTGGAGGCCACACGGGCGGTACACCCTACGTCGGTAATCAGCACTTGTGCGGGGTCATACGCGCGCTTCTCGAGCTCGTCGGCCATGGTGCGCAGCGTGGCGGCACGCTCGCTGACTGATCGTCCAGACCACGCCCCGGATTCGAATGCGCGGCGTGCAGCGGCGACGGCGAGCTCGACGTCGGAGGAATCGCTGTCGCCTACTTGAGCGATCACAGATCCGTCTGCGGGCGACAGGACGTCAATGACTCGACCACTTCGAGCAGGAACGGTCTGGCCATCGATCCAGTTGGGCAATCGTAGTTGGGCAATCGTAGCGGTGCTGACATCAGCTATCACCCATCTATCGTGGCCAGTCAGTTCCTCAGAGCGCGAGGCCTTAGGACGCATACCACCGCTCGTGGCGACCGATCGGGGTCGCACTGGCCGTGTCAATCTATGCCGGTTCAAACGCCTTTGTCTATAGTCGTTAGGTTTTAATGTTCTATCTTTGCGCCTGGCTGCGTGGTTCACCCGATGCGGCCTGCCCCCCACCCCTGGGCGAAACGATTCTCCACCCGGAAAACTGGGAGAAGCGAGACGGCGGCCGTCGCGACGGCTGGAACCATGTTGACCGACGGTTACCTACAGGCTTACGGTTAACTGAAGATCGCAAGAAAGGGTTCGCAATGACGACGAGCGTCACTGATCTGCCGCACTCCTTGGTGACTGATTTCGACATCTACGACCCGTCGCTGGCTGGCGAAGTCGATCGGCTCAATGAGAAGGTGCAGGAGCTGGCCTCAGCTGGTCCGGTGCTGTACTCGACAGCCCACGGCGGGCATTGATCGTCACGGGTTACCACGATGCCCATGCCGTGATTCGTGACCCGGGGTTGTTCTCGAGTTATCCGATCAATATGATGCATGCCGGCGACGGGAAGTTCATACCCATCGAGCTGGACCCCCCGGAGCACACATCTTATCGTCGCATCTTGCAGCCCCTGTTCAGTCCGCGGCGCATGAAGGAGCTCGAGAAGGATATTCGTCTGGTCGTCGACGGGCTGATCGACAAGTTCGCCCGCCGCGGGTCAGCGGAGTTCGTATCGGAGTTCGCTCACGAGCTGCCGACGGCAGTATTCTTGTCGTTGATGGGGTGGCCGATCGAGGACGCGCCGCTGTTCACCGAAGCAACCGACATCGCGATCCTGCGTAAGCCGGGCGCGACGGATTAAGAAAACCTCGCCGCCAGGCACGAGGCGGCAAGCCAGATGTTCGGTTACTTGGCCCAAGTCGTCGCCGATCGTCGAGTCCGATCTCAGGCCGATGACATAACCAGCCTCATCATCAACACCCCTCTAGACACCGGCGACGGCTGACTGATGAAGAAATGTGTCGAATGTTCTTCCAGTTACTGATTGCTGGCCTGCACACCGTCCAAGGGACGTTGGCCTGGAGTGTATCGCTTTCCTACACGGCTTGATACGCGACGAGGCTCATCGGAGACGCAAGGCGGTGCGACCACATCGTTGACAATGAGCGAGTCGTGAGCCCATGGCTCTCTGCCGTCAGTTCGTGCGTGACTCAGCGTGCGCGATGTCCGTCCCAGCGGTCGATTACCTTCACTCGGGGACGGTTCTGTCGTCTCCCGACCATTCGCTCGTATCTGTCGACCGCCCGCCAGGCCTCTATGTCTAGCGCTCCGGGTTGACGTCTTCTGATGAGCGCCGACAGCGACGAGCCATCCGCCGTGGGTGAGGGCAGCGCTCCGGCACGGTGATCGGCGGCGATCGCCATGACGGTCTCCGCCGCGCAGTACCGATTCGTTCCGATCACGCCCGAGGGCCCACGCTTGATCCAGCCCGCGACATAGCAGCCGATAAGCCGCCCTTCCAGGTGCGGATCCATTACGCGTCCACCGACGTTCGGTACCGTTCCGGTGCACTCGTCGAACGGCAGGTCCGGCAACGGGCAGCCGCGGTATCCAATCGCACGAAAGACCAGTCCGCAGTCGATTGTGTCCTTCGCGTGACCGGTGGGATCCGTCACCCGGACACTCTTCACGCGTCCGTCGCCGGCGATCTCGACCGGTACGGTGTCGAACCGCAAGACGATGCGCTTGTTCCCGGCCAGCGGACGCGCCTGCGAGTACTCGGCGAGGATGACCTCCTTGATCGTGGCATTGGGACTTATTGCGACGGCCCCCTCTACGACGACGTCGACGCCGGGCACCGACCCGAGTGCAAGCAGTTCGGGAGTAGTGAAGGCAGCGGACGCGGGGCGACGCCGACCTAGCACCACGACCTCCCTTACTTCACCGTCTGTGAGCGCGTGCAGCGCGTGGTCAGCGATGTCCGTTCCGGCGAGCGCTTTTGGGTCAGTAACTAGGACGCGGGCCACATCGAGCGCCACGTTGCCATTGCCCACGACTACTGCACGGGATGCCGACAGGTCGAAAACGGCGTCGGCCTTCTCGGGATGACCGTTGTACCACGCGACGAATTCACTTGCCGAATGGCTGCCCGGGAGGTCCTCGCCGGGAATGCCCAGACGGCGGTCGTCGGGCGCGCCCGAGGCATACAGGACGGCGTGATGATGCTCGAGAAGCTCGCCTTGCGTGATGTCGCGACCGACTTCTACGCCCAGGTAGAGGCTGAAACCGGTTCGCCGTGTGGTGCGATCGAACACCCGGCCCATGAGTTTCGTGTGCCAATGATCCGGCGCCACACCGAAGCGGACGAGGCCACCCGCTGCAGGCAATCGCTCGATCATGGTGACCTCGGCGACGACGTCACGACGCGCGAGCAGCTCTTCCGCGGCGTAGAACGCCGCCGGCCCGGATCCCACGATTGCCACGCGCAGCGGCTCGATGGCCGGTGCACCGGCCGACGCAGCACTGTTTCCCGATGCGGTCGGCTCAGCACGCGCAAAGACGGGCCGCGCAGGCTGTGGGTTCCGCGCGAAGTAGTCGGCGTTGATCTCGCGGTAGCGCTTGTTTTCCAGCGCGAGCGCATCGACTGGGACGATCGCATCGACGGGACAGACGTCGGCACATGCTCCGCAATCGATACAGGTCGACGGATTGATGTAGAGCATCTCGGCAGCCGCGTACCCGGCCTCGTCGGGCGTCGGATGAATGCAATCCACTGGACATACCGCGACACACGTGGCGTCGTTGCAGCAGTTCTGGGTCACCACATAAGCCATCAGACGGTCACCCTCTGGGTCCGCGTCACCGTGACACGGACACCGTTGAAGACAGGAGATCCGGTAAGCGGTTCGAGGTTGGCGGTGTCATCGACGAGGGCGTTGTAGTTGGCCCCAGGCACAGCCGCGGACCGGCTCGTGCCCAGACTCGGTCCCTCGTGGCCCCAGCCATGCGGCAGACTCAGCACGCCCGGTCGCATGTCTGACGTCACCTGGAGCTCGACGGTCACTGTTGCCACCTGGGACGTCACATCGACCCAGTCGCCGTCGAAGAGCTCGAGGTCGGCTGCGTCCTGCGGGCTCATCAGCAGCGCGCACTGGCCACCATCCGGTTGCGGCAGAGCGTTGTGCAACCATGAGTTCATTCCGCGACGCTGGCGTCGGTTGATCAGCAGAAGTCCACTGGTGGGGCGGTTCATACTGGCACGCAGGCGTGGTAGGTCCGCGACGATCATCGCGGGCACGAGATCGATGCGGCCGGTGGGAGTGCGCAGAACTTCCGGAAGGCGTGGTTGCATCGGGCCGTAATCGATGCCGTTGGGGTTTGCCTCCAACACCGCGAGGGTCAATCCGTCCGGCCGTGCTCCGAATCGGTCACCGTACGGGCCGCTTCGCAGCCGCAGGTCCAGTAGTCGCTCGGAGCCGACCCGGTCTGCCGTCGCACGCATGGCGTCATCGACGCTGCATCCGGCGAGCTTCGCGGCCCGACGCGCCGCCACCGTCGCGACCTCGTCGTCCATCTCGGCGATCGGGCGGTCCGGCACGCCCTGCGCGATCGCCGACAACCGGAGCAGCACTTGCCATTCCGGCATCTCGCCGGCGGCGACCTGGCGGAGGGGAGGCGAATATCGTGCGACGTTGCGAACCGCGAAGTGCGCAAGGGTGATGTCGTGATGCCCTCGCGTCGCCAGCGACGGCGACGGGAGGATCACATCGGCGTACCGGGTCGTCTCATTGACATAGCAGTCGATGGCGACCATGAACTCGAGACTTCTTAGAGCCTGCTCCACCGCATTGCTGTTGGGAAGCGATCGAGCGGGGTTGCCTGCAATCACTATCAGAGCCCGCGTCCGACCAGGCCCCGGCGTCAGAATCTCCTCGGCGAAACACGTCACGGGGAGCTCACCCATCGCCTCCGGCAGTCCTCGGACGCGCGAGCGCCAGCGATCGAACGTCAGGACGGGCGCCTTGGTGAGTGGCCAGGTGTTCTGACCGCCGCCGGGCGGCATCGGGAACATTGCGCCGCCGGGGCGGTCGAGGTTCCCGCTGACGATCGTGAGAACCTCGACGAGCCAGTTCGCCAGCGTGCCGAACTCCTGCATGCACGTGCCGATACGTGAATGAGATACCGCCGCGTTGGCGGTGGCGAATCCGCGCGCTACGGAGACGATGTCCTCGACATCGATGCCACAGGCCGGCGCGACTGCAGCGGGCGAGAACGTCCTGGCAATCTTTAGCGCTTCGTCGAGCCCGTCGACGTAGGGTGACGCATCACCGGGGTCGGCGAGACCTTCTGAAGCGATGACGGAGAGCACGCCGAGCAGGAAGAGGCTATCGGTACCCGGCCGAATCTGCAGGTGCATGTCGGCTACCTCTGCAGTGCGCGTGCGAACGGGATCGACCACGACCAGCGTTCCTCCGCGGGCGCGCAACGCTAGGAGACGACGATCCATGCCTGGCGCCGACAAGGTGCTGCCGTTGGACACCAGTGGGTTGGATCCGAGCAGCAGCAGGTAATCGGTTCGGTCGACGTCTGGGATCGAAAGTCCCAGACCCGTTCCGTACAGGAGCATCTGTGCCAGGTTCTTCGGCAATGTGTCCATGCTTGCGGGCGAGTACAGATTGCGCGTACGCAGCGCCGCGATCAATGCCTGCAGGTAGAACGTCGGATCCAGACTGTGCGCCGCGGGATTGCCCGTATAGACCGCGCACGTGCCGGGATCACCGTTGACGTATTCGGGCAGCCGGCGATTGATCTCGTCGAATGCCTCCTCCCAGGTCGCCTCGCGGAAGCCATGGACGCCGTCGCGGACCAACGGGGTGCGAATCCGGTCCCGATCCCCGTCGATCCGGGCGAGGCCGAGGCCTTTCGCGCAACTGTGCCCCTGGCTGAACAGGTCGCTGTGATTCGGCGACACCCGTGTGATGGTGTGTCCGGTCATCTCGAAGACCAACCCGCAGCATGCTTCGCAGAGGGGACAGATTCGTGGGCCGGCGTGGGTGCTGGTCGGACCGTCCGCACTAGTTCCTCGCATGGAGTTTCCTTCCGGCATGACGACAAGCCTTGGCGCGGCGCCAACTCGTAAATCTAACTATATGAGATTTATGCGCAGCGAGATACACCCATTCGCAACCATCCCCGGCTAAAGGCGGGATAGCCGCGCTACTTCCATAGCCCAATCACCGCCCTGCCTATTGTCAATAGATTAATTTGGCCTAGTGTTGATCACGTGGCCTTGTTTGCGCATTTTAAGGTGGACCTACCCCGGCCCCGTTGGACGTGGGATGAGTGAAGACTCATTCTGTCTCGCGGCCAGGGTCTGTCGGCCCACGTCACCTGGAGCAGACGGCTGGCGTCCGACTTGGCGGTGCGATGAAGCAGGCAAAACGACGAATCGAGAAAGCCAATGACCCGTAACAACAGCGCATGGTTGCTAAAGAGCAGACCTGACACCACCGTGACTGGTCACGATCTCGAGATGGTCGACCTTCCGATCCCGCCCTTGGAAGCGGATCAGGTGCTGGTCCGAAACGTCTACCTCTCACTGGACCCGACCAACAGGTTGTGGATGAGCGACCGCGATCAATACCTGCCGCCAGTTGGCATCGGTGATGTGATGCGCGGCAGCACGGTCGGCATTGTCGAAGAGAGCAAGTCGGAGCGATTCTCACCCGGCGACTTCGTCCTTCCCCCCGACGGCGGCTGGCAGCTCTACACCGTCGCTCGGGCGGCGACCCTGAGCCACGTTCGTCGCCGCGAGGGCGTGCCCCTGACCGCGAACTTATCCGTGCTCGGCATGACGGGCATCACCGCCTACTTCGGTCTGACCGACATCTGTCAGCCGAAGGAGGGTGAGACGATCGTGGTCTCGGCCGCAGCGGGCGCGGTCGGTTCGGTCGTTGGCCAGATCGCAAAGATCAAGGGTGCCCGTGTCATCGGCATTGCTGGCGGTCCCGACAAGTGCAAATGGATCGTCGAGGACCTCGGCTTCGATGCCGCCATCGATTACAAGAACGAGGACGTCGGCTCGGCGTTGGATCGGCTCTGCACCGATGGAATCGACATGAACTTCGAGAACGTCGGCGGTGCGATCATGGACGAGGCGTTCTCCCGCCTGAACACTCACGGCCGAATGGCACTGTGCGGCTTGATCTCCGGTTACAACGCCGAAGGTCCGTTTGCCGGACCAACCGACTTCGGCCGCATTCTCATGTCCCGCCTCACGGTCCGCGGATTCGTCGTCATCGACTACTTGCCACGCGCCGGGGAGGCGCTGAAGGCCCTCGGCACTTGGGTTTCCGAGGGCCGCATCACATGGAAGGACCACGTAATCGACGGGCTCGAGGAGGCGCCGAATGCGCTGCAACGACTCTTCCGCGGCGATCACGACGGCAAGTTGGTCTTGCGTGTATCCGCGGAAGACTAAGACCCCATCTACGTTGACTGGAGCAGTGCCATGATCAAAATCGTCTTCTGCCTGCGTCGCAAGCCCGAACTGTCCGCCGAGGAGTTTCAACGATACTGGCTCGAGGACCATGCCCAGTTGGTGCGCAAGTACGGCGCCACGCTGGGCGTGCGGAGATACACGCAGAGTCACTCCTTCGACGACCCTCGGATCGCTGCGTCGATAACGGCGCGGGGTAGCCACCTCGAGCCCTACGACGGGGTCGCCGAACTGTGGTGGGACAGCGTCGAGGACATCGTGGCAGCCGGTGCGACGGAGGAGGGCCGGGCCGCAGGCCGCGCTCTACTCGAAGACGAGCGCACCTTCATCGATCTGGCGAACTCCCCCATCTTCTATGCGCAGGAACACGTCATCCTGACGTGATGAGAACTCGTGGTTCGTGGTCAGGGATGCGACGGCGTGAAGACCGGAAGTACTTCGTGCAACGGATCGTCGTCGGCATTGCCTGAGCGGACGAATGCCACCTCGACGGGCAGACCGGCGCGCAGCTCGACGCCCTCAACGTCCACCAGCCGAACCATTAGCCATGGTCCTTCGTCGAGTTCGACGACGCCGCTGACGTAAGGTACCGCCGCCGCCAAAATGGGGAGGGGCGCGTGGTGCACGACCACCCACGTGACCAGGGCTCCACGTCCCGAGACGGCGACCTTGGTCAGTTCCGCAGAACCCGTCTCCGGGCACGTACGCACTTCGGGACCGAGCACGGCGCCGCCGGGCCCCTGCTGCATCAGTAATTCTCCGCGCGCTGCGGCGTCGAAATACTGCACGCTCGCCGCGTCGCGGTCGACGGCGGGCCAGAGCGGCAACTGCTTGTCGGTGGAGATCGTCACAATCGGTCCTTCGCTGCGATGGGACTCAATACCAAGGTGGAGTGGTGTTCGAGGATGCCGCCGTTACCGCTTACTAGAATGACTTCGTTGCGCGGCGCTTGGCGCTCGCCGCCGTGACCGCGGGCTTGGATGATCGCCTCGGAAAGCGGAGTCATGCCCCACATGTAATAGGACGACAGCTGGCCGCCGCCGGTGTTGCAGGCAAGGTCTCCCCCGGGTGCCAGTCGACCATCAGCGGCGAACTGCCCGCCTTCGCCCTTCGCGCAGAACCCGTAGTCCTCGAGCGTGACGAGGACTGTATAGGTGTAGCAGTCGTACAGTTCGCAGACATCGACGTCCTCCACACCCACCCCGGCCATCTTCATCGCCGCGGGTCCGGAATGGGCGGCCGGGGTCACCAGGCCCCAGTCGGAGCCGGCCCGCATCTGACGCGGTTGGTGCGCCTGACCGAAGCCCCACACGTGTACGGCCGGCTGGGCCAGTTCGACGGCGCGCGCAGCCGATGTGACGATCACGGCGATCGCGCCGTTGCTGACCAAGCAGCAATCAAGCAGATGAAGGGGATCGGCGATCCATCTCGATTCCTGATGGTCCTCGAGGGTCATCGGTGTGCGCATCGCGGCGAGAGGGTTGGATTCAGCCCAGGTGCGTTGCGCGACGGCGATTGCGCCGAGCTGCTCCGACGTCGTCCCGTAGGCCTCCATGTGCCGGCGGGCGCACATCGCGTACAAGATGTTGGGGTTGGTCGCTCCCGATGCGACCTGCCAACCGGACAGCCCGGAGAGGTTGGCGCTGCGCTTATTCGGGGACCCATAGGCAGAGCCCGCACTGCTCTTGGGACGCAAGGGCGTATCGGCGAAGACGCAGGCAACCGTCGTCGCGGTCCCGGCCGCGATCGCCAGGGCGGCCTGCTGCACCATGGCACCGGCCGTCGATCCGTGCGCGTTGACCTGTGCCAGCAGATTCAAGTGGCGCAGGTTGAGGACACCTCCAACGTTGACGTCGATGTCCTTCTTTACCCCACCGCTGACCAACAGACCGTCGAGATCGCCCAATCGCAGTCCGGCGTCCGAAACGGCCAAGCGTACGGCTTCGGCGGCCAACGCTGTCGACGACCTGCCGTACACTTTTCCGAGTTCGGTGATCCCAAGGCCGACGACCGCAGCGTCGACGTCGAGACTCATTGCCCCTCCCATATCGGGGCACGCTTCTCGGCGAAGGCTCGCGGGCCTTCCTTGGAATCTCGGCTGCGGAAGACCGTGCGGGCGGCATCGGAGTTGATTGCCCAGACGGCGTCGTCCCAGTCGGAGCCCGAAGCGGTCTCGTGAATCACGCGCTTGCTCTGCTGCACCGAAAGCGGCGCGTTCGCGGCGACCGTTTCCGCCAACTCGAGTGCCACCGTCAGCGCCTCACCCTGCGGGGCAACACGGTTGACGATCCGGAGCTCCTTGGCGGTCGCAGCCGAGATGGGCTCGCCGGTCAGTGCGATCTCGAGGGCCCACTTGAGGCCGACCTGGCGCGGCAGGCGAATCACCCCGCCGGCGGCTGCGAGAAGTCCGCGGCGCACCTCCGGCAGACCGAGCGAAGCGGTTTCGTCGATGACGGCAAGGTCGCACGACAGAACGATCTCGGTACCTCCGCCGAGAGCGAATCCGTTGACGGCGGCGATCGTCGGCTTGGCCATCCAGTGCCTGACGATGCCCGCGAAACCCCACTCCGGGTGACCAGGAGTTTCGATGCGGTTGCCCTTGGCGAGTTCTTTCAGGTCAGCGCCCGCACAGAAGCCGCGACCAGCGCCGGTGATCACGACGACCCGGACCTCCTGATCGTGATCGGCCCGCTCGAGCGCCTCGCCGGCGGCGGTCGACAGTTCGGAGTTCACGGCGTTGAGTGCCTTCGGACGATTCAGAGTGACGATCGCGACGTGGCCGCGCTTTTCGTAAAGCGCAGCAGGTGCGCTGGTCTCGGGTGACACTGGTGGTTCAGTCCTTTCCTCACGACACAACCGGGGACGCTCCACCGCGGCGACGTGGCACGCGCGACGCCGCTCGGCGTCACCAACGCACCTCAGCGGCCCGCCACGTCCCGGGTTCGTGGGCCCCACGACGCGAGGGCAAACCTACGCCAGTTAGATATCGCGGTCAATGACGGCTCATTTCCCGGCGACTTGCCACTTCTAACAACGGTCTTTAGGTTTAGTAGGCGTCACGCCCACGAGAGTGGACCGACGGAGAGTGCGGATCGCCCGGCAACGCTCTGCGGACGCATGAGATTTGGAGGCCCAGCAATGAGTGGCACAATCGTCGACGCGTTGACCTTCTGGGCTCGTACCAAGCCCAACCTGGCCGCCATCGACTTCGCTGGTGACGTAGTGACGTACGCAGAGCTGAGCCGGTGGGCAGACGGCGTAGCTCATGACCTAGCGTCGCGGGGCGTCGGACCTGGTGACCGGGTCAGCTACCTCGGCGGCAACAGTCTGGAGTGGATCGCCGCCTCTCTTGGTGCGATGAAGGTCGGTGCGATCTCCGCACCGTTCAACCATCGCATGGTGGCCGGTGAGTTGACAGTCTTGATCGACGACTGCGAGCCGTCGGTCGTCTACTGCGACGAGGCGCTCGCGCCACGCCTCGACGAGGTGCACCAAGCTCGAGACACGTTTGAGATCTTGACCTTCGAGCAGGATGTGCGCCCACTCCGTGAGGATCGACATGGGGCTTACCGCACACCGGTGGTCGATCTCAACACCCCGACGGCGATTGTGTTCACCTCGGGCACGACCGGTAAGCCCAAGGGCGTGATCTTCACCCATGCCACCATCGCCGGCGAGATGCATGAGTGGTCGCTGATCGAGCCAATCCCGCCGAATGAACTGCGCCCGCTGATGGTACTTCCCTTGTTCTCCGCGGCAGGAATCATCTGGGGGATCTGCCGCGTCGTCCTCTCCGGAGGCACTCTGTTCCTACAGCCCGGACTCGACGGCGCGGCAGCGCTGCACGTGTTGTCGGCGCAGAAGGCGAACATCCTCTGTGGGCCACCGATCGTGTTCGAGCGGATCGCCGCCACCCCCGCATTCCAGGACAGCGACCTCGGACACATGATCACCGCTCAAGTCGGCGGAGCGCCGGTCCCCGTGGAGCTCCTACGCAAGTGGCACGCACAAGGCGTCGCCTTGCGCCAGATCTACGGCCAGACCGAGATTGGAGGGTCGGCTACGGCCATGCCGGCTGAGGAGGCCGGCGACCATCCTGACAAGTGCGGATGGGGCGGTATCTTCACCAAGATTCGTGTCGTGGACGCAGGAGGCGTTGACGTGCCGCCGGGTGAGGTCGGACAAATCCTGCTCCGTGGGCCCGGCATGATGCCCGGATACTGGCGCAACGAAGAGGCTACGCGCTCCACCATCGTCAACGGGTGGTTACGGACTGGTGACCTGGGCAAACTCGACGAGAACGGCTACCTCACCTATGTCGACCGCCTGAAGGACATGATCATCTCAGGTGGCCTCAACATCGCGCCCGCAGAGATCGAGGCGGTCATCGCCGATCTGGACGGCGTCGAGGAGGTGGCGGTAATCGGCGTGCCGGATGCCAGATTTGGTGAGACCCCGGCTGCGCTGATCCGGGCCACAAACGATCTGACCGAAGCTGGCGTGATCACGTACTGCAATACCCGACTCGCCGACTTCAAGGTCCCCCGCTATGTCGTGTTCGTCACCGAGCCACTCCCCCGCATGGCTAGCGGAAAGATCGCGAAGCGCGACCTGCGCGAGATGTATAGGAATGTCCCCAACGACTACGCACGAGTGCGCTGACGCGTCTGCGGCTGGATCGCAGCGCACACTCAACTAAGACGACGCCCCGCCCGACACGACACGACTAGAGGCGGCTACCGCCTGGGCTCTGAAGTTGGCTGGCCACTTGCGACCCAAATCCAAGCCGCCGTCGACTCCGATGACCTCCCCCGTGATGAAGGAGGACTCATCGGAGGCGAGGAAGGCCGCGGCATGGGCGAGATCCTCCGGCTCGCCAGCGCGAGGGATCGGCTGAAACTTGACGAGGCTTGCTCGCACTGCGTCGACGCTGTCGTCGAGAGCCTCGTCCTCGAGTCCTGCGCCGTGGCCGACTATCCGGGTCGCGACGCCCCCGGGAACGAGAGCATTGACGCGAATCCTAAATTCCGCGAGTTCCTGTGCCGCCGTGCGCGTCAGCTGTAACACCGCCGCCTTGGCGGCACTGTACGGATGGGGGCCGAAGCCGGTCCGGACCGCAGCCACGGACGAGACGTTGACGATGCTGCCGGAGCCCTGGTCGCGCATTACGCGCGCAGCGTGTTTGATGCCGAGGAAGGCACTGCGGGCCAGCACCGCGAACCCGTCCTCCCACTCTTCGATTGGGGTGTCCTCGAGAAAGGTCCATGCGCCGACGCGTCCGGCATTGTTGACCATGCAGTCGAGCCGACCGAAGTGGTCCACCGCGCGAGCGACTGCGGCGGCGACATCGGCTTCGTGGCGTACATCGGTATGTAGATACGTGCCGCGGATTCCCAAAGCCGCGGCGACGGCGTTGCCGCGCACGTCGTCAATGTCTGCGACCACGACCGATGCTCCGCGTTCGGCGAAGGCCCGCGCCGTCGCGGCGCCGATCCCGCTTGCGGCGCCCGTGACCACGGCGACCTTGTCTGTCAGATCGGTCATATCGATCTCCCCTCGAGGACGACAACGGGTCCCATTAAACTAACGACATTAGCCTTGAACTCCGTAAACTAACAATATAAGGTTTGAGGATACTGGAAACTTCGGACGACCACATGCGTTGAAACCCGGAACTCGAGGAGTCGTGATGTTAGTCGCTAAGTTCCGTCCCGTGTACGAGCGGCACGTCGGGTACGTCGTCGTGGGTGACGTGACATCGGCGCTCGCCGACATGGTGCAGGAGAACATCCCCGCCGTTTTCCATGGCGTCGACACTCCGCACAGGGCAGTAGCCGCCTACGAGATCAGGGACGTTCGCGCGGAGGGGGATCGCATGATCGGCGAGACCGTCTATGACACCGGCGACCACGTGATC
>NZ_JBAPRN010000401.1:0-1836 GCF_049281135.1 Mycobacterium sp. | reverse complement strand
GAGCTCGCCCTCCCGATCGAGCAGCTGATGGGAAGCGATTCCGCTTAGCCACGATCGGCCTCTGTTGTTCATCCCAAAGTGACCTGCCTGTTGTTTGGTTTCTTTCACTAATGGTTGTGCGCTGCTCAGCCATATCGTTGGCCCCTAGTGGTGTGGCTAACTGTCGAGCCCTCTAGCGGGAACGGAGTGATCGTTGAGCGCCTTGGCATTCGGCAGATGTCCGAAGTGCGAATCGCGTGCGGTTGCGGTGAGCGGTAGTTCCTCGGGCGCGCCGACCAAGGTTTGCCCGCAGCCGCCTCGGCTCAGGATGGCCGTGCGATGACGGATGTCACGAAAGCGAGAGTGAGGTCAAAACCCCCCTTGGCTCCCTCCGATGAAAGCGTGCGGACTGTGCGACCTGCCGACGAACAGCCGGGAATGGAGAATTTCACGAAAGCGGCCGGACTGGCTCCGGGCTGGTGGCCGGTCGCCCTCAGCGCTGAACTAGGTGACAAGCCGCTCGCTGTACGTCTCTCCGATGTGAACTTGGCACTGTATCGGGACGACAGCGGGACCGCACGGGCGGTCCTAGACCGGTGCCCCCATCGACGAATGCCCTTGTCCCTGGGGAGAATCACCGACGACGGCTTGATTCAGTGCGGCTACCACGGCTGGTCGTTCAACGGGGCCGGTAGTTGCGAACGCATTCCCAACTTTCGACCCGGCGAGCGGCCATCGGGACGAATCACGGTGGATGCGTTCGCGGTCGCCGAACGCGCCGGCATGATTCTCATACACAGCGGCGGTGACTCGACGGCCGACGTGCCGGACGCCCTCTCGGGTCGGGCGGGAATGCACCTGTCCGGATCCGTCGAGGTGCGCGCCCCCCACGCCTCGATTGTCGCGGCACTGGCGTTCAACCCGGGAGCCGCACTGGGCATGGGACTGCTATTCGGTTCCGGCGATGAAGTCGTGGGACCTGACGCCCAAACCGAACCGCATCGGATCGTCGTGGTGCGCGAGCGCCTGACGGTCAACGTGCCGCGACTCACCACTTTCGATCCAGCCGTCAAACGGTCTACTCGAGCCAGGATCGAGACTCTGCGCCAGACGGGGCTCACTTCGATCACCGCAGAGATCCCCCAAAGGGGAACGGTGCACGCCATCGTCGGCGCGACTCCCATCGGGGACTATCGGACAGTCGTCAGGTGGCAGCTGCACGTTACCGGTACGGCAGCACCAGCCGTCGTCGCCGCGGCCGCCGCCACGTGGAAGGTTCGCCTCCGAACCCGCCGAGCCGCAAGCACGTTCGCGTCAGTCGCCGACCACGCCGACACCACGTACGACCCAGTGCTGCAAACGTTGAGAGGAATGACCTGATGAGCATCGACGATGTCACGGGCATCGACGCCGCGATCACCCCCGCGGCGGGACGCGCCCGTTCCAACAAGATCACCGCAGGCTTCGCGCCGGGTCGATTCGCTCTGCGCGACACCTGGTTTCCAGTCCTTCACAGCACGCTGCTCGGCCGCCGTCCCGTGCGTCGCACTATCCACGGTGAACCGATCTACCTGGTCCGCGAGGACGGAGTCGCCGTCGCCTACGAAGACTCCCCCCAGGACCGCGAACATGGACGGCTGCGCGCCAGCGAATTCACCGGAGGCAGCGGCCGCTGGCCGAGTCATGAGACGCACGGTTACGTATGGGTGTGGTACGGCAGCAACGACAAGGCATCAGTCGACCTCCTACCGCACCTGCCGGTGCTGCCTTCGGCAGGGATGCCGCGTTATTTCGGCGGGAACGTGGTATTCGACTGCAGCTATGAGCTCATCTGCGAAAACCTGCTGGATCTAACAC
>NZ_JBAPRN010000400.1:0-18348 GCF_049281135.1 Mycobacterium sp. | reverse complement strand
GTGCGAACACCGTGTACTGGCCGTTGTTGAGGGTGTCGACGAGGTTGACGTTCGGGTTCAACTTGCCCGACAACGCCGCCGTCAAGGTCGACAGCATCGGGTTGTTGGAAGCCGCCGTCGCGACCGGGTCTTGTGCCATTCCGGCCACCGAAGCCGGACCATTGGGATGCATCGCGGCGTAGTCCGCGCATCCGGAGCCGATCAGGTCACTGGCCGGGGCCGCCGTGGCACCGGTCATGGCCGGAGCCGCCGAGCTGCTCATCGGCTGCGCGCTGGACTGTTGCCCCGAGTCGGTTTTGGTGCTCGAACACGCCGAGAACCCCAGCGCCGCAAGCGCCGCGAAACCCACCGCGAGTGTCTTCCTCTGCCCGTCCTTCATCCCGCTTAACTCCTTTGTCATCGCGGCCTGCGCCGCTACTTTGTCACTGGATGCAAGGCATTCGGAGCAGTCCGCGGGAGGGATGGGTCACACGCGTCGATCGTTGTGACAGCCGTCGCTCAACCGCAAGGCCGTCCGCTCCGAATACGTGGTGTGCAACAACCATGTCACCTCTATGTTGTGGACGACGTCCCGGAGATTGAGCCCGACGCTTCCCTGGTGCTCGTCAGCAGCCAAAGCACCCCAACAGCAACCGATTCGGACTGCTGGCCCGAGGTCTTTGCAACGCCGTCTGGACCGGTGGCCGCCGCATCGGCGATGTTCGCCGACCGGCTGCTTCGCCGCGCCGTCGCCGGCCTGCCGATGCGGGTGGCCTACCCCGACGGCACGGTGATCGGCGCCGGCGACCCATCGTCACCGACGCTGACCGTCCACGATCCGGACCGGCTGGCGCGCCGGATGGGACGCCATCGACTCGTCGGCTTCGGCGAGTCCTACATGGCCGGCGAATGGGAGTCGACAGATCTGGTCGCGGTGCTGACCATCATGGCGCCGGCGCTGAACCATCTCGCCCGGCGCGGACTGCGCTGGCTCAAACCGCTCGCGATCGCAGCTCAGGCGGGCGTGCCGCGAGTCAGCCGGGAGCAGATGCACCGCAATATCGCCGCGCACTACGACGACGTGTCCAGCGATCTGTTCATCGAGTTCCTCGACGAGACCATGACGTACTCGAGCGCGCTGTTCGATCACCTGCCGGCGTCGTGGCCCGACCTGGCCCAAGCGCAACGACGCAAGATCGACCTACTGCTGGATGAGGCCGCCGTCGGACCCGGCACCCGACTGCTGGAGATCGGCACCGGATGGGGCGAATTGAGCATCCGCGCGGCCGCCCGCGGCGCCCACGTCCGCTCCGTCACCCCCTCGGACCGCCAGGGTTGGCTGGCGCGCCAACGAATCGCCGCTGCCGGCAAATCCGATCGGGTGCGCATTGATGTGTGCGATTATCGCGACATCGACGGACACTACGACGCCGTGATTTCGGTGGAGATGGTCGAGGCCGTGGGGCATCGCTCATGGCCGGATTTCCTGAGCACCCTGGGCCGGCTGGTCAAACCCGGCGGGCACGTGGTGATCCAGGCGATCACCATGCCCCACGCGGACATGCTCGCCACCCGCAACAGCCAGACCTGGATCCAGAAGTACATCTTCCCCGGCGGACAGATTCCGTCAGCCAAAGCTCTGCTCTCAATCGCCCAGCGGGACAGCGCATTACGCTTGTTCGACATGATCTCGCTGAGCGACCACTACGCGGAAACGCTGCGGCTCTGGCGCGAGCGATTTATGCAACGCCGAAAGACGCTGTCGCACATCGGCTTCGACGAGGTCTTCGCGCGGATGTGGGAGCTGTACCTGGCGGACCGGGAAGCCGGATTCCGGTCGGGCAATCTCAACGTCTACCAGTGGACGTTCGTCAATTCAGCCGCGCCATGATCGGCGACTTCGCCGTGGTCTCGGGCGCGTCGATTGCGGCGCTGATTGTGGTGCACGCCATCACTTTCGCCATCGGCCACCGCATCGGCCGCTACAACGTCGTCGACGTCGCCTGGGGACTGGGCTTCATCGCCGTCGCGGCTGTCGCCGCGGTTCTCGGCACCGGCGACCCGACCCGCCGGTGGCTGTTGCTGGCGCTGGTCGCGATCTGGGGTCTGCGGCTGAGCGGATACCTC
The DNA here is from genome assembly GCF_049281135.1 of Mycobacterium sp. Taxonomy (GTDB): domain Bacteria; phylum Actinomycetota; class Actinomycetes; order Mycobacteriales; family Mycobacteriaceae; genus Mycobacterium. Next base: position 16,242 of record NZ_JBAPRN010000400.1, on the reverse strand, counting down.
TACCGACGGTCAGCCGGGCAAGGCGAAGATCCGCGCTATGCCGACCTGCTGCGCGACGCCACCCTCGGCCAGATTCTGGGCAAGGTGTTCGTGCTGCAGGGCTTCGCCACCTGGTTCATCTCGCTGCCGTTGCAACTCTCCGCGGTCGCCGGGCCCACCCCACGGCCTTGGCTGGCCGCCACCCTGGCCGGCCTGCTGGTGTGGTTGACAGGTGTCTTCTTCGAAGCCATCGGCGACCATCAACTGCGGGTATTCAAGGCCGACCCGAGCCATCGCGGTCTGTTGATGGACCGCGGGCTGTGGGCCTGGACACGTCACCCGAACTACTTCGGCGACGCGTCGGTGTGGTGGGGACTGTGGCTGATCACTCTGACCGCGTGGTGGTCACTGGCCACGGTGCTCTCCCCCGTGCTCATGACGTATTTCCTGGTTCACGCCACCGGAGCCCGGCTCACCGAGAAGTACATGCGGGGCCGTCCGGGCTTCACCGAATACCAGCAACGGACATCGTTTTTCATTCCGCGCCCGCCCCGATCGGCGCGATCATGACGACCGCGGTTGCTGAGCGGATAGGCTACCGACCGATGACCGAAGCAACACACGGTAGCGAGCTGGATTCATTGCTGCGGCGGGTGGCGCACCACGACGCTGACGCGTTCGCTGCGCTCTATGACCGCACCAGGGCCCGGGTCTTCGGGTTGATCACCCGCGTGCTGCGCGACTCCGGCTACAGCGAGGAGACCACGCAGGAGGTCTATCTGGAGGTGTGGCGGACCGCGAAGGCGTACGACTCCGCCAAGGGCTCCGCGATGGCCTGGCTGATGACGATGGCGCACCGCCGCGCTATCGACCGGGTGCGTTCGGAGCAGTCCGCCGGCCAGCGGGAGTCGCGGTATGGCGCGGCCACCGTCGACCGGCCCGGCGATCTGGTCGCCGATTCGGCGATCGCCGCTGACGAGCGCCGCCGGGTGGCGGCCTGCCTGGATTCGCTTACCGACGTGCAACGGCAGTGCATCGAGTTGGCCTACTACGGCGGATTGACGTACGCCGAAGTCGCACAGCGGTTGTCGGCCAACCTGTCGACGATCAAGTCGCGGATGCGTGACGCATTGCGCGGTCTCCGCGGCTGCCTGGGGGTGACATGACCGAGCCGAACCCATTCGAACTGCTCGAGCTGGCCACGCCTTACGCGATGAACGCCATCTCCGACAGCGAGCGCGCGGCCATCGACCGGCTACTCGCAGCGGCGCCGACCACGGTTGCCGGTGCCTTCGAAGAGGAAGTGCGCGTCGTGCGGGAGACGATGGCCGTGATCTCGGCGGCGACGGCTGCCGAACCACCGGACCGGTTGCGCGCCGCGGTGCTGGCCGGCGCGCAGTCCGATACCGCCCGCCGGTCTCGTTGGCGCAGGGCCGTCTTGGCCGCTGCGGCGGCGATCGTGGTGGCATTGGCGGCCTTCGGCGCCGGCATCGCGCTGCGACCGGCGCCCACACCGGCCACGGCCGAGCAGATCATGGCCGCACCCGACGTGCGGTCGGTCTCGGCCGATGTGGCCGGCGGGAAGGCGACAGTGGTGTTCTCGCGGGATATGAATGCCGGCATGCTGCTGCTGAATAACGTGCCGCCGCCTTCGCAGGGAACCGTGTATGAAATGTGGCTGGTTGGCGACAACGGCCCGGTTGCGGCGGGCACCATGGACACCGCAGCCATCACGCCGTCGACCACACACATGTTCACCGACCTCGGGCATTCCAGCATGCTGGCGTTCACCGTCGAACCCGGCAGCGGCTCCCCGCAGCCGACCGGGAAGATCTTCGCCAAACTGTCGCTGACCTAGCCAGCTCCGCCGGATTGGGGAATCCGATAGCGTCGCCACCACGGGGAGGAACTGGTGTGACAACACTCGAGACGGATTACCTGGTCGTCGGGGCGGGCGCGATGGGCATGGCGTTCACCGACACCCTGGTGACCGAGAGCGGCGCCCAGGTGGTGATTGTCGACCGCGGCCATGCGCCCGGTGGGCACTGGAACCGGGCTTACCCGTTTGTTCGTCTGCATCAGCCGTCGGCGTACTACGGCGTGAACTCCCGCGGGCTGGGCAGCGACAGCATCGACCAGCTCGGCTGGAACAAGGGGCTGTACGAGCTGGCCACGGTCGGCGAGATCTGCGCCTACTTCGAACGGGTGATGCACCAGGACCTGCTACCCAGTGGGCAAGTGTCGTACTTCCCGATGGCCGAGTATCTGGGCGACGGGCGATTTCGCACGCTGGCCGGCGGCGACCACACCGTCCACGTCCGCAAACGCGTCGTGGACGCGACGTACCTGCAGACCACGGTGCCCTCGATGCGCCCGCCCGCATACGACGTCGCCGACGGCGTCGACTGCGTGCCGCCCAACGACATGCCTGCCTTCGCGGCCGACCGCGAACGTTTCGTCATCGTCGGCGCCGGCAAAACCGGTATCGACGCCTGTTTGTGGTTGCTGCGCAACGGAATCCCACCCGAGCGGCTGACCTGGATCATGCCGCGCGATTCATGGCTGATGGATCGCGCCAACATCCAGCCCGGCCCGCATTTCGTGGAGCGGTTCCAAGCCTGCTTCGCCCAGCGGTTGGTCGCGATCGACGCCGCCACATCGGTGGCCGACCTGTTCGAACGGCTGGAGGCCTGCGGCAACCTGCTGCGGCTGGACTCGGCGGTGCAGCCGACCATGTATCGCTGCGCGAACGTGACGAAGACCGAACTAGAACAGTTGCAACGCATCCGCGACGTCGTGCGGATGGGGCGCGTCGAGTGCATCGAGCCCGGCAAAGTGGTGCTGGCCGACGGCGGAGTCACCGTTGACGGTTCGGCGCTCTTCGTCGATTGCAGTGCCGACGGTCTGGAAAAGCGTTCGGCAGAAACCGTTTTCGATGGAGGCCGGATCACACTGCAGAGCGTGCGCGGCTGTCAGCAAGTGTTCAGCTCCGGCCTGATCGCCCACGTCGAAGCCGCGTACGGCGACGACGCGACGCGAAACCGGCTGTGCCAACCGGTGCCTCATCCCAATACTGATCTGGACTGGTTGACCACGACGCTCGCCGAGCAGCGCAATCAGATCGGCTGGTTCGAGGATCCCGACCTGATGGACTGGCTGTGCGCGGCGCGACTCGACCTGATGCGGCACATGTACGCGCCGCTGATCGGCAAGTCGCAGGAGGTGCGCGACAAAGTGTTCGGCATGATCACCACGGGCTTGCGATCGGCCAACGACAAGCTGGACGCCCTACTGAGCGAACACCTTTCAGCTCTTCCGCAGGCTGCCGAGGCCAGCCGCTAACACGCCGAGCACCACCAGCGCGCCGCCCCCGGCCAATATCAGGTCAAGCCAGTCGTGCAGGCTGCTCTCGGCCTGGCCGACCATCACGTCGGCGATCCCGCGGATACCGCCGGTCGTGTTGTTGAGCGTGTCGTTGATCGGGTAACGAGCCAGTTCGATGGCGGCCCATCCCGCGGCACCGACCAGCAACGCGGAGATTCCGAGGCTGGCCAGCGCGCGGCCACGGCTGCGGGCGGCGGCCAGGGTCAGCAGTGCGAAGACGCCTGCCAGCGCCACCACGCCGATGGAAGCCCACAGACCCCACGTGGCCAGCGGCCGTAACTGGCCAGGCTGCAACACCTTCGGCGTCGACACCGTGACCGGGACTCGGACGGTCTGTGGCACCTGCACGTTGTAGCTCGTCAACAGCTGTTCGAACGCGGTGTCCTTGAGCATGCCGGCCAGGTCGACGACCCACTGGTCACCCTCGGACTGCGTGTGCGCCCCGGTGAACATCCAGTCGTGCGCCAGCCGGTTTGCATCGGCGAACTGGGCTGGAAAGTCGGGCCCGGCGGTGTAGCCGGCCGCGACGGCGTGTACTTGCGCCGAGTCGACGTGGTGGCTGTGCTGATTGATCAGAACCGTTGCCTTAGTAGCGAGTTCGGCTGCCACCGCGGCCTGCAGCGCCTTATCGCCCGCCGCTTTGCGAGCCATTGCCGTGTACCCGTTGACGTCGACTACGTGGGTCTGTGTCCACACAGTCGGCACGGCGACAGCCAGCGCAACGGTGGCGCACAGCCACAACAGCGCCGTCAGCGCAAATCGCACGAAGCGATCCTACTTGGCGATGCGACGCGGGCGCGACAGCGCCATCCTGGTCATCATCTTGTTGACCCGCTTCAGCGCCTTGCGCGAATTGTGGTAATAGTTCTGGCCCGCACCGACATTGGTGCGGGGGCCGACAACGGTCTCGACGCGACAGAACTTGCGCAACCCGTCGGCGCCGCCGAACCGCGCCCCGATGCCCGACGTCTTCCAGCCGCCCATCGGCGCGGTCGTGCACATCAGGTTGGTGATCACGTCGTTGATGTTGACCGCACCGCAATCAAGCTGCAGTGCAACCTCTTTGGCGCGATCGAAGTCACGGGAGAACACCGATCCACTCAGCCCGTATTCGCTGTCGTTGGCCAGCCGGATCGCTTCCTCGACCGAACCGACCTTCATGATCGGCAGCGTGGGACCGAAGGTCTCCTCGGTCATGCAGGCCATCGAGTGGTCCACGTCGACGAGCACCGTGGGCGGATAAAAGCTGCCCGACGTGTTGGTGCGCCGGCCACCGGTCAATGCTTTCGCACCGGCGGCCACCGCCTCGCGGACGTGGCGTTCGGTCACCGACAGCTGCTGCTCATCGATCAGCGCCCCGAAATCGTGTCCCTCGCCGGCACCGACCTGCAATTCTTTGACGTCGCGAACCACGGCCTGGACGAACTGGTCGTATACCTGCTCGAGCACGTAGACCCGCTCCACCGAGACGCAGGTCTGCCCCGCGTTGAACATCGCTCCCCACACCGCCGCGTGGGCGGCGAGATCGACGTCGGCATCCTCGAGAACGATCATCGGATCCTTGCCGCCGAGTTCCAGGCTGACCGGCGTCAACCGGCGCGCGGCGCGTTCCATCACCTTGCTGCCAGTGGCGCTGGACCCAGTGAACTGCAGGTAGTCGACGTTGTCGACGACGGCCTCGGACACCGCACGGGCGCCCTGGGCCAGCTCGAACACCTGGGGTCCGCCGGATTCCTGCCAGCCGCGACGCAGCACCTCTGCGGTCAACGGGGTGCGCTCGGACGGCTTCAGCAGCACGGCGCAGCCCGCAGCCAGGGCGCCCAGTCCATCCATCAGCGCGTTGGCCACCGGGTAGTTCCACGGCGCGATGATGCCCACGACGGCCCGCGGCCGGTAGTGCAGGGTGATCTTCTTGATCGCCATGAACGGCAGTGCGGCCGGCCGCTTTTCGGGCGCCAGCGCCTTTTCCGCTGTCTTGATGTAGTACGAGATGATCATGATCAGCATCGGCACTTCCTGTGCGGCGTCGACCGCGGATTTACCGGTCTCCTTGATCAGCAGCTCTTCGATCTCGCCGCGGTGCTCACCCAGCCAGACCGCGAAGCGGGCCAGCACCTTGGCGCGCCCCGACGCTCCGCGCTGCTCCCAGTCGCGTTGTGCGGCGCGCAGCCCGGCAACGATGGTGGGCACGTCAGCCGGGTCGGTCCACTGCACCTCGCCTGCGATCGCGCCGTTCGCGGGACTGTGAATGGTGCCGGTGCCGGAGAAATCGGTGGTGCTGGGCGCGGTTTCGGGAGGCTTGATCGCGGTCATACGGGCCATCGTAGACGCGTGATTGTGACGCAGGTCGCACGCCCTCGACAGGTGTCAAGTTCGGTGGCCGGCCGATGAGTTTTTCTCGGGCAGGCAGTCTTATCTCCATGACCGTGTTGATGGACGGAATCACGTTTGGTGAATCGCCCCGCTGGCACGACAAGCGGGTCTGGTTCTCCGATTGGGGCGCGCATCAGGTGATCGCGCTCGATCCCCAGGACGGCCATGAGGTCGTGGTCAGCGTCGAGTCGTTTCCGATGTGCATCGACTTTTTGCCCGACGGGCGGCTGCTCGTCGTGGATTCGGCGCAGCGGCGCCTACTTCGTCGCGAACTCGACGGCTCGATCGTTGCCCATGCCGACCTGTCAGCCGTCTCGGAAAAACCATGGAACGACATCGTGGTGGACGCCCGCGGCAACGCTTACGTCAACACCATCGGCTTCGACTTCCCCGGTGGGGAGCCAGCACCTGGAAGCGTCGTACTCGTCACCCCAGCCGGGGCCGTCCGCAAGGTCGCAGACGATCTCGCCTTTCCCAATGGCATGGCGATCACCGCCGACGGCGAGACGTTGATCGTGGCCGAGTCTTATGGCAATCGGCTCACGGCCTACGACATCGGTCAAACCGGCGACTTGACGCGACGTCGGACGTGGGCGGAGGTGGGAGGAGACCACCCGGACGGCATCTGCATCGATGCCGAGGGGGCCGTCTGGTACGCCGACGTGGGAAACCGACACTGCGTTCGGGTGCGCGAGGGCGGCGAGGTTCTTGGCACGGTCGAACTCGATCGAGGCGCGTTCGCCTGCATACTCAGCCGCGGCGATCAGCAGCCACAACTCTATGTCGTGTGTCAGGAGTGGGGCGGCACGGAGCCACACCCAGGGCCGACCGGGCAGATCGTCGCCTTCCCGGCCCCGGCGCCAGGCGCGGGGAAGCCCTAGGGGGCGATACCCAGCAGGTACGCTGCCTGGCCGAGATGCTGCGCGCAGTCGTCGATGATGCTGACGATCCGGGCACTGGCGGTCACGGGCGGATCCCAGTTTCGGTCGACGATGCGCTCCAAGTCGTCGGCGGTGACGCCGGCGACGAACTCCAACGTCAGCTTGTGCACGGCGTGGTAGTAGCCGGTTAGCAGATCGACCGGCGCCTGCACTTTGGCCACCTCGGCCGGGCCGTGACCGAAGCCGGTGTCGTTGCGTGGCAGGTCGAGGCCGAACCGGTCCACCCAGGCGTCGGCGGTCCACACCTGCTCGACACCTGCGATCGGGGCGAGTTGAAAGTCCTGCACGCGCGCGCTGTGCCAGATCAGCCAGGCGATGCTGTTTGCGTCTGGAGCCGGCCGGTAGTTGGCAGTGTCGTCGGTGAGCCCATCGCTGATCTCGTCGACATGCTCGATCAACCGGGTGAACGAATCGCGCAGCAATTCCCTGGCAGAGGCATTGGGGTCAAACATACTCACCGACCCTACGCATGGCAGACGGCTTCGACATTGTTGCCGTCCGGGTCCCGGACGAAGGCGGCGAAGTAGCCCTCGCCGTACTCCGGCCACAGCCGCGGGCGTGCAGCGACTCGGCGCCCGACTCGACGGCGGCGTCATGAAACGCCTGCACCGCGTCGTGGTCGACGGCGTCACCGAAATCGAGTTGCCGCGGATAACCCAACACGCCCAGCACCCGGTCGTAGAACTCTTGCGGGCGGGCGTAGTCAGCACAGTTGATCCCGAAGTGATCGATCATCGAAACATCCTGGCATCAGAGACCGACACGGTCGTAGATTATTTAGATGACCTACGACCTCATCATCCGCAACGGCACCATCGTCGACGGGCTGGGAGGTGAGCCGTTCGTCGGCGACGTCGCCGTCAGCGACGGGGTCATCTCTGCGGTCGGATCGGTCAACGGCGCGGGCGCGACGCGGGACATCGACGCGGCCGGGTTGCTGGTCACGCCGGGCTTCGTCGACCTGCACACGCATTACGACGGTCAGTCCATCTGGTCGGACCGGTTGACGCCGTCGTCGGCGCACGGAGTGACCACCGTGGTGATGGGCAACTGCGGCGTCGGCTTCGCGCCGTGTCGCCAGGAGGACCACGACGTATTGGTCGACGTGATGGCCGGGGTCGAAGACATCCCCGGCGTGGTGATGACCGACGGCCTGCCGTGGAATTGGGAGACGTTCCCCGAGTACATGAAGGCCCTCGACGCGGGCAAGCGGGACATCGATGTGGCCGCCTACCTTCCGCACTCGCCGCTGCGGGTCTACGTAATGGGTCAGCGCGGCGCCGATCGCGAGCCGGCCACCGCCGAGGACCTGGCCAGGATGCGGGCGCTGGCCAAGGAGGCAATCGAGGTTGGGGCGCTGGGCTTCGCCACGTCCAGGTTCACCATTCACAAGACTGAAAGCGGTTCACCCATCCCCAGCTATGAGGCAGCCCGCGAGGAGATCGAAGAGATCGCGCGCGGTGTCGTCGACGGCGGCGGTGGACTGCTGCAATTCGTGCCCGACATTCCGGCCGGCGGCTACGAGTCCGTGCTGCAGACGGTTTTCGACGTCGCCGAGGACGTCGGGCTGCCGGTCACCTTCACGCTCGTCATCGGCAACATCGGCGACCCGACATGGCCGGACGCCATCAACATGATCGAGAAGGCCAACGCCGCCGGCGGCGACGTCACCGCGCAGCTGCTGCCACGCCCGATCGGTCTGATCATGGGATTGCAGCTGAGCGCCAACCCGTTCGTGCTCTACCCCAGCTACCGCGAGATCGCCGACCTGCCGCTGGCCGAGCGGGTGGCCGAGATGCGCAAGCCCGAAGTCCGCGCCCGCATCCTGGCCGACAAGCCCGGCGTCGGGCACCCGATCCTCGTCGTGACGCAGATGTGGGACTGGATCTTCCCACTCGGTGACGAACCTGACTACGAACCGGACCCGTCGACGAGCATCGCAGCCCGGGCCAGGGCCCGCGGGGTCCACCCAAGGGAAGAGGCCTACGACCGGCTGCTCGACGACGACGGCCGGGCCATGTTGCTGGTCGCGACGAGCAACCTGGAGAACAACTCACTGGACACCGTGGGCAACTTGCTGCATCGCGACGACGTGGTGCTGGGTCTGGGCGACGGCGGCGCACACTACGGAATGATCTGCGACGCAAGCTATTCGACGTACTTCCTGGCGCACTGGGCGCGCGACCGCAAGTCCGGCCGCTTCGAGGTGCCCGAGGCCGTGCGTCGACTCACCACGGTGCCGGCCCGCGTTGCCGGTCTCGGCGACCGCGGCCGCATCGCGGTGGGTTACAAGGCCGACCTCAACGTCATCGACCACGCGGCGCTGCGAATCCACAAGCCGGTGATCACCCATGACCTACCCGCCGGTGGTCGCCGACTGGACCAGACCGCCGACGGCTACGTCGCCACGATCGTCGCCGGCGAGGTGATCGCCGAGAACGGCGTGCCCACCGACGCGCGGCCCGGCAAGCTGGTCCGCGGCCGCCAGTCAGCCCCCGCCTGATCCCACCCGCCCCAGTGGCCGCTGGCTGGGCCGGGTGTGACGGAAAGTGCGTCAATTGGCGGACAGCGCGTCGAACAGCGCCGCCAACTGGTCCGGCGACACCGAGGCGTTGCACTTGCCCTTCAGGTCGAGCAGCGGCTGAGCGATGCCCTTCAACTCCAGCGCCTCGCCGACGTGGCTGAGGAAGTAGCCGCGAACCGAGGACTTGGCGTCGGCAGGTGGTTGGTTCACCGCGGCGGTCAGCACACTGTTGGCATCCGGATGGCTGTCCAGGTATCCGCTCGCCGCGTTCAGCACCCCGCTGGAGGTAGCAGCCAGCCCGCTAGCCGAGCACGGGTCGGGCACGGCGCCGGCGATTGGCGCAACCATGACGCAAAGAACGCTAGCGGGAATTACTCCAAAGATTATGCGCCGTAACGATTTTCCCATTATGTCGTTCCCTTCGTCCCCAACTGTTCGAATGTTCAGTAGATCAGTTACTCAGATTCGCGAAAAACCCGGCCTATCCTCGGTCGCATGAAACGCCTCGAGCACCAGGTGAGCCGCATCGAACCGCTTGCCCCGCCGTGGAACGAGGAAGACGCCGCGGGGATAAACAGCTGGGGTCACCCGGACCGCACCTACGAGCCGCTGCTCCTGGTTCGCTGCCTACAGCGCCACCCAGTGCTGGCCGGCCGGCTGCGCAAGCTGGGCGAGTCGCTGTACGTGGCTGCGCTCTTACCGCCACGCGCCCGGACCATCGCGATCCTTCGGACCTGCGCGCTGGTGGGCTGCGAGTACGAGTGGGGCGGACAGGCCGCATTCTGGGGTCCCATCGCGGGCGTCAGCGACGACGAGTGCGACGCGCTGGTGACTGGCAGTTCGGACGACGCGCGGTGGACCCTGGCCGATCGGACGGTGATCGAGGCGGTGGACGAACTGGAACGCACCGGGACGTGGTCGGACGCAACCTGGGCAGCGCTCGGCCGCGATCTCGACGACGAGCAACGGATCGAACTGCTCACGGCCGTCGGCTGGTACCGCACGATCTGCACGCTGTGCAACGCCCTCGCGCTGCCCGTGGAGGGCTGGATGCGTGAATGGCCCGCGTCAGTCCGGTGACCGGTCCCTACGGAGGCCCGGATGCTGACTTTTCAACAGCGGCATCAGCAGCCGTCGAGGCGTGAACTGGAACAGACGGGTGCTGAGCTGGCTCGGCAGCCCAGCGATCACCGTTCCGCGGTCGCCGTCGAGCGCGTCGACGCCGATGCGCGCTACGTCACGCGACGCCATCCACAGAAACTTCGGAAACGAGGCGGCGAAGGCCCGCTCATCCATGCCCGCGCTTTTCAGGAACTCGGTCCGCACCGGCCCCGGGCACAGCAATGCCACGGTGACACCGCTGCCGGCGAGTTCGCCACGCAGTCCTTCGCTGTACGACTTCACGAACGCCTTGGTGGCGCCGTAGCCGACCTGCCCCGGGAATGGGTGGAAGCCCGCGGTGGATCCGACGTTGAGAATCGCGCCGCGTCCACGCGGCACCATCTGCTGGACGGCGCGGGTCGTGAGATCGATGACGGCCTCGACGTTCACCCGCGCCTGGGCTATCTCAGCATCGACGGAGGTCTTGGTCACTGACCCGATGGTGCCGATCCCGGCGTTGTTGACCAGGATGTCGACGGTCAGACCTCTACTGCCCACCTCGTCGAAGAGCCTGGCACGCGCAGCCGCATCAGCGACGTCGCAGACGATCCACTCGACGCGAACCCGGCCCCCGAGTTCGTCGGCCAGTTCGCGCAGCTTGTCCTCGCGACGGGCGACGAGCGTGACACCGTGGCCGCGCTCGACCAGTTCGCGGGCGATGTCGGCGCCGATACCCGACGATGCACCCGTCACGACGGCGGTACTGGTGGGCGACGGCGTCGGAAGTGGCATTTCTCAACCCTACGGACCCACAAATACGAAAAACCCGGCCCCACCTGGGGACCGGGCTTCTCGTTGTCTGACGCGGACTTAGAAGTCCATACCGCCCATGCCACCGGTCGGGTCGCCGGCAGGAGCGGCGGCCTTCTCCGGCTTGTCGGCAACGACGGCCTCGGTGGTCAGGAACAGCGCCGCGATGGACGCCGCGTTCTGCAGCGCAGAACGCGTCACCTTGACCGGGTCGGCGACGCCCGCCTTGAGCAGGTCCTCGTACTCACCGGTTGCGGCGTTGAGCCCGACACCCGGCTTGGAGTTGGCGACCTTCTCGGCGACAACGCCGGGCTCCAGCCCGCCGTTGTAGGCGATCTGCTTCAGCGGAGCCGACAGTGCCACGCGCACGATGTTCGCGCCCGTCGCCTCGTCACCGGTGAGCTTCAGATCGTCCAGAGCCGGAGCCGACTGCAGCAGAGCCACGCCACCACCGGCGACGATGCCCTCTTCGACGGCGGCCTTGGCGTTACGCACGGCGTCCTCGATGCGGTGCTTGCGCTCCTTGAGCTCCACCTCGGTGGCAACACCGGCCTTGATCACCGCAACACCGCCGGCCAGCTTGGCCAGGCGCTCCTGCAGCTTCTCGCGGTCGTAGTCGGAGTCGCTGTTCTCGATCTCAGCACGGATCTGGGCCACCCGGCCGGCGATGGCGTCGGAGTCACCGGCGCCCTCGACGATGGTGGTCTCGTCCTTGTTGATGACTACCTTGCGAGCCTGACCCAGCAGCGTGATGTCAGCAGTCTCCAGCGAGAGGCCGACCTCCTCGCTGACGACCTGGCCACCGGTCAGGATCGCGATGTCCTGCAGCATGGCCTTGCGACGGTCGCCGAAGCCCGGCGCCTTGACGGCGACAGACTTGAAGGTGCCGCGGATCTTGTTGACCACCAGGGTCGACAGGGCTTCACCCTCGACGTCCTCGGCGATGATCAGCAACGGCTTGCCCGACTGAATGACCTTCTCCAGCAGCGGCAGCAGGTCCTTCACGGTCGAAACCTTCGACGACACCAGCAGGATGTAGGGGTCCTCCAGGACCGCTTCCTGACGCTCTGCGTCGGTCACGAAGTAACCCGAGATGTAGCCCTTGTCGAACCGCATACCCTCGGTGAGCTCGAGCTGCAGGCCGAACGTGTTGGACTCCTCGACGGTGATGACACCCTCGTTGCCAACCTTGTCCATGGCCTCGGCGATCAGATCGCCGATCTGGGTGTCGCCGGCCGAGATCGCGGCGGTGGCAGCGATCTGCTCCTTGGTCTCGACTTCCTTGGCCGACTTCAGCAGGGTCTCGGTGATCTTCTCGACGGCCTTCTCGATGCCGCGCTTGAGACCCAGCGGGTTGGCGCCGGCCGCGACGTTGCGCAGGCCCTCTTTGACCAGCGCCTGTGCGAGCACGGTGGCCGTGGTGGTGCCGTCACCCGCAACGTCGTCAGTCTTCTTGGCGACTTCCTTGACCAGCTCAGCGCCGATCTTCTCGTAGGGGTCCTCCAGCTCGATCTCCTTGGCGATGGAGACACCATCGTTGGTGATCGTGGGAGCGCCCCACTTCTTCTCCAGGACAACGTTGCGGCCCTTGGGACCCAACGTCACCTTTACCGCGTCGGCGAGGGCATTGAGGCCCCGCTCGAGGCCGCGACGGGCCTCTTCGTCGTACGCAATTATCTTGGACATTGCGAAGTGATTCCTCCGATTAGGGGGTGACACGTTCTTGGGCCGGGCGCAGTGCCCGCGACGGACGACCACAGTTGTGTACGGACTGCGCTCTCACCGTCCCGACCTAGCACTCACCGGTCGGGAGTGCCAGTGTCATTTTTAGCACTCGACCATATCGAGTGCAAGGAGAGGTCGCCCTTATCGCGACGGGCGTAAACCGTCGATGACGACGTCGGTCACTCGCCCGGCCCGCGCCTTGTCATAACCCTGCATAGCCTGGCAGCCGACCAGGATTGCCTTGATCTCGGGAACGTCGACGTCGGCGCGTACCGTCCCGGCCCGTTGTGCGGCCACCAGCAGCTCGCCGAGCAGGCCGCGGAACGCATCTTCGGCGTCGGGCGCGGCGGACGCGACGTCGATGCCCAGTCCGCCGAGCGCCTCGACCAGACCCTGATCCGTGGCACCGAAGTCCAAAACCATCGACCGCAGGAACGCGAAAAGCGCCTCGCTGGGGCCAAGATCGTCCAGCAGCGCCCGACCCGCGGCGATGATGTGCTGCATGCGGCTTTCGACGACCGCCGCGAACAGATCGTTTTTGGTCGGGAAGTGCCGGTAGACGGTGCCGGCGCCGACGCCCGCGCGACGGGCGATCTCGTCGATCGGCACCGACAACCCTTCGGCCGCGAATGTCTCATAGGCGGTTTCGAGCACCCGGGCACGGTTGAGCGCCGCGTCAGCGCGCAGCGGCTTCGCGGCTTGCACCATCGTTCACCCCCTACCGGTTGACAAAGCGGGGCGTACGTTCCGTATAGTGAAGCCAACCGGAGCGTACGCCCCGTTTACCATACAGCTTAGGGAGCTATTTGTGGCTAAGTGGACAACCGCCGACATTCCCGACCAGACCGGTCGTGTCGCCGTCATCACCGGGTCCAACACTGGACTCGGCTACGAAACCGCGGCCGCTCTGGCCGCCAAGGGCGCACACGTCGTGATGGCCGTGCGCGACCTGGACAAGGGCAAAGACGCCGCCGCCCTCATCCACAAGGCAAGTCCCAACGCCGACGTGGCGCTGCAGGAACTCGACTTGACGTCGCTGGACTCGATCCGCGCCGCCACGGAGCAGCTCCGCTCGACCCACGACCACATCGACCTGCTGATCAACAACGCCGGGGTGATGTACACGCCGAAGTCGCAGACCAAGGACGGCTTCGAAATGCAGTTCGGCACCAACCACCTGGGCCACTTCGCCTTCACCGGTCTACTGCTGGATCGGCTCCTGCCGGTCGCCGGTTCGCGGGTTGTGACGATCAGCAGCATGGGACACCGAATCCGCGCCGACATTCACTTCGACGATCTGCAGTGGGAACACAGCTACAACCGGGTCAAGGCCTACGGGCAGGCCAAGCTGTCCAACCTGCTGTTCACCTACGAGCTGCAACGACGGCTCGCCCCGCATGGCACGACCATCGCCGTGGCCGCCCACCCCGGCGGCTCGAACACCGAGCTGATGCGCCACCTGCCCGGCTGGGCTGCCTCCGTCTACCCGGTGATCGCACCGATCTTCCAGGACGCGTCGATGGGCGCCCTGCCGCAACTGCGGGCAGCGACCGACCCGGCGGTGTTTGGTGGGCAGTACTACGGACCCGACGGCTTCGGCCAGACCCGGGGCTACCCCAAGATCGTCGGCTCCAGCAAGAAGTCACACGATGCCGAGCGACAGCGCCGACTGTGGGCGGTGTCCGAGGAGCTCACCGGGGTTATGTATCCCGTTTAGCTCAGATCGAGCAGCTGCTCGTAAAAACCACCGAAGCGCCGCAGCGGGTCGATCAGGTGGATCTCCAGGATCCAGTGGCAGCGCCGACCGCTCGGGTCGGCGCGCCGCATCGGCTTGGTCGACCCGGGCATGATGTACCACTCGGTCGCGGTCCCGGCGATCTTTTTGTGCGGGAATTCCCCAACCAGATGACCGGCGATGTGGCTGCCCCACCCGAAGCCCTCGGCGCGTGCGGCCTCCACGGAGGCGTCGAACAACTCGGCGCCGGTGACGTCGGGGTGGTTCTCGAAATAGTCGCGACCGGCCTGCCACACCCGGGGCAGGGCATCGCGGACGGCCAGCTTGTCCGGATCGTCGCCGAGCACGTAGGTGCGCCCGAAGTCGGCCTCCCACTCCTCGAAGATCGGCCCGAAATCGAGGAACACGATGTCGTCGTCGACGACTACGCGGTCCGGCGGATGCTCCTTGAAAGGTTGCAGGGTGTTCTCGCCGGCCCGCACGATGCGCCGATGCCAGTGCCGGGTGACCCCGAACATCTGTCCGGCCAGGGCGTGGATCTCGTCGGACAATTCCTGCTCACCGACACCGGCCCGGATCAGCGCGCGTCGCTCGATCTCATCGAATAACTCTGCCGCCTTATCCTGTGCATCGAGAAGCCGTTCCGCGCGGGCGTTTTCGTCGGAGATCGGCTTTGTCACAACACCGATGCTAGTCGTCCGGCACTTCAGCCCCACTGCGCAAAGTAGGGGCGCTCCGGCTTGCTCTTCTCGACGAGGATGAACACCACACCCCACGGGTCGACGAACCATGTCGTGCGGACCCGCGCCACGTCGGCAATGCCGTCGACCAGAAAGCGCACGCCGTCGGCCTCGAGTTGGGCCCGGGTGGCGTCGAGGTCCTCGCAGATCAGCCCGACGTGCGACAAGCCGTGCTCGGTGAGGGCCGCCGCGCTGCGCTGATCGCCGCCGGCCACGCCGAGATACTCGATCACTTCGAGGACCCGATCGCCGTCGTCGTCGAAACCGACGATGGCCGCCTTCATCGTGGGGTCGGACACCAGCTGGCCCATGTCGTCGCGAATAGCGTCGCCGGCCATCACGTAGGGCGGCGACAGCACCCGCATGCCCAACACGTCGCGATAAAACGCCACTGCCGCTTCGCAGTCCGGCACGCAGACGCCGGTGTGCGCCAGTCCGGTAATCACCCTTTGAACATAACCGTCCGGTTCAACCTGTCAGGTCGCCATCGACGTAGTGCTGCAGATTGGGCGCGATAGCGGCGACCACTTCCTCTTCAGACATCGACGCGACGGGTTCGATCTTCCAGACGTAGCGCATCAGCGCGAAGCCCATCATCTGCGATCCGATGAGCCCGCTGCGGACCAGTCGGTCCCGTTCGTTGCTGCCGAGCTTCGACACTCCCATCAGGCTGCCTTCGACGACGCGCCGCAGCTTCTCGCGGGTCGACGGTTCGTGTGCGGCAGTCTGCAGAATGGCGCGCAGCGTCGGCCCGATCTCGTCGTCGGCCCAGCTGGCCAACAACAACGTGATCAAGGCCGTGCCGAGTTGGTCGACGGGCGTGGTCCAGACCTCGGCGACGCGCTCCAGCCATTTCTGCGGCGGGTTCGTAGCGGCGTCGAGCAGGCCTTCCTTCGACCCGAAGTAGTGGTAGACCAGCGCGGGATCGAC
>NZ_JBAPRN010000399.1:0-12079 GCF_049281135.1 Mycobacterium sp. | reverse complement strand
GTGCCGGAACGGAAGTCGCGCACATTGCCCGATTCCAGCGGCAGTACGCAGGATTGACAGATGCCCATTCGGCAGCCGAACGGCATCTGGATGCCCAGCTTCTCGCCGCCTTCTAAAAGTGAAGTGGCACCGTCCAGTTCGATGGACTTATCGGAGATGGCGAAGGTCACCGTGCCGCCCTCGCCGCCTTTGTCGGTGCGGGAGATGGTGAATCGCTCCATGTGCAGGCTGTCCGCGGCGCCCGCGTCCTCCCACACCTTTTCGACCGTGTCCAGCATGGCCGCCGGCCCGCACGCCCACGCGGAGCGGCCCTTCCAATCCGGCACGACCCCGTCAAGCTCGGCGAAGTCGATGTGACCCATGTCCTCGGTCAGCTGCAGATGCAACTGGTAGCCGGATTCGGCACCTTCCAGCGCGCGTAACTCGTCGTGAAATATCACCTCGTCGACGGCGGGCGCCGAATGGATGTGGATGATGTCGGGGCTCTCACCGCGCTGCTTGAGCGACCGCAGCATCGCGATGACAGGGGTGATGCCGCTGCCCGCTGTCACGAACAACAACTTGGCCGGTGCCGGGTCGGGAAGCGCGAAATCGCCCTTTGGAGTTGCCAGCCGAACCACTGTGCCGGCCTCGACGCCGTTGACCAGATGGGACGACAGGAATCCCTCCGGAGTTGCTTTCACGGTGATCGAGATCAGTTTTTTGTCGCGCCGCGGAATCGACGTGAGTGAGTAGGAGCGCCAGTGCCAGCGGCCGTCGACCCGAAGCCCGATCCCCAGATACTGGCCGGGCCGGTAGTCCCCGGAAAAGCCCCATCCCGGCTTGATCGTCACCGTCGCCGAGTCTTCAGTTTCTTTGTGGACCTCGACCACGACCCCACGCAGTTCCCGCGCGGACCACAACGGGTTGAGCAACTTGAGGTAGTCATCGGGCAGTAGCGGGGTCGTCGCGCGAGCCATCAACCCGCGCAGCACGTTGACCTTCGGGGATGCTGCGGTTTCGACGTCCTTCGCGGGAGCAGCACTCCATCGCGTCAGGCTTCGCATCTTCAAATCCATAAAGCGGCTCCATTGCCTCGGTTGGGGTACGCGGGGATAAGATTCCAGTGAACATCTGTGCACCGATTACCCCGTCTGTAGAACGGCAAACATGGGAGCAGCCCGGTCTGACGGTGAACCGATCCCCCGTCACGCTCGTGACATGTTCAGTCGATAGTGCCGATCGGCCATGCCGCCAGCGGACTGTGAGCGCCGGAATGCCTCTCGAACGCATTGCCCGCTACTCACATTTGATGGTGCATTTGTTCACGATTACTACCGGAGAGGGTGGAAGAGCATGGCCCACAGGGATATTGGTGTGCTGCCGGACCTGCATTCGGAAGCGCCGAACATCTCTATTCCAGTGCATTCGGTTGGACACGTCGGGGTCAAGCGGATCGTCGCGATCGACGAGCATGACAGCGCGGCGATGGTCGTCATGGACATCTCAGTCGGTTTATATGGCCACCAACGTGGCGCGCACATGTCGAGGCTGATCGAATGCATCGATCGGCCAGGTCCACAGCCGACCGTGCTCGACTACGCCCAGGGCATCCTCGAGCGGCTGCGCGGCGCGGTGCCCGGCGCCGCGTCCTGGTCGGTGGACGCGCGGGCCACGATCGTGTTGCCGCACGACGGCGGGTTCAAGCCGATCGAGGAGATCTGCCGGATCGAAGCGGCAGAGCAGACCGAGGTGACCTGGGGTGCCGCATTCAAGGTTTGTCTCGCCTGTCCCCAGGCCCAGAGCGCGATCGCCTTCGACCGTGACGACATGGACCACGTCGGCGAGCATCCGTCCCACAATCAGGTTTGCGACCTGGAAATCACCGTGACCGGGGGCTTGACGACCGTGGCCGGTCGTTCCGTGGCCGACCTGCTCGCGGTTGGAGAGTGCGCGGCCAGCGGGCCGGTGCGTGAACTGCATAAGCGACGTAGCGAAGCCGACGCGGTCACCGCTATCCACCACCACGCGGTGTTCGCCGAGGATGCGCTCCGGACAATCGCCGACAAAACCAGGGCCCAGTTCCCGACCGCCACCCGGGTCAGTTGCCAGATCGTGAACTACGAGAGCATCTTCGAATACCCTCTCCGCTGCGTCGTCATCGCCTGATGAGAAGTTGACGGAAGAGCAAAGTGGCCGGTCTGTGCAGCGCGGGCGACGATGCCGGTCAGCTGACCGAGTCCACCGCCGCCAAGATGTCGGACACCTCGCTGCGGGTCGTGTAGTTGGGATGGACGTCGATCCAGCGGATCACCCCGCCGGCATCGACGACCACCGTCGTGGGCATCGGCAGCGTCAGGCCGCCGTCGGCATTGTGCTCGGCCAGATCCAGTCCCAGCTTCTGCTGTGCCGCCAAGGCTTCGGCGGCGGGCTCGGTCAGAATGCCCAGCGCAGAAGCGAGTTGGTTGCCAGGGTCGGAAACCACCGCGTAGGTCAACTCGTTGGTTTGCGCGGCGCTCAGCGACCCATCGGGCTTCTGCGGGCTGACCGCGATCATGACGAAACCCCGATCGGCAAGGGCGGGCGCCAATTCGGCCTGGTAGGTGCGTAACGCGATGTTGCAGTACGGGCACCACGCGCCCCGATAGAACACCACCACTGCGGGCCGCCCGGCGCGAATCTGCGCCAAGGATGTCGCGGCGCCGCGGACATCGAGCAGCTCACCGTCGGGTATCAGCGCACCCGGTGCGCTCACCCCCGTGGGCACGCCCGCGTCGTCCAGGGTGACCTGTTCGGCGACGAACGCGCCCATGACCTCCGCCGGCATTGCGGCGGCGGGTCCCGCCATGAACGCCTGCGTCTGCTCCCCGATGCTGGGTGTCTGAGTCGTCATGGGACCGCCTTCACGAAAGATTGGATTGATCACTCCACAAAAGCAGTGAAGTTTTGGATTGTCAACTCCAGAATCGGTAGAGTTGGTGGATGGTCACCCCGAAAGGCCGTGCCACCCGGGACCGGATCGTGGCCGCCGCCGCCACGCTGATGTCTAGCCGTGGGGTCGCCGCCACCAGCACCGAAGACGTCCGGGCCGCCGCGAACGTCAGCTCATCGCAGATCTATCACTACTTCGCCGACAAACGATCGCTGACCCGCGCCGTCATCGAGCACCAGACCGATGCCATTGTCGGGATCCAGGAAACGCTGCTGGCCCGCCTCGACAACCTGGACGCATTGCGCGCCTGGGCCGAGTTCATCGTCACCTTTCAGCGAAATGGCAGTTACCACGGCGGCTGCCCACTCGGCACGCTGGCCAGCGAACTCGCCGAAAACGACACCGATGCGCGCGAGGACCTCGCAGCGGGCTACCGGCGTTGGCAACAGGCGATCCGCGCCGGCCTGGCCGCTATGGCAGATCGCGGCGAGTTCCTGCCCGGCACCGATGTCGACAGGCTGGCGATCGCACTACTGACCGCCCTGCAGGGCGGTCTTCTGCTGAGCAAGACGCTACGCGACGGCGAACCCCTCGAAACCGCACTCGACACCATGATCGACCACATCGAATCGTTCACGGCTGCGGGCACGCGACGCCGTTGAGATCGACGCGAAGCCACACCAATGCGCCTATTTTCCTTGTAGTTCCGGCCAATCCCGTTGCCCAGGCGCGGTCCTCCCAGTCAACTCATGACGCGGCAGGTGAGCCGACCGCTGTCGGGATGGACAACGCCACGATGAGTTCGAGGACCGTCTGAGGGTCGTTGAGGCGTTCGCCGTAGAGCTCGCGAAGTTGGGTCATGCGGTACCGCACGGTTTGGGCGTGGACGAATAGATCGGCAGCCACAGCATCGCGTTGGCCTTGGTGTAGTAACCACGACCGCAGTGTTTCCGCAAGCCGTTCGGCGGTGTTGGGACGCAGCTGATCGAGCGGTGCGAGCACCTGGTGGCGGAGATCCTCAGCGGCTTCGCGGTCAGCGCCAAGCACGATAGCCACGAGATGGCTGTCGGTGTCGATCGTGCCGATGTCGTCGCCCGCGAGGTGCAGTTCGCGCGCCTGCAGAACGCGGCGATAGGACGACTGTGCCTGCATCCAGGGACGAGACGGACCAACCACCGCGCGGCGATCTTGGAGTTCCCGCAGTAGCCGGGACCGGTTGGGGCCGTGCATGTCTGGGATGAGCAGCCCAACGACAGACTCGGCGGACTCGATACCGGGCAGGTCACCGCTGAGTTCCAATGTGGACTGCCCGAATCGGGACGCCACGCCCCGCGTCTGGGCCGACGGAAGTAGTACCGCGGTGAGAGTGTCCGGCGGACGCCACTCTGCGCGCTCCGCACTTGCCCGCAGTATCTCGCTAGGCAACCCGGCCAGCAGATCCTGTCCGAGTCGGTCAAGATGACGCCGTCGTTCTCGATCCGAGGAGGCCAGTTCATCGCCATGCCCGGAAACGCTTGCCGCAGAGAGCTCATCGATGAACGCGAACACCAATTCGGCGAACCGAGCGATCATCAGCGGTGGCAGTCCCCGGTCGACGGCGGTTTCCGACAGCTCACGCCAGGCCACCCGCGCGCCGACGCGATAGGCAGATAGCAGCGCGTCGATGGAACGCCCTTGACGTGCCTCGCCCCGGCCGAGTTCGTAGGCGCCTTCGAGCGCAGGGGACAACGTCGGGCCGGGATCGGAGTCGTGTGGACGGGCGGCCAGTTGGAGGAAGGCGCCCAGCGCCATTTTGACGGCGCCTTCGATCCGCCGGCCCATCCGTCCGCTGAAGGCATCCGCATAGCTGGGTACTTCGACGGTGACGGCGGCCACAGTGTGTTCGGCGACGGCGGGCAGAACGCCCTGTAAAGCATTGACGACCAGGTCATTCAGCACTAGGCCGGTGACCTGTCGACCGTCGGTTTCCGTGACTTCGTCCATTGAATCTATTCTTTTCGAACAAATCTCTGGTGGTATTTCACTCTGCCTGGTCAAGAGTTTATACCTGAGCGCGAGGGATGGTGGTCTTATGACAACAACAGCACCCAGGGTCACCCCGATGGGCACGCTGCGCGACCGGTTCCTCCAACTCGCCGAGCGGATCACCACACCGCTAGTCCCTGCCGACTACCTCGACATCATCGATCCGCTGCGCTCAGGAGCCGACCTGCGCGGCAGGATCGTCGCAATCCACCCCGAAACCCGTGATGCCGTCAGCCTCGTCATCAAGCCGGGCCGCGGCTGGCGCTCACACACGCCCGGGCAGTACATCCGCATCGGTGTCGACGTCGACGGCGTGCGTCAGTGGCGCGCATATTCCCTCACCTCCGACACTGATCGGGCGGACGGCTGCATCGCGATCACGGTCAAGGCCATCCCCGGTGGCAAGGTCTCCAACCACCTCGTGCGACACGCCGCGGTCGGCACCATCGTCCAACTCGACCACGCCGCGGGAGAATTCACGCTCCCTGCGGCGGCAACGCCCAAGGTTTTGTTCCTCACCGCGGGCAGCGGTGTCACCCCGGTGATGGGCATGCTGCGCAACATGGCCGACGACATCGACGACGTCGTCGTCGTGCACAGCGCCCCCACACCAGACGAGGTGATCTTCGGCGGCGAACTGCGCATGCTGGCAAGCCAGGGCCGAATCCGCTTGATCGAGAGGCACACTGACACCGACGGCATGCTCACCACCGCCGAACTCAACGAACTGGTCAGCGACCTCGCCGAGCGCGAGACCTGGGCATGCGGACCGACAGGCATGCTCGACGCACTCGAGCAGCACTGGAATGACATTGGCATGCCCGAGCGCCTGCACACCGAACGGTTCCGCCCTACCGTCGTCGCCGCCGGCCAAGGAGGGACAGTCACCTTCAGTAAGTCGGCGACCGTCCTCGACACCCCGGGCGACCAGGCACTGCTCGACGCCGGCGAAGCCGCCGGAGTACTGATGCCGTCGGGATGCCGGATGGGCATCTGCTTCGGCTGCGTGGCACCACTGCGCCAAGGAGCCGTCCGCGACCTTCGCAACGGCGAGATCACCACCGCCGCACCCGGTGACGGCGTCGTGATCCAAACCTGCGTGTCCGCGGCTGCGGGCACCTGCGACATCGACCTGTAAAGGACCAATCATGACCACTCTGCAACGTCTAGAACAGAATCCGATCGCTCATCTCAGCGACGACGACATCGAGAATCTCGGCCGCGAACTCGACGCCATCCGCCAGCAGGTACTCGACAGCCGCGGCGAACGCGACGCCGACTACATCCGCAACGTCATCGACTTTCAGCGCAAGCTCGAACTGGCCAGCCGCGCCGTGTTGTTGTTCTCGCTGTTTCCGCCGGCATGGCTGGCAGGCACGGTCGGCCTCTCGGTCGCCAAGATCGTGGAGAACATGGAGATCGGCCACAACGTGATGCACGGTCAATGGGACTGGATGCGCGACAACAAGATCCACTCCACCACCTGGGAGTGGGACAACGCCTCCCCCTCCGACTTGTGGAAGCACTCGCACAACGAGATCCATCACACCTACACCAATGTCGTCGGCAAGGACGAGGACCTCGGCTACGGCATCATGCGGGTCGACGAAGATCAACGGTGGATGCCCTTCTACCTCGCCCAGCCGCTGTGGAACTTGATCAACGCCTGCTTCTTCCAATACGGAATCGCCGCCTACGACCTGAAAATCGGCAAATACCTCAAGGGCAAGACCGACAAGGACGAGTTCCGGCGCCAGGGCAAGAACGTGCTCGCCAAGATCCGCAGGCAGATGACCAAGGACTACGTATTGCACCCCCTGCTGTCCGGACCCTCGGCCGTCACCACGCTGACCGCGAACCTGACCGCCAACCTGGTCCGCAATATCTGGACGCACTCGGTCATCATGTGTGGACACTTCCCCGAAGGCGTACAGACCTACGAGAAGAAGTCGATCGACGGCGAAACCCGCGGCGAATGGTATCTGCGACAGATGCTCGGCTCCGCCAACATCAGCGGAAACCCGTTGCTGCACTTCATGACCGGCAATCTGTCTTTCCAGATCGAACATCACCTGTTCCCCGACCTGCCGAGCAATCGCTATCAGGAGATTGCGCCGAAGGTGCAAGACCTGTTCGAGCGCTACGGATTGACCTACGTCACCGGACCGATGGTCAAGCAGGTCGGCTCGGCGTGGAAGAAGGTGTTCCGGCTCTCGCTACCCAACGATGTTCTGCGCAAGGCGACATCGGCCGTCAACCCGGCGAACGTCATACAGCTCGTCCTCCGCTCGGAGTCGGTCGAGGTCGACGCCAACGCGGCGTAGACCGGGTCGATCGCGGCGCGACTAGGAGTCAAGTGCGGCCACCACCGTTGGCGCGCGGCCCTCAGCCGCCGGCGGGCGGTCGCGATCGCCGACCAATGCCCCACCGCCTTGGCCCAGCGGACGTTCGCCGCCCACCACACCAACGCTGAAGCGAGCGAACTGCGTACCAGAGGGGGTGGCACAACGTCCTGCATCGCTGGTGATCGCACCGCCGATAGGCCAGCGGCCAAACGGGGCCTGCGATGACGCCGTGTTCATGGCATCAGCAACCCTGCAGGGAATCCAGTCGTGCCGTTTCTCAACGACTGTCTCTGCGGACAAAATCCTTCTGCTGATCCCTGTCACCAAATACATCGACGGGGTCCTCGGCTTCCTCGACGATGGAATTACCTCGCACAGCGGTGAATTCGGTATCCGCTTCGGATCCCAACTGAGTACCTGGAGGTAAGATATGGTCAGTTCACCAATCTCGAAGCTAAAGCGTGCGTCCGGCGATCACACAATCGGCCGCTTGTTCCTTCTGGAACTCAGCAACAACCGAGTCGTTTCGCTGAATCCGGACGGCTCCGACCGCAAGGTCATCGTGACCGATTGCAGATATCCCGACGGCGTCGCGGTTGATGTCGCATCCGAAAACATCTTCTGGACCAACATGGGGAATCCCGCAGCGAACGACGGTTCCATTGAGCGAGCTGACCTCGACGGGCAGAATCGCACGACGATCGTTGGCGAGGGCGGCACGTTTACTCCCAAGCAGCTGCAGCTCGAAAAGACCAGCAGGAAGCTGTACTGGTGTGACCGCGAGGGAATGCGTCTGATGCGGGCGAACCTCGACGGTTCGAACATCGAGACCCTCGTGGACTCCAGCCAGGGCGATCCGCGACCGGGGCCCGATCCTGAAAAATGGTGTGTGGGCGTGGCCGTCGATGTCGACCACCAACAGGTCTACTGGACGCAAAAGGGTCCCGACAACGCCGGCCAGGGTCGGCTCTTGCGCGCCGGCATCGAGATTCCCACAGGACAAACGGCGGATACTCGACCAGACATCGAACTCCTCTATGGCGGACTTCCCGAGCCGATCGATCTGGAGCTCGATCTCAAAAATCGTGTCATGTACTGGACTGACCGGGGTGATCCGCCGCGTGGAAACACGGTGAATCGCGCGCCGATGGATTCGGATGTCAACAACCGCCCCGCACCCGAGATCATCTTCACTCACTTGATGGAAGGAATCGGCATCGCCCTGGATCGGAAGCGCGACCGAATGTTTATCACCGACTTCGGGGGCAACGTCTTCTCGGCCAAGCTCGACGGCTCGGACCCCAAGGTGCTGTTGGTCGCGCAGGGAAACCTGACTGGCATCGCTTATTGCGAAATACCTTGACACGGAATGCAATAGCGGACCAAGGACTGGTTCCCGCGCCGATTGGGGTTAAGGAGCTTCGGCTACATGAGGCGGCGGTGCACTTCGAAGGCCAAGTATAGTTCGACGACATCCTTTGGCCGCGAAAGGGATCGGCCGCTACGTGCTTCAATTTTGCGTAGCCGGTATCGGACTGTGTTGGGGTGACAAAAGAGCGCTTCAGCTGCATCGCGTACGCACGCATCATGGTCCTGCCACACCCGGAACGTCTCAAATAGCATTTCGCGTTCCTCGTCGGGAAGATCGCCAAACGCGTCCAGCACCGGCCCGACCGTTCTGATCATCGCCTCCGGTGCGCTGACTACGGCGCCGGCCAGGATGGAGCGGTCGAACACAGCGACCGAGGAGCCGGAGTCGCCCTTGCCCCGCAACATCACTCGTGCAACATGCAGGGCTATCGGTGTCTCACGTAAATCATCGAAAGCCGCGCTAACGCCGACTCGGGCTGTTGTCATCCGAGACATGAGGGCAACCATCGCGTCGAATTTTTCGTCGGACGTGACGCGCGCAACCCCGACCTGCAAATCAGGCACCAAAGTCCACGCCGACGATATGTCAAGGCTGCGAAGCTTAGATTCAATCTCGCAAAGCGGCTCTCCGCCCGCGACCGAAACCTGTGCAGCGATGACGACAAAAGGACCTTTTGTGGGTAACCGAAGGAAGCCCGCGATGTCCCGCAGACTCCAGTCGCCGAAACCGCGTCCCGCAATCAGACCATCGAGAGGATTCGACCGTTGCGACGCCTCAGTCACCAACTGTCGTTTCTGCTCGTCGCGATATCCGGCCACCACGACGGTGCCGATCAGTTCGGCGAATGCGCTGATGCGCCGTTCGGTGTCCGCCGGCATCGGCTCGGCTTCAACCGAACCCACGGCCACCAGCCCCCACACGCGTCCGTCGACAGCGACGGGCACGCCGACCGCCACGTGTACGCCGGCGTCCCGTATCCGCGCCGCAAGTGAGCCGGTGCTGTTGACGTAGCTGTCCATCCTCGCGGGTCGCCCCGTTCGCTGCACTATCCCTGCCAGCGTGCTGCGGTCGATCGGGCTTCGGGTACCCACGGGCCACTTCGCTAGTTTCAGCCGCGGATGTTCAGCCGCGGCCAGCTTCGTCATTTCGTTGTCTGACTCATAGCGCCACAATCCGGCGGTATCCGCGGACGCGCAGCGCCGCATTTCGTTAACGACGGCCTCGAACACCTCCGCCGGTTCGGCCCCTCGGGCCACCAGCTTTGCCAGGCGCCGCAAGGCTGCCTGATCAGCGGTGACGCGGCGATACTCGGCGTACAGCGTGACATCGTCGACGGGCTCGGAAAGTTCCCCGTCGGGAAGTTGTTCGGCGACTGGAAGCTCATCGATGGCTTCCCCCATGAATCACCGCCCTTCGCGGTTCGAATGGTTCCCGCGCGAGAGCCATCGTCAGCCGCTTCGCAGTGCGTTCGCATCCCCTAGTCGCTAGCGCGAATGATGGTGTCTCTACGTTGCTTGGGCCCCAACGATCAGACAGCGTCGGCATCGGGTGATTCCTGTAGTGCGCGTTCGAGCTGGCTGCGCGAGTTAATGCCGAGCTTGGTGAAGACTTTGCGCAGGTGATACTGGACCGTGTGCGAGCTGATGAACAAACGCACTCCGATCTCCGGATTTGACAGGCCGTCGCGGGCCATCCGGGCAACTTGCGCCTCCTGCGCAGTGAGCTCTTCACCGCGCGGCGCGATGGCGCGCTTACGCGCCGTTTCACCAGTGGCTTTTAGCTCACGGCTGGCTCGTTCGGCGAAGGCTTCCATCCCCATCGTCTCGAGCATGTCGTGGGCGATGTGAAGCTGTGCCCGCGCGTCGACCCGCCGGCGCCGTCGGCGCAGCCATTCGCCGTACAGCAGGTGCGCGCGAGCGAGATCGGAGCGGATGCAAGTACGCCCGAGCCGCTCTATCGCCTCGAGGTAACCGCGCTCGGCGGCATCACCCTCGCTCAGCAGCGCGCGTGAACGAGCTTCGATGCCGAGCGCCCAGTCCGTGCCGCTGACGGTGGTGGTCTCGGCCAGGCGGCGGAGGGCGTCGGCGGCCATCTCGGCGCATCCGATGCGCGCAGCCGCCTCGATGAGCTCGACCGCTGGCCAGGGCGGCGTGATCCATTTCCCCAGATATTCGGTGGAGCGCTGCGCCGCTTCCACCGCGGCTTGGTAGTCACCGATGCCGTTGTTCAGTAGGGCACTCGCCCACTCGACGATGGTGATCCCGACGCCGTCACCTCGAAGGCTCAGGTGCCGGTTGATCGTTTCGATCAGGGTGGCCGCTTCGGCCTGTCTACCGGCGAACGCCGCCAGAGCAAGGGCCGAGTAAGGAAAGCGATTGATGCCTGTCGCCTCTAAAGCCTGACGCTGCTGGATCAGGGAGCCTGCGGCGGCGAGCTCACCAGCAAACAACAGCATGAATGCTCGCGCATTGAGGGCGACGGGCAGCTCACTGAGCGCGCCCACACTTCGAGCGAGCCGCACATGACGCTCCGTGAGCACCTGCCAGCTGTGGTCATCCCATGTGTAACGAGCCACGATGCCGGCCACCGAGTGTAAGGGCAGCGCTTCGTCTACCGACATGCCGGCGCCGAACGCGTGCAGCGCCTCGCGGAGTATCGGCAAGCCGGCCGCATAGCCTTTGGTGTAGTGCGCTACCAGGCCATCCAGCAGGAGCTCGGGTGCGCGCAGCGGTTGTGATGCCGGCGGGCCAGTAGCGGCCGCACGCGCCACCTCCAGCGCACCCTCGCCGAAGGCAAGGCGACCGGCAAAGTAGCCCGCCGTCAGCGCCTGCAGGTAGGTCCTGCGTGACAGCTCTGGGTCGATCGGTTCGAGCCGGCGGGCGGCCTTCAGCAATATGGGCGGGGCCTCACTGCCGTGATCCGTGAGGAACGCGAGCTCAGCCCCCATCAGCTCGATGCGAGCTCGCTGAAAGTCGCTCGGCGAGCCGGCCTCAGCGACCGAGAGCAGGTCCCGCGCCGTTGCGAAGGCACCGCCCTTGATGTGCGCCGACGCAGCGGCCATCGCCCGCTCGGTGCGGCGAATGGGATCCAGTGTCAACGTCGTGGCGCGCTCCAGGAACGCGGCCGCTGCAGCAATACCGCCACGCGCTTGCGCCCGGCCCGCCGAGCGCTCCAGCTCCGCGGCGACGGCCTCGTCCGATCCAGCGGCGGCGTGGGCCCGATGCCAGGCGTGTCGATCGGGGTCCTGGTACGCATTGGTGGCCCCCGCCAATGCGGCGTGGGCTTCCTGTCTTTGCTGCGGGGATGCCGACCCGTAGACCGCCGAGCGCACGAGAGGATGGCGAAATCGCACCCGCGTGCCGAACTCGACCAGGCCCGCCTCGGTCGCCGCTGCCGCCGCTTCGGCGCCGATCCCCAGCTGCGCCG
>NZ_JBAPRN010000398.1:0-12074 GCF_049281135.1 Mycobacterium sp. | reverse complement strand
CCGGTGGGCTGCGCGAGCTGTTGCTGCGTTATGACGGCAAAGCCGACCGTCCGATCATCGCGTCGGTACCGACCGCCACCGACAAGTCCGAGCGCGTGACCGGCAACGAGATCAGCGGTCTGTCGATTTCGCTGCCGGTGCATGTCGCCGACCCGGCCGAACGCGCGCAGCTGGTCGCGCTGGCGACCAAGATCGCCAAGGAGGATCACGAGATCCTGGGCCCCCGCCTGTACGGGCAGATAATGGGCTACCTGCCGACGGCGATCGCCCCGGCGGCATTCCGGTGGCTGGGGCACCGCGATGCGCCGAACAAGATGATGAACGTCGCGGTGTCCAGCGTGGTTGGGCCGCGGGAGCGTGGCCACTTCGGCGGCGCCCCGGTCAGCGAGATCTACTCGACGGGTGTGCTGTCACCCGGAGCTCCGGTCAACATCACGGTGTGGAGCTATGTCGACCAGCTCGGCATCGCGGTGCTCACCGACGACGAGACCTTCAATGACCCACATGAGGCAACCGATGCGCTGACTGCGGCGTTCAGTGAATTGCGGAGCGCCGCAGGGTTTTCAGTCGGCAACAGCACGGTCGGCCTGATGGCCGAGCACGCGCTGCGCTAGCCGCGGCTCAGGCGGCGAGGACGGCGTCCAGCGCCGAATAGAACAGGCCAAGACCGTCATCGGACGGCCCGGTCAACGCCTCAATCGCGTGCTCGGGGTGCGGCATCAGCCCGACAACGCGGCCGTTGGCCGAGCTGACTCCGGCGATGTCACGCAGCGAGCCGTTGAGGTTGTCGTGGTAGCGAAACACCACGCGGCCTTCGCCTTCCAGCTCGTCGAGCACGTCGGCGGAGGCCACATAACGGCCCTCGCCGGACTTCAACGGGATCAGCAGATCGGCGTCGGCTTCGAAGCGAGACGTCCATGCCGTCGACGTCGATGCCACCCTTAGCCACACGTCGCGGCAGACGAAATGCAAACCGGCGTTGCGGGTAAGGGCACCAGGCAGCAGCCCGGCCTCACAGAGCACCTGAAAACCGTTGCAGATTCCCAACACCGGCAACCCGCGATCTGCGGCGGTGACGACTTCTCCCATCACCGGGGCGAATTTCGCGATGGCACCGCAGCGCAGGTAGTCGCCGTAGGAGAACCCGCCGGGCACCACCACCGCGTCGACACCCTTGAGGTCGGCGTCGGCGTGCCACAGGCTGACCGCCTCGGCGCCGACGGCACGCACCGCACGGGCAGCGTCCACGTCGTCGAGCGTGCCGGGAAAGGTGATGACGCCGATACGCGTCGTCACTGCTGTTCTCGGCTTACGGTCCAGTCTTCGATGACGGTATTGGCCAGCAGCGACGCGGCAATCTCTTCCAGCGCCGCGTCGTCGACGCTGTCGTCCACTTCGAGCTCAAATCGCTTGCCCTGCCGCACATTTGAGATACCGGCATGTCCAAGACGGCCCAGTGCGCCGACGATTGCCTGGCCCTGCGGGTCGAGAATCTCGCCCTTGGGCATTACGTGCACAATGACCCGGGCCACCCGCACTCCTCCTGCTGTTTTGGCTGCTCGGCGCCAACTCTACCGGTCGGCACCCCGGCCGGCGTGCTAGCACGAGCCAAGATAGGCCGCGCACAGCGACGAGGCCATGGCGTCCAGCACCTGGTCGTCGGAGATGATCGGCCAAGCCAGCTGGACAGGGTCTGACGCCCACAGGGTCAGCTCGCTGATCGTGCTGTTTTCCGAGTGCGCGACCAGGTAGGTATGCATGATCACCGGCCCGCTGACCACCGCGGAAAGCCGGTTCGGCTCGTCGACGGTGACCGACGGCGACTCTCCGGAGGCGCCCAATTGGCAGCCGCGCAACGCCGCCGCGGCGATGCCGAACACCGATGTCGCGCTTTGGCCGCCACGTGCGGTGTCACCCCGCCAGTGCACCACCTCGGCCCGCAGTTGCCATTGGCCCTGGGGTCTGTCCACCGCCACCCGGCTCGCGACCGCGGAGTTGCGGGTGTCCTGCGGGAAGACCGGCGTCGCGCACACCTCCTCGAACCGGAACCGAGGCGTCGCGCCACCCGTCATCGGTACGGCCGACTCGGCCGGCGACGGCCAATGGTAGGTGGAGTTCAACGGTATCGCGGACGAGGAGATCCAGGCCGTGTCGGGAATCTTGTCGCACACCGGTGGACAGGTTTCCGGGTCCGCGACGGCGAAACCGGACGACGACACGCACGCCACCCACAGACCGCCCACGATCAGCGTCGCCGCCAGGACTAGGCGCATGCCGTGGACCCCATGAGCGCACAATCGTAGACATGCAACTCACGCATTTCGGCCATTCCTGCGTTCTCGCCGACTTCGGCCACACCACGGTGCTGTTCGACCCGGGAAATTTCTCGCACGGCTTCGAGGGCATCACCGGCCTGTCCGCGATCGTGATCACCCATCAGCATCCTGACCACGTGGATCAGGAGCGACTGCCCGCGCTGCTGGACGGCAATCCAGGCGCCGCGCTCTACGCCGACCCGCAGACCACCGAGCAGCTGAGCGTGCCGTGCCAGGCGGTGCACGTCGGTGACGAACTGTCGGTCGGCGGGCTGACCATCCGCGCGCTCGGCGGCAAGCATGCCGTCATCCACCCGGAAATCCCAGTGATAGATAACATTTCGTACGTGATCGACGACGAGCAACCCGGACGTTTCATGCACCCCGGCGACGCGTTGTTCGTCCCGGATGAGCCGATCGATGTACTGGCCACCCCGGCGGCCGCGCCCTGGATGAAGATCTCCGAGGCGGTCGAGTATCTGCGGGCGGTGGCGCCGACCCGCGCGGTGCCCATCCACCAGGCCGTCGTCGCGCCAGAGGCGCGCGGCATCTACTACGGGCGGCTCAGCGAGATGACCAGCACGGACTTCCAGGTGCTACCTGAAGAGAGCGCGGTTACCTTTTAGCCGCCTGAGCCGACGAGCGTGCGGCTAGCTTCACACTCGAGGCCGACTGTGCGGCTGGCTTCACGCTGGCGAGAGTTTCAGCCGATGTCGCTGGCCGCACCTCGGCCCGCGGCACGACCGGAGAAGATGCAGCCGCCCAAGAACGTTCCCTCCAGGGCCCGGTAGCCGTGCACACCTCCGCCACCGAATCCGGCGACCTCGCCGGCCGCGTACAGCCCGTCGAGCGGGGTCCCGTCTGCCTTGAGTACCCGTGAATCCAGGTCGGTTTCCAACCCGCCCAACGTCTTTCGGGTCAAGATGTGCAACTTGACCGCAATCAGCGGCCCGGCCTTCGGATCCACCAAGGCGTGTGGCGGGACGACGCGGCCCAGCTTGTCGCCCAGATACCCGCGGGCAGCGCGGATCGCGGTGATCTGGCCGTCCTTGGTGAATTTGTTCACCACCTCGCGGTCGCGCGCAGTCACCTCGTCGGCGACCGTCGCATAGTCCAGCGCCGCCACATCGGGCAGGGTGTTCATCGCGGACACCAAGTCGCGCAATGAGTTTGCCGTGACGAAGTCGACTCCCTTTTTGACGAAGGCCTGCACCGGACCGGGGGCGCCGGATCCGGCCCGCGACCCGATCAGCTGACGCACGCTGCGTCCGGTCAAGTCCGGGTTCTGTTCCTGACCGGACAAGCCGAATTCCTTGCCGATGATCTTGGCGTTCAACACAAACCAGGTGTAGTCGTAGCCCGACTTCGCGATGTACTCCAGCGTTCCGAGGGTGTCGAAGCCCGGGTACAACGGCACCGGCAACCGCTTACCGGTGGCGTCCAGCCACAACGATGACGGCCCGGGGATGATCCGGATGCCGTGCATCGGCCAGATCGGGTCGTAGTTGGTGATGCCCTCGGTGTAGTGCCACATCCGGTCCCGGTTGATCACCCGGGCGCCGGTCTTCTCGGCGATCGCGATCATCCGGCCGTCGACATGCGCGGGGACGCCGGTGAGCATCCGTTCGGGGGCCCGGCCCATCCGGGTCGGCCAGTTCGCCCGCACCATATCGTGGTTGCCGCCGATACCACCGCTGGTGACGACCACCGCCTGAGCACGAAATTCAAACTCTCCGATCGCGATTCGCGATGATTGGACGCCGCGCGATTCGGACGACGGCTCCAGCACAGTGCCCCGAACCCCGGTCACTGCAGCGCCGTCGACGATCAGCTCGTCAACCTGATGCCGGTGGGCGAACCGCACTTTCGGGTGATCGACCAGCCGGCGCGCGAAGATCCCGACGATCGCCGGCCCGGTTCCCCAAGTGATGTGAAAGCGCGGAACTGAGTTGCCGTGCCCCTGCGCGCCGTAGCCGCCGCGCTCGGCCCAGCCGACCAGCGGGAAGATCTTCAACCCCCTGGCGCGCAGCCAGCTGCGCTTCTCGCCTGCCGCGAAATCGACGTACGCGTGCGCCCACTGCCGGGGCCAGTAGTCTTCCTGCCGGTCGAACGCCGCGGTGCCGAGCCAATCCTGCAACGCGAGTTCGTGACTGTCATGCACACCCAGCCGACGTTGTTCTGGGCTGTCGACGAAGAACAAGCCGCCGAACGACCAGAACGCCTGCCCACCGAGGTTGGCGCCGTTCTCCTGGTCCACGATCAGCACCCGTTTGCCGCGATCCACCAGCTCGCAGGCGGCCACCAGGCCGGCCAGGCCCGCCCCGACGATGATGACATCAGCTTGGGTATCGCTCATGGCGCTACACAGTAGCGACCTGAGGGATCAGGCTGCGTCGAGAACGGCCTGATCGGCCCGCCACTGGTAGACGGTGGGCTCGCAGCCGTGCAGCAACCCCAGATCCACCGAGTCCAGCATCGCCTGCAGCGGGCCGGGTTTGCGTAGGTGACTGGCGGCGACCGCGACCCGGACCACGCCATCGCGGCGCGCGACGCGCTCGGCCGACAGCACCAACATCCGGCACCACCACGGCTCGGACAGGAATCCTTCGCCGATCCCCAGCACCCGGGCCCGCACCGTCGTATGCCGAACCAGGTCGGTGATCTCATGCAGATCGGCGAGAAGACGGAACCCGTTGCGCGGCAGGGCGGTCACTGTTCCCGGCGATGCGGTCCAGCGCGGCGCAGCGAAGAGCCGGGTGCGTAGTCCGAGGTGTTCGAGCACCCGGTCTGCAGCCATCAGGCGCAAATTGGCCTCGTGCGCAGGCAGCGTGGCGAACTCACCGCGGCGCTTCTTGGTGGCCGCGTCGTCATATCCGTTCAGCAGGATCGCGTCGCCGGCGGCACGTCGGCCAGCCAGCCACTCGACGGTGACCGGATCCTGATCCAGCCGGTAACCGCCCTTCAACCGCGGCGCGACCAGTAACGACACCGGCACAGACCGGTTGTCCATTTTCTCGCAGAATTCGGCGACGTCGTCCAGTGTGCGTTCGCGAATCCCGGAGACCGAGACGATCAACTTCCCAGACACATCACAATTTTGACGATGTCAGATGTCCAAATGGTGACATACACGCGGACAGCAGGCGTCAGTTCGACGCGCCGACCAGCTAATTCGGTAGCACAGCCTCGACCGCTGCGATCACCTCAGGCGCGTCAGGCACCGTTTGCGGACGGAATCGGTTGACCACCTCTCCGCCCGGTGCGACCAGGAATTTCTCGAAGTTCCACTGCACGTCACCGGCCTGGCCGTCGGCGTCAGGCGTTTTGGTCAATTCGGCGTAAAGCGGGTGCCGGTCGGGCCCGTTGACATCGGTTTTGGCCAAAAGCGGAAACGTCACGCCATAAGTCGTCGAACAAAAAGTCTGGATTTCTTCTGCGGTGCCCGGCTCTTGGCCCATGAATTGATTGCACGGAACTCCGAGAACGGTCAGGCCGCGCTCGCCGTAATCGCGCGCGAGCTGCTCCAGCGCGGCGTATTGCGGTGTCAGACCACATTTCGAGGCGACGTTGACCACCAGCACGGCGCGGTCGTCGAAGTCGGCCAGTGACAGTGAACCGCCATCAAGGCCGGTCAAAGCGATCTCGGTCACAGTCATACCCGGAGGCTACCCCAGGACATTTTGATCAGCTAGCTACTTTCTCGTTAGTCTGGTGGCCATGGTTTCTCGCGCGGTGCCGACGGCCAACCACGAACCCGCGGCCGACGATCTCGCCGAGTACCCGGATTCGCTGGATGCCGGCCTGCTGCGAATCGCCGGCGTCTGCATTCTCGCCTCGGTGATGGCGATTCTGGACGGCACGGTCGTCAGCGTCGCGCAGCGGACGTTCATCGCTGAGTTCGCATCCACCCAGGCCGTCGTCGCATGGACGATCACCGGCTACACGCTCGGCCAGGCCACGGTGATTCCGCTGGCCGGCTGGGCATCAGACCGATTCGGCACCAAGCGGCTGTTCATGGGTGCGGCTCTATGGTTCACCTTGGCATCGCTGCTGTGCTCGATGGCATCGAACATCACCCAGCTCATCGCATTTCGAGTCATCCAAGGTTTTGGCGGCGGGATGCTGGTGCCGCTGACCCTGATCATCTTGACGCGCGAGGCCGGCCCGAGACGGCTCGGCAGGTTGATGGCGGTGCTCGGTATCCCGATGCTGCTTGCCCCGATGTGCGGGCCGGTCCTCGGTGGCTGGCTGATCAGCGCTTACGGCTGGCAATGGATCTTCCGGATCAACCTGCCGGTCGGCGTGATCCTGATAGCGCTCGCGGCATTGATCTTTCCGAGAGATCGTCCGCGCCCGTCGGAGGCCTTCGACTTCGTCGGGATGCTTTTGCTGTCACCGGGATTGGCAACACTGCTGTTCGGGATCTCCTCGGTGCCGCGGCGTGACAGCTTCACCGACACTCATGTGTGGATACCGGGGCTCTTCGGAATCGCTTTGATCACGGCGTTCGTTCTGCACGCGCTGCACCGCGCCGACCATCCGCTCATCGACCTGCGGCTGTTCAAGAATCGGGCGGTGACGCTGTCCAACACCGCGATGTTCGCCTTCTCCGTTGGGTTTTTCGGCGCCGTCCTGGTCATTCCCAGTTATCTCCAGCAGTTGCTGCACGAAACTCCGCTGCAGTCCGGCCTGCAACTGATCCCGCAGGGGCTCGGCGCGATGCTGACCATGCCGCTGGCCGGCACCTTGATGGACAAGCGTGGACCCCGCAATGTCCTGCTGGTCGGGATCACGGCGATCACCACCGGGTTGACCGTATTCGCCTATGGCGCATCGCAACAGGCGGAATATCTGCCAATCTTGATGGTTGGATTGGTCATCACCGGCATCGGCCTGGGCTGCACCCTGACACCGCTGTCCGGATCGGCGGTACAGACGTTGGCCCCGCACGAGGTGGCGCGCGGGTCGACACTGCTCAGTGTCAACCAACACGTCGCCGTTGCGGTGGGCACCGCGTTGATGTCGGTGATCTTGACCAGTCAGTTCAATCGCAGCGAAACCATCGGTGCTGCAGAGAAACTCGGGATCCTCCGGGGCAAATTCGGGAAGCATGGTCCGCCGGTGCCGTCGCATCACGAGGTCTCCGCTGATTTCACCATCCGGCTGATGCATGACCTCACCCACGCCTACACCCTCGTCTTGGTGGTGTCGATCGTCGTTGTCGCGCTGACGCTGCTGCCGGTGGCGTTCCTGCCCAACAAGCCACCGCCGCCTGGCAGACGCCAGACGACGATGCCCGTCTAGACCACTACTCCTCGAACAACATCATGGCGATCCGCTCGACGGTCGCCATCGGATCGGTGACCTTCAGCTCAGGGTTCACCGCGTCATTCAGCCACAGCATCGAAAAACCGTGCACCAGCGACCAAGCCGCCAGTTGTGCACCACGCGGATCCGCCTGGGCGTGCTGGTCCGGCAGTGACGCGACGCCGCGGGACAGCTCGTCCCCGGCAGCGGCTTCGGCGGCCACCAACTCCGGGTTCGACGGGTCGAGCAACGACTTGTCGAACATCACCCGGTAGTGGCCCGGATGCTCGATGGCGAACCGCACATACGCCAATGCCGCATCCAGGAAGCGCGGGCGAGCCTCTTCGAGGGCGGTGGCCAGCAGACCGAAACCCTGGGCGGCCAGCGCGGTGAACAAACCACGGCGGTCGGTGAAGTGGTGTGCCGGCGCGGCGTGCGACACCCCCGCCTCGCGCGCCAGCTCGCGGAGCGACACCCCGTCGGCGCCCCGCTGCGCCACCAGACGCGCGGCCTCAGTAAGTATCGCGGCCCGCAGATCGCCGTGATGGTAGGTCGGACGGTCCATAGCGGCAGCATAGCGGACTAACTTGACACTGACTAGTTACCCACCGTACGCTGGGCCGCAGAACTTGTCAGTGTCTAGATTGGGGATGAAGAGATGGCTCCGCTGATTGCTTTGCTCATCGGAAGCATGGCCGCCCGGGTCGCGGACTGGCTCGGCGTCGACTATGTCGACACCTGGGTCAAGGCGATCGCCGTCGGCCTGGCCGCGATGTTCGTGCTGACCGGCGTGGCGCACTTCGTTCCGCCACTGCGCGGCAGCCTGATCGCGATCGTGCCGCCGCGGCTGCCGGCAGCGGGATTACTGGTCAGCTTCACCGGGGTGCTGGAATTGCTCGGCGCGGTGGGCCTGCTGATTCCGGCTACCCGGATCGCGGCCGCGGTCTGCCTACTGCTGTTGATGCTGGCGATGTTCCCGGCCAACATCTACGCGGCCCGGATGCCCCACCCGCCCAAGTCGATGACGACCCGGCTACCCCTGCGCACCGCTGAGGAGATCGTCTACCTGGCCGCCGCCGTAGTGGTCGCGGTCGGCGGCAGCTAGCAGCCAAGCGTATTGGTAGGCGACCTCCTTCCAGCGCTCGTAGCGCCCGCTGATACCACCGTGGCCGGCGGTCATCTGGGTCTTCAACAGCACCGGATTGCCGTCGGTCTTGGTGTGCCGCAGCGCCGCAACCCATTTCGCCGGCTCGACATAGTAGACCCGGGTGTCGTGCAGCGAGGTCATCGCGAGAATTGCCGGATACTTGTGCGCCGCAACATTCTCATACGGCGAATACGATTTCATGTAGTGGTAGACATTGCTGTCGCTCAACGGGTTTCCCCATTCGTCCCACTCGGTGACGGTCAGCGGCAACGACGGGTCCAGGATCGTCGTCAGCGGGTCGACAAACGGCACCTGCGCCAGAATTCCGGCGAAAAGGTCGGGCGCCATGTTGGCCACCGCACCCATGAGTAGGCCACCGGCACTACCCCCCAGCGCCACCAACTGCTGCGGGCGGGTCAGCCCGGTGTCCACCAGATGCTGCCCGACCGAGACGAAGTCGGTGAAGGTGTTCTTCTTCTCCAGCAGCTTGCCGTGCTCGTACCACAGCCGGCCCATCTCGCCGCCGCCGCGCACATGTGCGACGACGAACACCATGCCGCGGTCCAGCAATGACAGCCGGGCGATGGAAAATCGCGGATCCTCGCAGATCTCGTAGGCGCCGTAGCCGTAAACCAAAGCTGGGGCTGGGAATTCGATACCATCACGGTGAACGATCGAAATCGGGATCTTGGTGCCGTCGGCCGCCTGCGCCCAATCGCGACGTTCGACGTAATCCTCGCGGCGGTAATCGCCCAGCACCGGTTGCTCGCGCAACAGCGTGCGCTCGCCGGTGACCAGGTCCAGGTCATAGATGCGTACCGGGGTGATAAACGACCCCGCGCCGACCCGTAGCTTGGGCGAGTCCCAATTCGGGTTCGCACCCAGCCCGGCCGACATCAGCGCGGAGTCGAAGCCGATCTCCTCGGCACGTCCGTAGTCGTCGTCCTCTATGGGCCACAGCTGGATTCGCGGTAGCGCTTCGCCGCGGTAGCTGACCACCAGGTGCCCGGCGAACGCGTCGACACCGTCTAGCCGCACATCGTCGCGGTGATCGATCAGGGTGCGCTGCGCCGTGGGGTCGTCGACAGGCGCCTCCGACAGCGTGAAGTTCACCGCATTGTCGTTGTGCAGGATCAAGAATCGATCCTGCCCGCCGACGATCGCGTGCTCCACCGAATACTCGATCCCGTCGCGGCGGGGCAACACGGTGACGAACTCGGCACGCGGATCGGCGGCGTCGGCGTAGCGGACCTCCGAGGTGATGGCCGATCCCGCTGCGATCAACACGTACGCGTCGCTACGCGTTCGGCCCACCGCGAGCCAATACTTCTCGTCGGCTTCGTGATACACCTTCTCGGCGGGCAGGCCGGACGCAAGGCGATGACGCCATACCGTATCGGGACGCCATGCCGCGTCGAGGGTGATGTAGTAGACCGTTCGGTTGTCGGTGGCCCACGTCGCCCCCGCACCGATGCCGACGATCTCGTCGGGGTACTGCTCTCCGGTGCGAAGGTTCCTGAACCGCAAGGTATAACGCTCGTCGCCGACCACGTCGATGGAGTAGGCCAGCACATTTCCGTCGGGGCTGACGCTGGCGGCACCCAGCGAGAAGAAGTCATGCCCTTCAGCTTCGACGTTCTCGTCAAGCAGCACCTGCTCGCCGGGAATCTCCGTGTGCTCGTCAAAGACCGGTGGATTCCAGTCGGTCGGATCGGATATCGGGCAACGGCATTGGACACCGTACTGCTTGCCTTCGTAGCTGCGAGCGTAGTACCACCAGTCGCCGCGACGGACCGGTACCGATAGGTCGGTCTCCTTGGTCCGCGCTTTGATCTCATCGAAGATGCGCTGCCGCAACGGCTCGAGCTGTGCGGTCGTCTGGTCGGCGTAGTTGTTCTCGGCCTCCAGGTAGGCGACCACTTCGGGACTCGACTTGTCGCGCAGCCATTCGTACGGATCGTTGAACACGTCACCGTGGAACTCTCGCCGAGAGTCGACCCGTTTGGCGATCGGCGGTTGAGTGTTATCGGTCATGCGCTCGGACCGATCCAATCGTCGAAGCGCAATCCAGAAATCCGTTCGTAGGCCTCGATATAACGGGCTCTGGTGGCATCGATGATGCTGTCCGGAAGCCGTGGTGGCGGCTTAGAACCTCCGCGATCCCAGCCCGACTCGGGACCGGTCAACCAGTTGCGGACGAACTGCTTGTCGAAACTGTTCTGCGTCTCGCCGACGCGGTAATCGGCCGCAGGCCAGTAGCGCGATGAGTCGGGGGTGAAGACCTCGTCGGCCAGCACCAGGATGCCGCGGGCATCGACGCCGAACTCGAATTTGGTGTCGGCGATGATGATTCCCTTTCGAAGCGCGTGGTCGGCGGCCTGGACATAGGTCTGCAAAGTACGGTCACGCAACTGGTTGGCGCGGACTCCACCGACCAATTCAATCACCTTGGCGAACGGAATATTCTCGTCGTGTTGTCCCAGTTCAGCTTTCGTCGCAGGGGTAAACAACGGCGATGCGAACCTGCTGGCCTCGACAAGGCCCGGCGGCAAGGTGATGCCACAGACTTTGCCGGTCTGCTGGTAGTCCAGTAGGCCCGAGCCGGTCAAATACCCGCGCGCGACACACTCCACAGGTGCCATGTCGAGCTCATGTACCACCAGCGCCCGGCCCAGGACTTCGTCGGGGATGCGTGGATCATCCGGTGGTCCGGCCAGATGGTTGGGCGCCTCGACGAGATCGAAGAAGAAGACGCTCATCGCGGTCAAGATGCGTCCCTTATCGGGGATCACACTGTCGAGTACATAGTCGAATGCCGAGATCCGGTCAGTCGCGACGAACAGCAGGTGACCGTCGTCGATGCGGTACAACTCGCGGACTTTGCCACTGGCCAGGTGCTGATAGTCGGACAGAGCGGGACGACCCATCGGGACAGCGTAGCCGGGCGACGATGCGGGCCCGAAAGGCCCAAGGAGGAGCCCGCCAAATTCAACCGAGGGGTCGCGTAACTGCGACCTACAGATCGACCCTGTGTTGGGATCGGGATTATGAAATCGCGGTTTGTCCCTTACGCCACCACTCCGGGCCGACTGCTGGCCCAGCTGTTCAGCGACGTCATCGTCGCCATTTGGACATTTCTCTGGGTGCTCGTCGGCCTGGCCGTCCACAGCGCGGTGTCGACGATCGCCGAGGTGGGTCGGCAGGTTCAAGGCGGCGCTGACGGTGTCGCCGACAGCCTCAAGTCGGCCGGCCAGAGCGCCGATAACATCCCACTGGTCGGCGGCGCGGTCAGCGAGCCGCTGACC
>NZ_JBAPRN010000397.1:0-7094 GCF_049281135.1 Mycobacterium sp. | reverse complement strand
GCACCGCGTCGAGCGGCCGCCGGGGTGTGGCCGGGGGTAGCGGTTCGATCGGCGGTGCGATGCCTACCCGGATCAGCACCTGCGGTTCTCGGTGCTCGTCAATAAGTCTGCGGACGACGTCCCTACTGTCATCGAGTTCGACGAGATGAGTGAGCGAGCACGTTGCCATGTCGGCCATCGTGCATTCGAGCAGCACGGTGGACAACGCTTCCCCGCAGCCCAACACTTCAGCCGGGGCGTCGGATTCGGTAGATAACACCAGGATCTTCGACCGGTCCTCTGCCACGATGGCGCGGCGATCGCCGGCACCTCGGGACGGAAACTCGCGCGCGACGTCGACACGATGCAGCTCCAGACTCGATGCCAGCGCCTCTGGAGGCCACGCCCTCGTAGGCCACGAAAGGAGCTGTCCACCAATGTAGTTCAGCTTGATAGGTGATGTCTTCCTGGCGCAGGAACTCAGTGAGCCGTGAGGCTTGAGCCAGCTGCGCGCGAGCCTCATCGGGCAACACCACGAGCATCGCGGCGCTCTCGGCAACACTGCTGCACAGCACCGGTTCGAACGACGCCCAGTAGGTTGGACAATCCAGCGGGAGCCGATCGGTCCGCCGTTGCAGTATCCCTTCGGCACGTCGGCGCTGTACATCGGTGACGACTTCGAGTGGGGTGAAGTCAATCGAGGCCAGATGATTGGGGTTGCGCGGCTCGGGAAATCGCTCGACGTGTGCCTGCCAACCGGCTGCAGCCATGGCGACGCAAAGGTGGTCGAGGCCGGCCCCACAACTGATCAATGCTTCCCGTCCCGCACGGTCCGTGTGCCGCACACGACGATCC
This sequence comes from Mycobacterium sp., assembly GCF_049281135.1. Lineage (GTDB taxonomy): Bacteria > Actinomycetota > Actinomycetes > Mycobacteriales > Mycobacteriaceae > Mycobacterium. The sequence continues at coordinate 6,260 of NZ_JBAPRN010000397.1, read as the reverse complement.
GGGTCGACGTAGAGCCGCAACGTGGCGTTCCCGAATACCCACCGCCAAGGTTGGCTGTTGTGCACCGACGGAGCACGGCCCGCCAGCAGCACCGCATTTGCTATGACCTCTCTGCTCAGCGTCGCGTGCGGCATGGACGTCCTCCCTAGAGTCGTTGGTGCTCTGCGATGGCGGCGCGGTCGTGGTCCAGGTGAGAATCGCCCCTGAGAATCAACAATGGGCAATCGGTGTCGTAGAGCACGCTCTCGCCAGCAGAGTCTGGCTGGCCGAGACTGTCTGCGCAGACCACGAAGAGCTTTATTGACTGGCTGTGCTCATTCAGGTAATCGGCGATACTGCCGCACAGCGGCACCGAGCGTAAGCCGAGTTCCGGATCGCGTCCTGTCCGGTCAGCCAGACGCGGATCAACAGAATCGCAGATGTCGTTATCGCGTTCGGCCGCAGCGACACCCGCTTTCTTGACGTCCACACCCTGGGCTGGGTTCAAAACCCGCACCTGTGCGTGACGCAGCATGGCCTCTTCCAACGCCCGCTTGACCAGCACCCCGTTCTGGCCCGAACGGTCGGAAACTACCCCGATCCATCCACCGTCTCCTCGCACGACCTTGTCGTTCCCGCGGAGCAAGGCCACGGGACACTGGGCAGATGCACTCAATGCAGCGGCCGTCGAGCCCACTCGTTTCACGCTGGAATGCCGCGACGCACCAACACACAGCAGCACCGCTGATCTCGACGCTCGCGTCAACGCAGCGACCGACTGCTCGTGGACGATCTCGATCTCGATCTTCACCGCCTGCTCCGACGCCTCGACTGCCATCATCGCGTACCGCACAGCGATCTCGGCGGTAGCGAGCCGGTGGGCAAAACTGTCGGCATCGCGGTGGATGGACTCACGTGGATCGATGGCGTACACCAATCGAAGTGGGATATCACGGGCAACTGCCTCGTCGATGCCCCAGAGTGCAGCCCCCACTGCGGCTTCGGAACCGTCAATACCGACCACAACCCATGGTGGCGTCTCAACAGACTGCATCGCGGCCTCCAAGAATCGAGAGCGCGTCCACCGCGCGTCGGTTCTGAAGCTATCCGTTACCCGCCGCGTCGTTGAGAGCCATTAGTCCCTCACTCGCCGCCGATTGTCACGCACGCTTCGGCACGCTGTCGATTTGAAACGCCGCGGTCAGTGACCGCGCTCGGCCAGCGCCCGCATGAAGAAGGTCAGGTTGGCCGGCCGTTCGGCTAGTCGCCGCATGAGATACCCGTACCACTGAGTGCCGAACGGCACGTACACCCGAACCCGGTTGCCCGCCGACACCAGCCGCGTCTGCTCGGCGTCCCGGACGCCGTACAGCATCTGGTATTCAAAATCGGCTGGATTACGGCCGGTTTCGCGTGCCATTACGGGCACCGAGTCGATGATCAACGGGTCGTGCGAGGCAACCATCGGGTACCCCGGCCCCGCCATCAGCACCCGCAGGCAGCGCAGATACGAGGCGGTGACCGCCGCGGCCTCCCGATAGGCCACCGACACCGGTTCGTCGTAGGCGCCCTTGCACAGCCGGACCCGGGCCCCCGACGCGGCGAACTGTTCGCAGTCACCGTGCGTGCGTCGCAGGTAGGCCTGCAAAACCACACCCAGCCACGGGAAGTCGGTCCGTAGGTCAGCGGCAATCGACAGGGTGGAATCCGTGGTGGTGTGGTCCTCGGCGTCAAGCGTCACCCAGGCACCGACCTGTTCAGCGCGCTCGCAGATGGCGTGCGCGTTCGCGAGTGCGATCTTTTCGCCGTCGCGATCGAGCGCCTGTCCCAGCGCGGACAGCTTCAGCGACACCTCGAGCGCGCGCACGCCGTCGTGAGCGACATCCGGGCGTCGGCCCAGCGCGTCGAGCAGCTGAAGGTAGGCACCTGTGGTCGCGTTCGCGCCGTCGATATCAGTGACATCCTCACCGAGATAGTCGACGCTCACCAATCGGCCCGAATCCCGCAGTGCGCCAGCGCTGTCCAGTACCCGGTCCAACGTCGCACCGGGCACGAACCGGTGCACCACCTTGCGGGTAACCGGGAACCGCTCAGCGGTGTGCCGCAATCCGTGCGAGCGACTGGCGGCCAGTATCGCCGGGCGCAGCGTCTTGGTGAACAGGCCGAGCCCGATGGGGGCGACCCGCTGCGCGCGGATTCGCCGCGCTGGCGATCGCCCGGTCATCACTGCGCCACCATGTGCGGGTAGGTGTGATCGGTGGGCGGGACGAACGTCTCCTTGATCGAGCGCGCAGACGTCCAACGCAGCAGATTCATTGCGGAGCCGGCCTTGTCGTTGGTGCCCGAACCCCGCGAACCACCGAACGGCTGGCGACCCACCACCGCACCGGTCGGCTTGTCGTTGACGTAGAAGTTGCCCGCCGCAAACCGCAGCCGGCTCTGTGCGGCGAGCACCGCATCGCGGTCATCGGCGATCACCGCTCCGGTCAGGGCATAGCGCGATCCAGTGTCGATGACATCGAGGACCCGCTCGAACTCGTTGTCGGGGTAGACGTAGACCGACAGCAGCGGACCGAAGTACTCGGTCGCGAACGATTCGTCGGTCGGGTCGTCGGACAGCAGCACCGTGGGGCGTACGAAATAGCCTTCGCTGTCGTCGTATTCGCCACCGACGGCGATCGTCACGCGGGGCGAGCTTTTCGCGCGCTCGATGGCGTTGACATTCTTGGCAAAGGCACGCTGGTCGATCAACGCACCACCGAAGTTGGTCAGGTCGGTGACGTCGCCGAACCGCAGTCCGGCGGTGGCGGCGAGGAAGTCGTCACCCATCTGCTGCCACACCGAGTGTGCGACGAAGGCCCGCGACGCCGCCGAGCACTTCTGCCCCTGGTAGTCGAATGCGCCACGAATCAGCGCGGTGCGCAGTACATCCGGTTTCGCCGAGCTGTGCGCGAGCACGAAATCCTTGCCACCGGTCTCCCCCACCAGCCGCGGATAGCTCTGGTAGTGCTCGATGTTGGTGCCGACCTGCTGCCACAACCGCTGGAAGGTCGCTGTCGATCCGGTGAAGTGAATGCCGGCCAGCCTCGGGTCTGCCAGTGCCACTTCCGACACCGCATAGCCGTCGCCGGTCACCATGTTGACCACACCGGGCGGCAGTCCGGCCGCCTCCAGCAGTTGCATGGTCAGGTAGGCCGACAGCGTTTGAGTCACCGACGGCTTCCAGACCACGGTGTTGCCCATCAACGCCGGCGCGGTGGGCAGATTCGCGGCGATCGCGGTGAAGTTGAACGGCGTTATCGCGTAGACGAATCCGTCCAATGGGCGGTAGTCGGTGCGGTTCCATTCCCCCCGGACGCTGGTCGGCTGCTGGGCCAGAATCTGGCGCGCGAAGTCGACGTTGAACCGCCAGAAATCGGCCAGCTCGCAGGGCGCGTCGATCTCGGCCTGATAGGCGGTTTTGGACTGGCCGAGCATGGTCGCCGCCGCGATCTTCTCCCGCCACGGGCCGGCGAGCAGGTCGGCCGCTCGCAGGAAGATCGCCGCCCGCTCATCGAACGGGGTTGCCGCCCAATGCGTTCGGGCCAACGATGCAGCCTGCACGGCGGCGGCGGCATCGCGATGTTGCGCATTGGTCAGCGTGCCCAACGTCGCCGCGTGCCGGTGTGGCTGCACGACGTCGATTCGCTCACCATTGCCCATGCGATGGGCGCCGCCGATGACGTGCGGCAGATCGATCGGATGATCGGCCAGCGCCGCGAGTGCGGTCTGCAACCGGGTGCGCTCGGGCGAATTCGGCGCGTAGTCGTGGATGGGTTCGTTGACAGGCGACGGCACTGCGGTGATGGCGTCCATGTCTAAGGATCTCAACCACGACATCCCGTGGGCTTGGCCTATCGGCCAATAAAGTGCCCATCAGCTAGTACAATCGGACAACATGCAGCCCGCCGGTGTTGGACTCGGCCAACTGCTGTTGGCCCTGGATACGACAATCGCGAGCTTGGTCGAGGCGCCGCGCGGCCTGGACCTGACCGTCGCCTCGGCGGCGTTGATCGATTCCGACGACGTGCGGCTCGGTATCGGCCGCGGCGCGGACTCGGCCGATGTGTTCTTCTTGCTCGGCGTGGCCGACAGGCAAGCCCAGAGCTGGCTGGACAAGCTTGCCATCGGCCCGGCCGGGCAACCGCCGGTCGCCATCTTCGCCAAGGAGCCCTCCGACGCGTTGGTCGCCCGGGCCGTCGCGACGGGGACGGCGGTGGTGGCCGTCGAACCGCGGGCCCGCTGGGAGCGGCTGTATCGGCTGGTCAACCACGTCCTCGAACACCACGGCGATCGCACCGATCCGCGTAACGACTCCGGCACCGACTTGTTCGGCCTGGCGCAGTCGCTCGCCGACCGCATTCACGGCATGGTCAGCATCGAAGACGCGCAGTCCCATGTGTTGGCCTATTCGGCATCCAACGACGAAGCCGACGACTTGCGGCGGCTGTCGATCCTGGGCCGGGCCGGTCCTCCCGAGCACCTGAAGTGGATCGGCCAGTGGGGCATATTCGACGCGCTCCGGGCCGGCAGCGACGTGGTCCGGGTCGCCGAGCGGCCGGAGCTCGGACTGCGGCCACGGCTGGCCGTCGGCATTCACCAGCCGGGCTTCGACGCCCGCCGCACACCGGATTTCGCCGGCACGATCTGGGTGCAGCAGGGCTCGCGGCCGCTCGCGGAGGACGCTGACGAGGTGCTGCGAGGAGCCGCAGTGCTGGCAGCCCGAATCATGTCTCGGCTGGGGGCCAAGCCGTCGACGCACGCGCTGCGTGCCCAGCAGCTGCTTGGCTTGGCCGATCTCGGATCTGTTGATGTGGCGGCGATCACGCGTGAATTGGGGATTGCCGCCGACGGCGATGCCGCGTTGATCGGCTTCCAGGGCTCGGGTGGTCAAGGTCGATTGGCGGATGTTTTGGCGCTGAGCGCCAACGCTTTTCGGGCGGATGCGCAGGTCGCATCGCGCGGGTCGCGGGTGTACGTGCTGCTTCCGGATACAACGAAGCGGTCGTCGCTGCACTCCTGGATTCGCGGCACCATCAACGCTTTGCAGACCGAGCTGCAACTGCAGTTGCGTGTGGTGGTCGCCACGCCGCTACCCGGGCTGGCTGGCCTGCCCGCGGTGCGTGCCGACGTGGACCGCGTGTTGGATAGCGCTGAGCGCCATCCGGATTCGTTCGCCGCGGTGACCTCGCTGGCCGAAGCCCGGACCACCGTGCTGCTCGACGAGATCGTCACGCTGGTCAGCGCCGACGAGCGGCTGGTGGACCCCCGAGTGCGCGAACTGCACGCCCACGACCCGGCTCTGGTCCAAACGCTACGGGCTTATCTGGACAGTTTCGGCGACATCGCGGCCGCGGCAGCGCTGCTGCACGTCCACCCCAATACCGTGCGCTATCGGGCCCGCCGGATCGAGACATTGCTGTCGACATCGCTGGCCGATCCCGATGTCCGGCTGCTGCTTTCACTCGGACTTCGAGCCACCGAGCGGATCTCGTGAAATCGGTCTGAATCCGCACAACAGTTATGTTCAGCGTGAAGGTAATTGGAAGAGTTGCAACAATTTTCCGTCAGCTAGGCTTTGCTGGTGACAGATCGCCCGTCGACATACTTGGTGCTGGCCTCGCAGCGTAGCGGCAGCACCCTGCTGGTCGAATCATTACGAGCAACCGGCGTAGCCGGGGAGCCGCAGGAGTTTTTCCAGTACCTCCCGAACACGAGCCAATCACCGCAGCCGCGCGAGTGGTTCGCCGGTGTCGACGACGAGTCGATTTTGAGTCTGCTCGATCCGTTCGATCCGGGGAAGCCTGACCTCGCCCCGCCCGAGATATGGCGCGACTACATCCGCACCGTCGGACGGACACCGAACGGCGTGTGGGGCGGCAAACTGATGTGGAACCAGACGCCGCTGCTGCTGGACCGCGCGGCCGGACTGCCCGATCGGTCCGGTGACGGACTGCTGTCAGCGATCCGCGACGTCGTCGGACAGGACCCGGTGCTCGTCTATGTCTACCGACCGGACGTGGTGTCGCAGGCCGTGTCGTTCTGGCGCGCGGTGCAGACCCGGGTCTGGCGCGGTCGGCCCGACCCAACTCGTGACGCGCGCGCCACGTATCACGCCGGCGCCATCGCTCACGTCATCACCATGCTGCGCGGCCAGGAAGAGGGCTGGCGGAAGTGGTTTGCCGACGAGAACGTCAAACCCTTGGAGATTCCCTATCCGGTGTTGTGGCGCAACCTAACTC
>NZ_JBAPRN010000396.1:0-20562 GCF_049281135.1 Mycobacterium sp. | reverse complement strand
GCATCGAAGCAGCGGTGTCGCCTGGTCGTTCGGTGACGCATGACACCGAACTTGCCGGGGTGCAACTGCACGCCGGTGATCAGCTGCTGCTGATGTTGAACGGCGCAAATCGCGACGGCGACGAGTTCGCAGATCCCACCGAACTGCAGTTAGACCGCAGTCCCAACCGTCACCTGTCCTTCGGGGCCGGGGTGCACCGCTGTCTTGGGTCCCATCTCGCCCGCGTCGAATTGCGGATCGCTCTGGAGGAGTTGCTCCGTCGGATCCCCGACTGCGAGCCCGACCCGGATCGCCCGCCGACCTCGCACGGCGCGCAGGTGCGCGGCGTGATGCAGATGTTCGTCCGGTTCACCCCGGAGACCACGACGAGCTGAGTGCTTCCACGGGGGCACCGATGGCCGACTCTTGACATCTCAAATAGACTGTGCGAGAGGATGATTCGATGAGCGTTCGACTTCGGGTGGATAGGTCCGCGTGCGCGGGGCACGGACTGTGTTACGGCACCGCGCCTCAGATCTTGGATTCCGATGATCAAGGCGATCCGGTCATCGTGATGGATCCGGTTCCCGACGAATTGCAATCGCTGGCGCGCGATGCGGCCAGAAACTGCCCGGAACGAGCCTTGACCGTGGAGACGATCGACCAGAGCGGACGATGACTGCACGAGTGACCGACGGTCTGGCCTTCTGGGCCAGCGCCGCGCCTGAGCGGCTGGCGATCGTCTTCGACGGTCATGACGCAGTCGACTATCGCGCGCTCGACCAGTGGACGGACAATGCCGCACACGCGCTCACAGCGGCGGGCCTGCGACACGGCGACCGTGTCGGAGTCGTCGGGGCCAACAGTCTGGAATGGTGCGCCGCTGCCATCGGTGCGCTCAAGCTCGGTGCGGTGGTAGTGCCTTACAACAATCGGTTCACCAGTTCTGAACTGCGCCAGCTGGTCGACGACTCAGAGCCCGCAATGGTGCTGTCGGACGAGGACGCCCACCCGCGGATGGTTGAGGCCGTGGCGGGGACCAGTGCACGGCTCGTAGGGCTTGGCGACTTCACCGAGCTGCGACACATCGAGCACCGGCCCTACGCACAGCCCGCGTCTGGGTTCGACGACGTGGCGATCATCATCTACACGAGTGGGACGACGTCGGCGCCGAAGGGCGTGACCATCACCCATCGCAGCGCCTTCAGCTTCATCTCCGAGTTGGCGATGGCCGAACCGGCGCTGCGACCCGGCGGACGGATCATCTACACACTGTCGATGGCTGGGGCCCCCGGCCTGCCCTGGCACGTGCTGCACCCCTTGACCCGCGGCATGACTCTGTTCTACGAGAAGGGTTTCGATGCGGAGGCAACCCTGGCAAGGCTCGCGGACGAACGCATCGAGGTGATGTCGGGCGTTCCGGTTCAATTCGAGCGGATGGCCGCCTTGCCGGACTTCGCCGACGCCGATCTGTCCAGCTTGAAGCTGGTGACGATCGCCGGTGCACGCGCGCCGCTGTCAACCATTCAGGCCTGGCTGGGCAAGGGGGTGCCGCTCCGGCAGGCCTACGGCATGACCGAACTCAACGGCATCTCCACCCTCAACTCTGCCGAGGACGCTCTCAAAAGACCTGAATCCATCGGTCGCGGTTCGGTGTTCACCCGGCACCGCGTCGTGCGGCCCGACGGTACCGACTGCGACCCGTGGGAACGTGGTGAGATCGTCGTGAACGGTCCGTCGATCACCCCGGGGTACTGGCGCAATGAGGCCGCGACTGCCGCGGCGTGGCGCGACGGCTGGTTTCACACCGGTGATCTCGCAGTGCGCGACGGTGATGGCTTCATCCAAGTGGTGGATCGGATGAAGGACCTGATCATCTCCGGCGGTTTCAACATCGCCCCCTCCGAGATCGAGGCCGTCATCAGCGCGGTGCCTGGCGTAGAAGAGGTCTGCGTCATCCCGACCGCGGACGAGAAGTTCGGCGAGACCCCAGCGGCTATCGTCTACGCGTCGCAACCACTGGACGCCTCGACCATCGTCGATCATTGCCGGAATCACCTCGCGGGCTACAAGATCCCCCGATTCGTGATCGTCGAAACAGCCCCACTACCGCGGATGGCCAGCGGTAAGATCGCACGAAGGCAGATCCAAGCCTCCTACGCCGACCTCGCCGCGTCGCAGCCGCGAGTCGGTTAGAACGTCACCCGTACCGAGATGCCCCTAGGACAGCATGTAGCAGCAGCGGGTGTGACGGGGCACCTTGCGGGTGGCCCGGATCTTCGAAGCCGGTCAGGCCCCCGAGGCCCATCGCCTGCTGGATGCAGGTGGCATCCGGGGTCGGATCATTCTGACGTTCTGGAGCCACGCCGATCGAACTCGGCTAGTTTCGGAGGGTCGGCGAGTCCAGTTCCATGCGGTCGACAACCTGATGGCCCTAGGTAAACTGATCTTGAAAGCGCAACGATGCCGCCGTCGGGCACGATCGCGAAGGTCGCCAAATGACGCCGTCATGACAGATACTTAGCGACATGCCGCGTCCTTCGAAGCCATTGATCCAGCGTGATGCCGTGGTGGAGGCATCGATGAGGATCATCGACACAGAGGGTCTGAGTGCGTTCAGCCTCCCGCGACTCGCCCGTGAACTCAACGTGCGGGCACCTTCGCTCTACCACCACTTCGACGATAAGGCCGCAATCCTACGGGCTGTAGCCCGAGCCATCATGCTCGAGGTTCGAATACCTGATCCGAAGTCGGTTCCCAACTGGATCGAGTGGCAGGTGGCACTGAGTCTCGCGGCCCGTGAGTCGATTCTGCGTCACCGCAACGCGGCGCCGGTGCTCCTCGAATTCATGCCTCGCGACGTGCTGATCGCGGCATATGACCGCAGCGCAGCATTGCTCGGCGACATCGGCGTGCCGGCAGCCCAAGTCATGGTGATCATCGACGGTCTCGACAAGCTGACCATCAGCGCCGCGTTGAGCGAGGCGATGCGGAGTGCCGACGACGGTGGCAGGCTGTTTGGAAACGCGGCTCCGGCCACCGAGCCGGAACTGGCCAAAGCGGTCGCCGCGAACCGCCTTTCGACCGCCGGCATCTTCGCCGAGTCCATCCGTAGCTTTCTGCGGGGCGCTGCACCCAGCGTCTCGGATTCGGCTCCTCCGCCGAGCCAATGGGTCACTTCTTCCGACGAGCAATGGCCGGTCGTGACGCCGGCCGCTTCCTGATGAGATCGAGGATGGGCGACGACCGCCGGACCACGCGCTCCTAGTCGATCCCCGGACACCCGCCGGCTGAGCCCCCGCTCAGGGCAGATCCGTATCTCATGCCCAGCCCCGTCCTTGGACGATCGACGAGTGGGGGCCGCGAGAAGTGTTGATACATTGGATGACTCGTATGCAGGACGATGCCCAGCCTGGCAGATCGTTGGAATCGCCCCGTCGCCCGCGTGTGGTCTGTCCCAAACCGGCCCGCGGACAACGATGGGGCAGCAGCGATGAGCAAGTCCTCGTGCCGTCAAGAAGCAAACATCAACTCCGAACGGAGGGCACCTAAGCGCTCCGGTCTTGATCTACGGACGAAGGCGGGTTCGTGAGCCGTGCGTAGCGGGCAAGATGTTGGTCGGTCGTACCGAACTCGTACTGCAGGGCGGTAAGGCGTTTGAAGAAATAACCGATGGCAAGTTCTTCCGTCACGCCCATGCCGCCGTGCAGCTGAACGGAGTTCTGACCAATGAACCGGGCCGCGCGCCCGATCGTCACTTTCATTGCCGACACGGCGCGCGCACGAACGTCGTCCTTTGCTTCGAGGTTGAGCACCGCCAGATAGACCGCTGAGACTGCCTGTTCGAGCTCCATGTACATGTCAACCAAGCGGTGTTGCAGCACCTGGAAGCTACCGAGCGGCTGCCCGAACTGTTGACGCTGTTTGCAGTAGGCGACGGTGTCTGCCAACACCTTTCGCATGCAACCTACGGCTTCGGCCGAAACCGCCACCGCACCTTCGTCGACGGCCCTTGCGATTGAGGGCCACGCGTCGCCAGCGTCGCCCAGCAGCGCACCCGCGGGGAGACGTACGCCATCGAGAATTACATCGGCGGCACGTCGATCATCGATCGTGCGATAGCCATGGACCGCGAAACCAGGCGCCGGAGTCGTGGCGTCGAACTCGGCAAGGAAGAGCGAGACTCCGACCTCATCGGTGCGACTACCCGAGGTTCTCGCACTGATCAACAGATGAGTAGCCAGCGGTGCGCTCAGCACGACGGTCTTGTCCCCGTGCAGCACCCACTCGTCCCCGTCGCGCACCGCGGTGGTCGACACGTCCTGGAGGTGGTGGCCGGACGTCGGCTCCGCGGCGGCGAATGCGACGATGGCCGTCCCAGCAACGATTCTCTCCAGGACCGACCGTGCGGCGTCACCGTCGGCGCGCGCGAGCAGCCCGCCGGCGACCACGACGGTGTCGACGAACGGTTCGATGACTAGCGCGCGACCTAGCGCTTCGGCGATGACCATGAGTTCGACCGATCCACCACCCATTCCACCGACCGCTTCGGGAAGGACGGCGCCCAGGATCCCTAGTTCGTCGGCGAAGGAGCGCCAGACGTCGGGCTGCCAGCCAATGCCGGTCTTGGCGACACCGCGGCTCTTCTCGAGGTCGTAGCGACTGCTCAGAAACTTGTTGAGTCCGCCGCGGAGCATCTCTTGTTCGGGCGCGAGAGTGAAGTCCATCAGAGTCCCAACGTTGCTTTGGCGAGGATGTTGCGCTGGATTTCGTTGCTGCCGGCGTAAATGGAGCCGGCCCGGTCGTTGAAGTACCGCAGGGGTGCCACCGCCTGCCACGGTTCTCCACTGACATAGCCGTCGGAGGGCGGCTCGAACTGCGATACCGGCCCGCCGGGGAGAGTCGCGTGGGGTTGGTAAACCCGTCCGCGGGGCCCGGCCGCCTCGAGGGACAGTTCGGTGAGGGCCTGACTCAACTCGGTACCGAGGATTTTGAGCATGGACGAGTCGGCACCCGGGTGTCCGCCGCTGGCGGCCGCTGCCAACACTCGGTATTCGAGTACTTCGAGAACCTGTGCACGGACTTGTGCGGCCGCGAGCTTCGACGCGAATTGCGGGTCGTCGAGAAGCCGCCCGCATGCGGGCCCGGGTTGCCCAGCCGCTGCGGTGGCGATCCGTTCGGCCATCACTTGCAATCCCGGTGCCACGGCTCCGCCCCCGCGTTCGAACTCGAGTAGATACTTCGCAACCGTCCACCCGTCGTCGATGGCACCGAGCACGTTTTCTTTCGGCACCCGTACGGCGTCGAAGAAGACCTGGTTGAGAATCAGGTCGCCGGAGGTCATCGCCAGGGGATGGATCTCGATTCCCGGGGACGCCATGTCGATGAGCACGAATGTGATGCCCTGTTGTTTGCGTTGACCGCGAGACGTGCGTACCAGTCCGAACATCCAATTCGACTCGGCAGCATGTGCGGTCCAGATCTTGCTGCCGGTGCACAGCAGTGCGTCGCCGTCGTCGACGGCGGCCATCGACAGTGAGGCCAGGTCTGACCCTGATTCGGGTTCGGAGTAGCCCTGACAGAAGAGGACCTCGGCAGAAAGGATGCGCGGCAGGAAGTAGGACTTCTGATCGGGGGTGCCGAACGCGATGATCGCGTGCGCGACCATCTGGATTCCTTGCGGCGAGAGGGATGGCGCTCCGGCTAGCGTCGATTCCCGGCTAAAGATGTAGTGCTGAGTGAGACTCCAGTCGCAGCCTCCGTGTTCGATCGGCCATGCCGGCGCGGCCCAGCCGCGGCGGTTCAAGATCAGCTGCCAGGCCAGGCTGGCCTCTTGGTCGGCATAGACACTGGTCATCAGGTGCCCTGCCTCCCTCAGTTCGGGCGTCAACTGGTCCTCCAGGAAGCTGCACACCTCTTCCCGAAACGCCAGGTCGGTTGCCGACCATTCGATGTTCATCTGTTCCCCTATCACTTGGTCTGGGGTGTAGCTGGTCGACTCCTGGTCGGCCGGGCCTGCCGCCAACGTGTTCTCGCACAATGCCGTTGACTGCCAGTGTGGTCGTGCGCCGGCCCGGCTCGCCGCCACAGCCGAAAGACCTAGCGCTCCCAAGCGCTGTCGTGAAACGGACTGCGACCAATGTCGTAACCTAACGTCTTGAGATTTACCGGTCAAGCACTGCTTTACTGCTGTCCACCGGTTGGTCGTGCCCACCGGTTGTTCGGTCGAGGGTGAGTACTCCGGCCGGCGCCAGTCGGTCATCCATGTAGCAGCTGCGAGCTGCTACATCGTGGTGATCGGCATTGCCTACGCGGTCCGACCGTGTTAACGTCCAACGACGTCGACATGCATGTCGATTTAGGTGCATCGCGAACACCGCGCCGATGTTTCGACGCTCCAGGAGCCGAAGATCGTGGCCAGTTGGGGTTCAATTTCGTTACAGATAAGGAGGTCTCGACGTGGGTGAACTCACCGAGAGAGTGCAACACCTATTTACGACGGCACTCGATGTCGGGGACATCGACGGCTACCTATCAGGGTTCGGCGAAAACTGCATCGTGCGCGCACTCGGTCACGAGTTCAATGGGCAACAAGCATTTCGCGGTCTGCTAACTGGCTACCTGACGGCGTTCAGCGAGAATCGGCACACAGTGATCGGATCCGTTGAGACTGCTGACTGCGTAGCCGTCGAATTGACGTGGACCGCACGCCACACCGGCCCGCTGTCCATGGGTGGGCTGAATCTCGAGAGCACCGGGAAGCTGATCGAATGGACGCTCTGCGAGTGGGATTGGTTCAGCGACGACAAGATCGTGCGGAGCCATATCTATGCCGACCAAGCGCAACTGGCCGGTCAGCTTGGTATCGGCGGTTAGGTGTTAACAGGCGCCCATGTCGCATGCATGCTCAAAAGCGTTCGAGGACGGGGTGAGCCGATGATCGGCAACCGAGAAAAGGGCAACCGAGAAAAGGATTGATGTGAAGACGCGGGCGGCAGTCTTGCGGAACTCTCCAGGTGAATGGAAGGTCGAAGAGGTCGAACTCGACGAACCGAAACGTGGTGAAGTGCTCGTCGAGATGGTTGCGACGGGCCTCTGTCATAGCGACGACCACATCTCGGCCGGCGATGCTCCGGTGGCCCACCTGCCCATTGTCGGCGGACACGAAGGTGCCGGAATCGTCCGGAAGATCGGCGGTGGTGTTCACGGGCTCGAGGAGGGCGATCACGTGGTCACGTCCTTCGTACCCAGCTGCGGCGAGTGTCGTTGGTGCGCAACTGGATTACAGAACCTTTGCGATAACGGCGCGCTGATTTTGATCGGCCACCAGCTAGACGGAACCTTCCGCATGCACACCGATGACGGACTCGACATCGCCACCATCGCCCTACTGGGCACCTTCTCCCAGTGGCAGGTCTACGACCAGAAGTCACTGGTCAAGATCGAGAAGGACATTCCACTGGAGATCGCGTGCCTCGTGTCGTGCGGTGTCGCGACCGGTTTTGGATCTGCCGCGGCCGCCGGTGAGGTGGCGGGCGGTGACGTCGTCCTTGTCGCAGGCGTCGGCGGCGTGGGGATGAACGCAGTTCAGGGCGCACACCTTCGCGGAGCCGCACACGTCATCGCGGTCGACCCGGTCGAAGCGAAACGCAAGTGGGCCTTGGACTTCGGTGCTACCGAATCCTTCGAATCCATTGCTGCCGCGATGTCCCGCATCCACGAGTTGACCAATGGCCAAGGCGCCGACGCGGCGATCCTCACGGCGAGCTTGGTGCACAACGCGTTGATCGGTGAGGGTTTTCAAGCGATTCGGAAGGGCGGCACCGTGGTGGTCACTGGTGTGAGCCCCGTCGTGGAGGATGCACCCGTCCCGGGCCTGAACGCCTTCGGCCTTTCGATGATGCAGAAGCGGATTCAGGGCGCACTGTTTGGGATGCAGCCGCCACGCAAGGCGGTACCGATGCTCCTCGACCTATACAGAGCGGGACGACTCAAGCTGGATGAGCTCGTCACCAAGGAATATGCGCTCGATCAGATCAACGAGGCCTATGACGACATGCGTGAAGGACTGAACATCCGCGGTGTCATCCGCTTTTAGACCGCCTTCGGTCCTTCTCGGGCAGCGGGAGCTTGCAATGACTGGGGGCCGCGCCTCTCATTCTGCCCCATGGCACGAACCAAGGAGATGGAGTTGCCATCGACCGCGGGATGGAACCGGCCGTAGCAGATCTCGTGCTCCGATCTGCGCAGCCCGTCCGCTACGACCTCATCCTGGCAAAGGTGCGAACACAGGGGGCGCCCCGACCGCCAACGACCGGCCGATCCTGCAACGGGCAGTCCGCACCGCCGGGGCCTTCGCGCTGTTGGTCCGAACGGGATGCGTGGCTGGCCGTCGATTCGGCTGTCCCGCGCGCCCAGCGACCGATCTCATCCCACAGCCGGTGACGCGTGCTCGCGAAGTTGTGACAATGCCCTGAGTTGGGCAGGACCAGTAACGAGACGAAGTCGCTGCCCGTGTAGAAGGCGGGTTCGCGGCGCGGGTACTCCACGACGTCGTGATCGCCGAATGCGATCAGGACGGGCACTGCGACCCGGCTGACGTACTCGGTCAAGAAGCCCGCAGTCGCCGTCTCCGCCGCGCGTGCCCGATCCCGATCAGCGGAAGTGAGTCTCGTGCGGGCAAGTCGGGATGCAGGGTGCCCGCTGCGCTGCGCTGGCGGATCTGCTCGACCACGGCTGCGTCGGCGCAGGCGACACGCGCGAGGCGGACCTCCTCGGGGTCTGCGGGTCGAGAACTCTCACCGACTCCGAGGTGGTCGACGGCGATGACGATGAATCCTCGAGCCGCGAGGTGCTCGGCGAAGCTATAGCCGGGGTGACCGGGGACGTCGAGATGCCAGTAGTGCTTGTCATAGGTCCCCCCGGAAAGACCGCACAGGATGCCGAGGGGTGATGCCGTGTCGGGGAGGAAGATCCATGCCGACTGGGTCAGCGCCTGGCCCGTGTCCCATGCGGCGGTGACGTCGAAGCTCAGTTCCAGCGGGTTCATCGTGAGACTCCTTGCGGTGCCGCAGTAATCAGGCGCGCCACAGGTTGCGGCCGGCACGGGTCAAGGCGACGCTGGGCACCACGGCGCGTGCCGACAGGCGTGTGATGGCCATGACGATTTCGGCGACATCGGCTGCGGTGAGCATGTCGCCACGATCGAGAGACTCTCGGATGGTGGTGGTCATGTCGGTGTCGACGTAGCCCGGGCAGACCGCGCTGGCGGTGACGCGGTTGACGTACTCCTCCTGGGTGACGGTCTCGCACAGCGACACCAGCGCGGCCTTGCTGGCTCCGTAAGCCGCGAGATTGGGTTCACTGACCAATCCGGTGATCGAGGAGAGGGCGATGACCTTTCCGCCATGGTCGGGCCGAGCCGCTGCTGCCTTGCGAAGCAATGGCAGGGCGTCCTGCACCAGCAGGAACTGCGCTCGGAAGTTCACGTTCAGCGTCAGGTCGACCGACTTCATCGATACGTCCGCGACGGCGCCATCGGTGGCAACCCCCGCGTTGAGCACGAGGAGGTCCAGGGTGCCACCGAAGCGATCCCCGTGTGCGGCGGCGAGCCGGTGAACATCGTCGTCGTTTCTTAGATCGCAAGGGACAGAGCTTATTTCGACGTTGCTCGCCGCGCGCAACTGCTCACACGCCTCGGCGAGGGACCGTTCGTGACGCGCGGAAAGGGTCAAGGAATAGCCATCGGCGGCGAGCCGATGAGCGATCTCGCGTCCGATGCCGCGTGATGCTCCGGTGATCAGTGCCGAACGGGTGGGCATGTGGGTTCCTCGATGGTCTCTGTGGCGTCTTGCTCTGCGCGAGTTCGTGCGCCTACACTTCTGGCAGAGTTTCGATATTGATGTCGATAGTATCCTGGCTCACAGAAAGCAGGTGTGCAAGTGTCCCAAGGGATCTTCATCGACGGGGCGTGGCACGCGTCGGCCGGCGAACGCTTCGACGTCGTATGTCCCTCGACCGAGCAGGTCATCGGTCAGGCCGGCGAGGCCACGGCGGTCGAGGTCGACGCCGCGGTGAGCGCGGCGCGCCAGTCGTTCTCGACGGGACCGTGGCGCAGGCTGGACGTCACTGATCGGGCGGCGGTGATCGATGCCGCAGCGACGGGTTTGGCTGCGCGCAAGGCGGAGCTCGCCCGGCTGATCACCTCGGAAATGGGTGCGCCGCTGGCCATGTCGACAGCGACGGTCGACCGCGCGGTGGACACGATGAGGTCTATCGCCGACCTTGCGCGGACCACCTCGCTAGAGGAGTTGCGGCGGCACGGGGCGCCGGCGCTGGTGGTTCGCGAGCCCATCGGGGTGGTGGCGGCCATCGCTCCGTGGAACGGCCCGATCGGCATGGCGGTGGGCAAGATCGTTCCCGCGCTACTGGCCGGCTGCTCGGTGGTGTTCAAGCCAGCTCCCGAAACCCCCCTCGACGTCGCAATCCTGGTCGACGCGCTGCGCGAGGCAGGCGTACCTGCTGGCGTGCTCAACGTGGTGACCGGGCGCGCGGCCACGGGCAAGGCGCTCGTCGAGCATGCCGGGGTCGACAAGGTCAGCTTCACCGGATCGACGTCTGCGGGCCGCTACATCGGTTCGGTCTGCGGCAGCCAGTTCAAGCGCACCCAGCTCGAATTGGGAGGGAAGTCCGCGGCCATCGTTCTCGACGACGCCGATTTGGAGCAAGTGCGCGCTGGGTTGTCCGTTGGCTGCTTCATGAACAGCGGGCAGGCCTGCGTGGCGTTGAGCCGAGTGCTGGCGCCACGACGCCTGTACGACGAGGTGGTGGCGTTATTGGGCAAGGCAGCCGACGCGTGGCAAATCGGAGATCCATTCGCCGCGGAGACCACGATGGGTCCGCTTGTCTCCGCCGCGCAGCGCGAGCGGGTGGAGTCCTACATGCAGCTCGGTGTCGATGCCGGCGCCACGCTGGTGCGGGGCGGTGGCCGTCCGCCAGGGCTGTCCACGGGGTGGTACGTCGAACCGACCGTCTTCGCCGACGTCGACAACTCCATGCGCATTGCGCGCGAGGAGATCTTTGGTCCCGTCGCGGTGGTGATTCCCTACGATGACGTCGACGAGGCCGTGGCCATCGCCAACGACTCCGAGTACGGCCTGCATGGGGCGGTCTTCTCCACCAATCCCACCCGTGCGTTAGACGTGGCGCGGTCGGTGCGTACCGGCACCTTCTCGCTCAACAACTTCGTCTACAACAATCGCGTCCCGTTCGGGGGAGTGAAGGACTCGGGCATTGGCCGTGAAGGTGGCTTGGAGGGCTTCTTGTCCTACTTCGAACTCAAGACCATCAATCTCGACGCCGCCGCCGAGCAGTTGCTGCAGTAATCGCACGCCAGGCCGCAGCGTCGCGGCCGGCATGAAGACGTTCCCGTTCCCGGAGCCCCAGTCCGTACTGACTCGGCTCGCCGAAATCCACGAGAGGCCCACACGCCGTGAAGCGCGCAGTCTATGACCCGGTGCACGATGAATTCCGGGATTCGGTCCGCTCGTTCGTCAAGCGGTCCATCACGCCCTACGCCGAGAAGTTCATCGAAGACCGACGGGTGCCGCGTGAGACCTGGATGGCTGCAGGTGACGCCGGTCTCCTCGGTCTGCAGATACCCGAGAAGTTCGGCGGGGGCGAGGCCGATGACTACCGGTTCACCGCCGTGCTGCTCGAAGAACTCGCCCACAGCAGCGCCGCCCTGGCATCGGCGATCGCCATTCACGCCGACGTCGTGGCTCCCTATCTGGTCGAGCTGACCACCGACGAACAGAAGGCTCGGTGGCTGCCACGGTTCTGTACCGGGGAAACGGTGACCGCACTGGCGATGACCGAGCCGTCGGGAGGCTCTGACTTGGCCGCCCTGAAGACCACCGCGGTGCGCGATGGTGACGACTGGATCCTCAATGGGTCGAAGACCTTCATCACCAACGGCTACCACGCCGACCTGGTGGTAGTGGCCGCGCGCACCAACCCCGAGGCCAAACCCGCTCACGGCATCACCCTGCTTGCGGTGGAAACCGGAATGGCGGGCTTCGAGCGCGGCCGCAAACTCGACAAGGTCGGCCAACCCGAGGCCGACACCGCCGAGCTGTTCTTCGACGACGTCCGCGTTCCCGGCGCCAACGTGATCGGAGAAGTCGACCACGGCTTCATTCACATGATGCAAAACCTCGCACAGGAACGGCTCGGCACCGCAGTAGCCAACATCGCCCACGTCAAGGCCGTGCTGCAGGAAACCCTCGACTATGCCAAGGAACGGCGCGCTTTCGGCCAATCCATCGGCTCGTTGCAGGCCAACAAGTTCCTCCTCGCCGAGTTGATCACCGCAGTCGACGTCGCCGAGGTGTTCGTCGACAGGTGCGTCACACTGCACACCGCCGGTGAGCTGTCGCCGATCGCTGCGGCCAAGGCCAAGTGGTGGGCCGCCGACGTGCAAAACGACGTGCTCGACCACTGCGTGCAGTTGTATGGCGGGTACGGCTACATGACCGAGTACCGGGTCGCACGGGCATGGATGGACGCCCGAGTGAGCAAGATCTGGGCGGGATCCAACGAGATCATGAAGGAACTCATCGGTCGGGACGTGGGCTTGTAAGGCTCAGCAGCGGGCATTGCGCCATGCGCCGCTCGAGTTGTACTCTCGACGAAGAAGTTTCGACATGTATATCGAATACGGCGCGGCGAACGCGTGAGGACGATGAGCTGATGAGCATGACGGTGAGCCACGCGTTGCGATGGTGGGCTCGGCAACATCCCGATGACCTTGCCCTGGTCGTCGGCGACCAACAGGCCACCTACCGAGAGGTCGAGGACTGGACGAGCCGCGTCGCGCGCGACCTCGCCGCGTGGGGTGTCGAACCCGGTGACCGCGTCGGCGTGATCGGCCGCAACAGCCTCGAATGGGCAGTGGCCGCCTTGGCCATCGTCAAGTCAGGGGCCGTTCTCCTGCCCATGAACAATAGGTTCAAGGCCCGCGAACTGGCCGTCATCGCCGAGGACATGACACCCTCGCTCGTCCTCGGCGACGTGGACTTCGGCGCGACCATCGCTTCGCTGCCCGCAGCCCCGTCCTTTGCGGATCTCGCCGCCGTGACGGCCTTGCGCCAGGGCCCGCGCGATGACTTCCGCCGCGACCGCGACCCGGGTGACCCGATGATCATCATGATGACCAGCGGATCCACCGGACATCCCAAGGGGGTCGTCTACACCAACGCGAGCATCCTCGGCGCGATGTTCGAGTGGATGCTGATGGAGGACACCATCCGTCCCGGCCTGCGCACCTTCCTGCCGGTGCCCTTCGCCTTCGCGCCCGGCACCGTGTGGGGGCTGATGCGCACGATCACCATGGGCGGACTGCTGGTCTTCCAGAGCAAGTTCGACCCCGCGGATGCTCTACGACTGCTGCAGCGCTACGACATCCAGGTCTGTCTCGGCGGTCCGTTCGTCTACGAGCAGATGTCGCGGGTGCCCGACTTCGAGACCGCGCAGTTGCCCTATCTGCGCACGGCCATCACCGGTGGTGCGCGCGTTCCGGTCGACCTGCTCCACAAGTGGATGGACAAGGGATTGCGGATCCGTCAGCTCTACGGCATGAGTGAGATCGGTGGTATCGCCACGGCCACCAGCGCCGCCGACGCCTACGACCACCCCGACACGTGCGGCTATGGCGGCATCTTCAGCGAGGTCAAGGTCGTCGGCGAGGACGGCACCGAATGCGCGCCCGGTGAACACGGACACATCATCGCGCGGGGTCCGGCGTTGATGAGTGGGTATTGGAATGCCCCCGAGCGGACGGCGGAAGTGTTGCGGGACGGGTGGATTCATGGAGGCGACGTCGGGTACTGGACCGAGGAAGGTCGGCTGAAGTTCGTCGACCGCAGCAAGGACATCATCATCGCCGGTGGCATCAACATCTCGCCCGCCGAGATCGAAATGGTGATTGGCGCGATTCCCGGCGTGGAAGAGGTCGTCGTGGTGGGTGTGGCCGACCCGAAGTACGGCGAGGTGCCCGCAGCTATCGTGCGTGCCGGGGATGACCTGCGGGCCGAGGACGTGCTCTCGCTGTGTCGAGAAGAACTCGCCGACTTCAAAGTCCCCAGGCACGTCCTGATGATCGAGCAGCCCTTGCCCCGGCTGCCGCACGGCAAGATCGCCAAGATCGAAGTGCGCAAACAGTATTCGTCGTTCATCGCCGATCCCCGCACTGCGGCGGCCTCCGCATGAGCGCCACGCATGAAGCACTCCCCGTCGCGCTGCCGGTGGGACCGCAGGAAGCCATCGAGATCCCGTTCTGGGAGGGTCTGAGAGCCGGAGAGCTTCGCATCCAGCACTGTGGCGCCTGCGATTGGTGGATCTGGTCGCCTTCGTGGATCTGCCCGAAGTGTCACTCGTTCGACCCGCCGTGGGAGTCGGTTCGACCGCGCGGCACCGTTTATTCGTGGACCACGACGTTCCACGCGTTCCCGGCGTCACAGGAGTTCCGCGACGCCGTGCCCTACACCACCGCGCTCGTCGAACTGCCCGATGCTGGGGGCCGGCGCTTGCTGGGCATCGTGACCGGGCGCGCACCGGTTCAGACCGGTGCCCGCGTGGTCGGGTGGGTGCAGCCCGCCAGTGACCTTACCGGCGGATGGGCCGTGCTGCGCTGGACGACCGACGTGGAGGACCAGTGACGACATCGGCACTGCGCGGTGCGGCGGCGGTCGCCGGCATCGGCGGCACCCGCTTCTACAAACGCGGCACCGGCCAACCCGAGAAGCGGATGCTGCTCGAGGCCGTTCTGGCAGCGTGCAGCGACGCCGGGGTCGATCCCCGCGAGGTGGACGGCTTCACCTCCTACGGTGACGGCCACGACGAAGCACCCACGCTGGCCACGGCCCTGGACATCCACGACTTCCGGTTCTCGGTGATCTCCAGCGGCGGGGGAGGCGGCATCGCCGGAGCCATCGCCGCCGCCGCTGCCGCGGTAGTCACCGGGCTCGCCCGCTACGTCATCGTCTACCGTTCGTTGGCGCAGGCGGAATCCGGTCGCCAAGAATTCGTTCGGTACCACTTCACGTCGACCTACCGTGCCCAGGGCGTCGTCTCGGCGGTACAGAGCGGATCGCTACGCACCCGCCGCATGCTCGACGTGGAGGGAGTCCCGGAGGGCGCGATCGAGGCCTTCACCCTGGCCGTGCACCATCACGGCTCGACCAACCCCGAAGGGCTGGCCTACGGTCACACGCTCTCGCCGGAGAAGTACGCCGCCGGGCGCATGATCGCCAGCCCGCAACGACTCTATGACTGCTCGCGTGAAGCCGATGGCGCGTTCGCGCTGCTGGTCACGAGCTCGGAGCGGGCCAGACAGTTGCGGCAAGCACCGGCCTACATCCTGGGGGCCGAGCAGAGCGGCTACGGCGAGGACGCCGGGAACTCCGACCCCTACGCCACCTCGGGATTCCTTCCGGCGGCGCGGCGGTTGTGGGACAACACCGGCTACGCTCCCGACGACGTCGACGTGGTGCAGGTCTACGAGAACACCGCCGGCCCGGCGATTCAGGCGCTGATCGATCACGGTTTCACCACCTTTGCCGAGGCCGAGAAGTTCTTCACCGTGGACAATCTCATCGCACCGCACGGACTGTTGCCGGTCAACACCGCCGGTGGCAATCTCGCGGCCGGATTCGTCCACGGCATGGGGCTGCCCGTCGAGGCGGTACGCCAACTCCGCGGCACCTCGGCCAACCAGGTTCCCGACGCCGCGCTGTCGCTGTTCATCGCCGGTCCGCAAGCTCAATTGACTGGATCGGTGCTGTTCGGCACAGAGGCAACGCTGTGAACCGCCGCCCAGCCAGGCCCCACACCCGAGGAAGGACACCACGATGACCGAGATCACCCACCATTCCTACGTCGAGGACGCTCCGGAGAAACGCCAGGAGCGCATCAGGCGCGTCATCTCGCACCTGAAGAACCAGACCACCGACCTCTACGACGACTTGGCGACGATCCAGGCCACTGAGTACACCGACCCCGTTCTGGCCCAGCGGGAACGCGACCTGATCTTCGGCACGGTGCCCTCGATCGTCGCGCACTCCAGCGAGATTGGATCGCCGGGGTCCTTCGTCACCGTCCAGATGCCCCGCAACAACCTGATCATCGTCCGTCAGCGCGACGGGTCGGTGAAGGCCTTCGTCAACGCCTGCCGGCATCGCGGGGCGATGATCGAGTGCGAGAAGTCGGGCAAGAACCGACTCTTCTCGTGCCCCTATCATCGGTGGTCCTATGACACCGACGGCTCGCTGAGGACGATCACCCGACAGGAGACCTTCGGCGAGGAGGTCGACACCTCGGGCCTGAGCCTCGCCGAGGTGCCCTGCGAAGTGCGCCATGGATTCGTCTGGGTGGTCGACAACACGGACGCGAGCATCGACGTGGCCGACTGGCTGGGACCCGAGATGGACGCCATCCTGGCCAGCTACGGCATCGACGACTACGTCTGCTTCCGATCGGGCACCTTCGAGGAGGGCGTCAACTGGAAGCTCATGCAGGACGCGTTCCTGGACGGCTATCACATTCAGTACGCACACCCCAACACTGCGGGCAAGTTCATCCACACCAACATCTCCGTGCTGGAGGACTTCGGCCGCCACTGCCGCTGGATCAAACCCCGCAAGAGCATCGACCGGTGGATCGACGAGGATCCTGCGGACCGCCCCATGGAGAAGTACCTCATCGAGACGCACTACCTCGGGCCCAACAGCACGTTGCTCAAGCAGTCCGATCACCTGGAACTGCTGACCTTCCGCCCCCATCCGCAGGACCCGACCCGCTCGTTCATGGAGATGAGGGTCATCCCGCCCCGTGCCGAGGACACCGACCTCGACGAGCAACGGTGGAACGAGCTGTGGGAGAAGAACTGGGACATTCTGCTGCGGGTACTGCACGCCGAGGACTTCCCCATTCTGCGCAACAGCCAGACAGCCCTACAAAGTGCCGACGTGGGGCCGATGACGTTGGGGCACAACGAAATCGCGAACCACATCTTCCGGCGTGAAACCGCCAGGCTCCTGAATGTCGACGGTGAATGAGTGCGGTGACGCCGTTCGGGGAGGCCCAGCAGCCCTACCTGCTGATCGACTACCAGTGGCATGACACCCTCAGCGGCGATCTGCTCGACGAGCTGGCCGCGTTCTCCCGGGCCGCCCGGACCTACGACGCCGAGGCCGGCTTCACCGCCCTCGACGAGGTAGCCGGCCCGACCGACCCGGCCCCGGCCGGGTGGCTGGTGGCGCGCCGGAGGGTGGCAGACGGTGGGGTCGAGGAGCCGACGATGGTCGCGGTGGTGAGCGTGGTCGGCGTCGACGAGTTCGGGGTGGGCACGGCACGTCTGGTGGTGGCTCCGACGCATCGCTCCCAGGGCATCGCGACGCTGCTCCTCGAGAAGCTCTTCGCCGAGGCCGCCCCCGCCTGGTTCGGCACCGGGATACGCGGTGTCCGGGCCATCGCCGATGGGGACCACCCCGCCGCCGGGCGCATCGGGCGCACGTTCGGGTTCGACGTCGTCGAGGAGACCTGGTGGCTGCTGCGGATGATCCGCCAACCCGCGGTCGACGTCCCCGCCGGGCACGACGCGACCGTGACCGCCGTCGAGTCGGTGCAGCCAGCGGTACTGCACCACGGGGTCGCGGTGCCGGCCGGCGCCAGCACCGAGGGTCCCACCCGGACGCTGACCGAACGCGTTTACGCCCTGAGCACCGCTACGGCGGGTGCCACCGCAACCACCCGCCATGGCGTCGACGAATCCGGTCGACCCGATCAGCTGGCCAGGATGAGTTTCGGTCACGGCGTCGCACTGCTGGACCCCGAGGGCATCTTCGCCCTGCTCGACGAAGCGGTAGCGGGCCTGGCGTCGGCGGGGGCGGGGGCGGTGTTGGCCGAGGTGAACCCCGCGCACGGGGCGGTGGTACGAGCCTGCCGGCAACGGTTCTTCCAGCACGACCAGTCCAACCTGGTGTACGCAGTGCCCTTGGCGCAGCCCCGCTAACTGCGGTTTCACCCCCACCCTTGACCCGGGTTTCGGGGAACACTAGAATCGACATTGATATCGAAAGTGGGGATGACAGTGACTGCAGCGCCGCGGCCCTTGGACGGCCTCGTGGTCTTGGACTTCAGCCAGATCGTGGCGGGTCCGCTCGCCGCGATGGTTCTCGGTGACCTCGGTGCGCGGGTGATCAAGATCGAACCGCCCTCGGGTGACGCCGCGCGCCAACTCGGCAGCCGCGCCGCCGAGGGCTATCAGGGCATGTTCGAATCGTTCAACCGGGGCAAGGAGTCCATCGTGTTGGACCTGCGCACCAGCCAGGACCGCGAGCAGGCGCTGACCCTCGTCGAGAACGCCGACGTGCTCATCGAATCCTCCCGAGTGGGGGTGATGGATCGACTGGGTCTCGGCGTCGAGGCGGTCCGGCAGCGCAACCCGGGGCTGATCTACGTGTCGATCAACGCCTTCGGGGAGACCGGACCCAATGCCGACCGGGGCGGCGTCGACGTCGTCGTCCAGGCCGAGACGGGGTGGATGTCGATCACCGGCGAGCCCGACGGGCCGCCCACCAAGTTGGGGTCGATCCCCATCGACGCGGCCACCGGACACGTGGCCGCCCAGGGCGCGTTGGCTGCGCTGTTCGCGCGCACGCGCACCGGGCGCGGAGACGTGGTGCGGGTGTCGCTCTATGACGTGGCATGCAGCCTGCACACCCACGACTTCACCGACTACCTCAGCCGCGGGTGGGTGGCCAAGCGCAGCGGCAACTACCCCGCGGCTACCACCCCCTCCGGGGTGTACGCCACCGCCGACGGCAGCATCGTGTTGGCGGCTTACATGCCCCACCACTGGCAGAGCGCGGTGGAGATCCTCGACGACGATCGTCTGCGGTCCGATCCGCGATTCGCCACGATGAAGGACCGCATTCGGCACCGCGACGAGCTGCTGAGCATCCTCAAGGAGGTTCTGCGCAGGCGCACGACCGCCGAGTGGTCGGAGGCTTTCGAGTCGGCCAGAATCACCTCCGGCGTCGTCCGCGACACCGGCGAGGTCGCAGAATCCGATCAGTTCGCCGCCGCGGGCCTGGCGGTGGAGCTGACCGGGCGCGATGGCGAGCCGGTACGGACCATTCGCTCTCCCGCCCGCTACGGGTCCTTCGGCTGGCGGCCGGCGACCGCGGCACCGGCGCTGGACGCCAACCGTGCTGCGGTGGACCGCGACTTCGGCCGCGACCTTCCCGCGGCTGCTCCCGCCCGATGAGCACGGGAACCGCCATCGCGGGCCTTGGACTCACGCAGGTGGGCAAGGTCTACGGCCGCTCGGCATCCCAGTTCGCACAGGATGCCATCCGGTTGGCCGTCGCCGACGCCGGTCTCAGGCTTGCCGACGTCGACGGCGTGCTGGTCAGTGCCGGCAAGTCCGGCGGCGTGGACTTGACGATCGCCGAGGATCTCGGGCTCAGTGATCTGTCACTTCTGTTGAGCGTCAACGCCTTCGGATCCAGTGCGGCCAGCATGGTGGCTCTCGCGTCGGCGGCCATCGAATCCGGCAGCGCCCAGGTGGTCGTCTGCGTGTTCGCCGATGCCCCGCTGCGCGAAGGTGTGCGGGGGTCGGAGGTCTATGCACGCCCAGCGGCCCGCGGATTCGGCGGACACCTGTCGGCCAGCGGCATCACCAACACCACCGCCTACTACGCGCTGGCCGCGCAGCGTCACATGCAGGCCTACGGCACCACCTCGGCGCAACTGGGTGCCATCGCGGTCGGTCAGCGCGCCTGGGCCACCGACAACCCGGCGGCGCAGATGCGCGCACCGATCAGCCTGATCGACCATCAGACCTCCAAGTTCGTCGTGGAGCCACTGCATCTGCTGGATTGCTGCCTGGTCTCCAATGGTGGTGCGGCCGTCGTGGTCACCACCGCCGAGCGGGCCAGGGCATTGGCCCAGCCCCCGGTGCACGTCTGGGGATGGGGGCAGGGCCATCCCGGGTACAGCTGGGAACGCGGAAGTCAGTTCGGGCTCAGTACCGGCGCGGTGCAATCCGGTCAGGCCGCGATGAAGATGTCCGGCATCACGCCCAGCGACGTCACGATCCGCGAAATCTATGACTGCTACACCTACACCGTGGCCGTCACCCTGGAGGACTACGGGTTCTGCGGCAAGGGCGAGGGCGGCGAGCTGGCGGCCAGCGGTGCCTTGGCGCCCGGCGGCGCTCTGCCGACCAACACCGGCGGCGGTCAACTGTCCTCCTACTACCTGTGGGGCTTCACCCCGTTGGTGGAAGCCGTCATCCAAGCCCGCGGGCACGGCGGCGCACGTCAGGTCGAGGACAACGCCGTGGTGCTGGTCAGCGGAAACGGCGGGATCCTGCAACACCATTCGACGCTCGTACTGAGCCCCACCGGAAGGACGAACCGATGACGTTTCCCAGCGTCACCCGCAACACCGAGTCGACGCCCTTCTTCGACGCCGCCGCCCGGCAAACCCTGCTGGCGCGCCAATGCAGCTGCTGTGGCC
>NZ_JBAPRN010000395.1:0-4799 GCF_049281135.1 Mycobacterium sp. | reverse complement strand
GTCCGGTAGATGATCACGTGCCGCGCATGGCCCTCGGAGACCGCGCGGCACGCCGAGATCACCGGGTTCAGCAGACCGCCGGTGCTGAACCCCGTCCCGCAGTCGGCGGCGTCGATCTGCAGCGCGGCGTTGACTTCGGCGGCGGGAGTGTCCCCCAAGGTGGCGATTCCGTCGATATCACCAGGGGCCAAGCCGGCGTCGTCGATGGCCGCCCGGACCGATTCCATGGTCAGATCCAGCCCGGGAATGCCGGTGCGACGGCCGATTCGGGAAATGCCGATGCCGGAAATGATCGCGGCTTTTTCGAAGTAGCTCATCTGCGCCGTCCGTTAGACCAACCCGCTGCCCACCAACCCGAGGCAATTGAGTGTACTGTATTGCCCGTGTCAACCGAGACGACGTCTCAGCTGCTCATCGAGCACTGCGAGAACTGCGCGCACTGGGTCCATCCCGCGGCCGGCCAATGCCGCGACTGCGGCGGCCCGCTGGTCGCGCGACCGGTGTCGGGCCAGGGCACCGTATTCACCTACACGGTCAACTATCACGCGTTCAACCCGGAGATCCCGACGCCGTACGTCATCGCGCTGGTCGAGCTCGCCGAACAGAGCGGCCTTCGGGTGGCAGCCAATATCGTTGACTGCGAACCTGATTCAGTGACGTGCGGGATGCGGGTCGAGGCGCTGCCGGAGCCCGGCCCGGGCGGCGCGGCACGCTTCGCGCCGGCTTGACCGCAAGTTGATCAGCGCTTGCGGGCTGTGACCAGTAAGTACTCCCACTCCATCGTCGACGAACCGGCCAGACATCGGTCGCCCAGTTCAGCCAGCTCGGCGTCCAACGCTGCGACCCGGTCCGGCTCGCCCGCGATGCCGCGGTACGCCGAGATCGTCGGCGCGTAATAGGTTTTGAAGAAGTCGCGGAACGCCGCGCCGTCGCCAAACCGGTCCACTCTCAACGTGCGGTGTTGCGCAGTGAAGTCGGTGATGCCATCCCCCAGCAGACCGCGCACATAGTCTTCGCGGCCCCACTTGGGCGGCGGCTGCACACCGGCCGGGGGCGCCGCCACGTAGGGCTTCATCGTCGCGAACATCTGCCCGATGAAGCCTTCTGGAGTCCAGCTGATCAGCCCGATCGTCCCGCCGGGCCGACAGACCCGGACCAACTCGTCGGCCGCGCGCCGATGGTGCGGGACGAACATCACCCCGACGCAGGAGAGCACGGCGTCGAACTCATCGTCGTCGAACGGCAGCGCTTCGGCATTGGCCTCACGCCACTGCAGGTTGACGCCCCGGGCCCGGGCGAGGGCCGCGCCGCGCTCCAGCAGTTCGGGGACCAGATCGCTGGCGACCACTTTCGCACCGGTGAGCGCGGCGGGGATCGCCGCGTTGCCCGCCCCGGCGGCGACGTCGAGTACCCGGTCACCCGCTGCGATCCGGCTCGCCTGTACCAGTACTGGACCGAGCGGTGACACCACTTCGGTTGCCACGGTGGTGTAGTCGCCCATCGCCCACAATGCGCGGTGCTTGCTTTCGAGTCCGTGATCGGCCGTCAGCACGTCGGTGTCAATTCTCGTAGTCATTGTCAATCGCCCTTCTTTGAGATTCGCGATAATCGTCGTGCTTGATGCTGAACCGCTTCTAGTGCCGGATCTGAATCCAACGAGGTTCACAATCTGTACTAGTCAATTCCGCTGCCAAGCGATCTACTGGATATATGTCGACATACGGCCAGTTCTGTCCGATCGCCAAGGCGATGGAGTTGCTCGACGAGCGGTGGACGCTGCTCGTGGTGAGTGAATTACTCAAGGGCAGTGTGCATTTCAACGACCTACGGCGCGGACTGCCGAAGATGTCACCGGCGCTGCTGTCCAAACGACTCAAGTCGCTGTCGCGTGCGGGTGTTGTCGAACGCAGCGAGGTCGACGGTCGCACCTCTTATTCGCTGACGCCGTGTGGTCAGGAACTCGCGGGAGTCGTGGAGGCGCTCGGCGCGTGGGGAATTCGCTGGATAGGTGAACTAGGCGACGGCGATCTCGATCCGCACCTGCTGATGTGGGATATCCGGCGCACGATTTCCGTTGATGCGTGGCCACGGGCACGAACGGTGGTGGCGTTTCGGCTGGCCGGAGTGGACCGCAAGGCCGCTCACTGGTGGCTGATGGTCTCGGAAGGAGTGCCCGACGTCTGCGATTTCGACCCCGGCTACGAGGTGGCCGCCACCGTCGAAGCCAGCCTGCTCACCCTGACCCAGATCTGGCGCGGCGACCTGTCGTGGTCGAGGGCGATGCTCAGCGGGGCGCTGACCATCCACGGGGCCACTGACGCTCGTCGGGCCGTGCCGGGCTGGCTCGGCCAGTCGCCGGCGGCTGCGGTCCCCCGTCCGGCCTGAGCGCTACCTCAGTTGATCAGCGGGTCGCGCGGCATGCCCAGGATCCGCTCGGCGATCTGATTGCGAGTCACCTCGGAGGTGCCGCCGGCGATGGCCATCGCGCGAGCGCTCATCACCAGTCGGGCCGGCAGGGCGCCGTCACCGTCGAGCAGTGCGACATCCGGCCCAACCAGAGCCGCCAGGATCGCCGCGCCCTCGATCATGTGGTCGGCCAGTTTCAGCTTGGTGACGTTGCCCTCGGGTCCGGGACCCGCTCCTTCGACGCTGCGCGCGACGCGGCGCAGATTCAGCAGCCGCAGGGCATTCTCGTCGGCGAGGTATCCGCCCAACCGAGTTCGCCCGTCCGCCAATCGATCCGGCTGGTCCTTGACCTGTTGAACCAGTTGGGTAGCCAAACCCGCATAGAAGGATCCGCTGCCGCCGATACTGACCCGCTCGTTGCCCAGCGTTGCCCTCGCCACCGTCCAGCCGGTGTTGGGTTCACCGACCACGTCTTCGTCGGGTACGAACAGGTCGTTGAAGAACACCTCGTTGAAGTCCGACCCGCCGGTGATCTGACGCAGCGGTCGCACCTCGACCTCGGGAGCGTTCATATCCACGATCACCGTGGTGATGCCGGCATGCTTGGGTGCCTCCGGGTCAGTGCGCACGGTGGCCAGACCGCGCGCGCAGTAGTGCGCCCCGCTCGTCCACACCTTCTGGCCGTTGATCTTCCAGCCGCCGTCCACCCGGGTAGCCTTGGTCTTGATCGACGCCGCGTCCGAACCGGCGTCGGGCTCTGAGAACAACTGGCACCAGATCTCGTCTTTGCGCAACGCCTTTTCAACGAATCGCTCGATCTGCCAAGGTGTTCCGTGTTGAACGAGGGTCAGAATCACCCAGGCGGTGATGCCGTAATCGGTGCGTTTGATGCCCGCGGCGCGGAACTCCTCCTCGATCACCAACTGCTCCACCGCATCTGCGGCCAGTCCCCACGGCTTGGGCCAATGCGGCATCACGTAACCGGTCTCGATCAGCTTGTCCCGCTGCGCCTGCTTGTCCAGCCCGGCGAATTCGGTGACGTCCGCATGGATCCGGGTCCGCATCTCCTCCGCCTCGGGCGGCAGGTCCAGGCTGTTCTCCCGAGTCACTCCGGCGGCAGTACGTTCGAACACGTCATCGGCGGGCGCGTCGCCGCCGAACAGTGCGGTGGTCACCAGCGCGCGGCGCAGGTGCAGATGCGCATCGTGCTCCCAGGTGAAACCGATACCGCCGTGCACCTGAATGTTCAATTCCGAGTTGCGCGCGTAGGCCGGAAACGCCAGTGCGGCAGCCGAAGCCGCCGCCAGGCGGAACTGGTCCTCGTCCTCGGAGTCCGCGCGGGAGGCGTCCCATACCGCGGCGACGGCCGACTCGCTGGCCACCAGCATGTTCGCGCAGTGGTGCTTGATGGCCTGGAACGTGGCGATAGTGCGGCCGAACTGCTGGCGTACCTTCGCGTACTCGACCGCGGAGTCGACACAGTCGGCAGCTCCACCGACCGCCTCGGCCGCCAGCAGCGTCCGGGCCCGCGCCAGCGCCGAGTCGTGTGCTCCCGGCAGGATGTCGTCGTCGCTGACGCGGACCTTCTCCAGCCGGACACGTCCGGAGCGCCTGGTCGGATCCAGGTTCTCCGGCACCTCGACGGAGACGCCGGAGCGGTCGCGCTCCACCACCAGCACGTCGTCACCGGCGGCGATCAGCAGCAGGTCACCGAGGCCCGCGCCGAGCACGATGCCGGCGTCACCGTCGGCCACACCATTGCTCACGCTGACGTTGCCGCCCAGACCGATGCCCGCGGTCGCGGTTCCGTCGATCAGGCCCGGCAGCAGCCGCGACTTCTGCGCGGCGGAGCCGTCTTTGGCGATCACCGCGGACGCGATGACGGTTGGCACGAAAGGTCCGGGCGCCACCGCACGACCGAGTTCGTCGATGACGACAACGAGTTCGGGCAGGCCGTATCCCGAGCCGCCGTGTTCCTCGTCGATGTGCAGGCCCAGCCAGCCGAGTTCGACGAGGGCTTGCCAGAACGGCGGCAAGGCCTCCTCGGGCGCATCCAGCAGCGACCGCGCGGCTGCGCGGGCCTTCTGCGAGGTGAGAAACCCGCGGGCTACCTCGGCGAGTTCGCGATGGTCGTCGGTCAGTGCGATACCCATGGCAGGGCCTTCCTCTTGGACGCCGGTGGCCGGTGGGAAAGAGTGTACTTAAATCCGGCGGCCTCCCAACCGGCTGGTCGGTCGGCCGGGGATGACAGCTAGCTCGTCACTTGGGCGCGAAGTAAAACCCTGGCGAGCGTGAAGCTAGTTTCACGCTCAGTGCCGAACGTGAAAATGGTGTCACGTTCGGCAGCCCGGAACACGACCGCAACAACGTCACTTGGGCGCGAACCGCTGACC
>NZ_JBAPRN010000394.1:0-3595 GCF_049281135.1 Mycobacterium sp. | reverse complement strand
TCGGCTCACCGGTGCCCTGCAAGGACTTCGCGGCAAAGGCCGGCTGACCGACGCCGACATCGACGCCACCACCCGCGAGATCCGGCTGGCGCTGCTCGAGGCCGACGTTTCGCTGCCGGTGGTCCGTGCGTTCGTCGGTCGGGTCAAAGACCGCGCCAAGGGCGCGGAGGTATCCGGCGCCCTCAACCCGGCGCAGCAAGTCGTCAAGATCGTCAACGAGGAACTGGTCGCCATCCTCGGCGGGCAGACCCGGCAGCTGGCATTCGCGAAGACGCCGCCGACCGTGGTGATGTTGGCCGGTCTGCAGGGCTCCGGTAAGACCACGCTGGCGGGCAAGCTGGCGCTCTGGCTGCGCGGCCAGGGCCACACTCCGTTGCTGGTGGCCTGCGACTTGCAACGACCGGGCGCGGTCGACCAGTTGCGCATCACCGGCGAGCGGGCCGGCGTCGCGGTGTTCGCGCCGCACCCCGGCACCTCGGCGAATGCCGAGGCCGATCGACAGGCGGGTCCGGCCGATCCAGTTGCCGTCGCCGCAGCCGGGCTCGTGGAGGCGCGGGCCAAGCACTTCGACGTGGTGATCGTCGACACCGCCGGGCGGTTGGGCATCGACGAGGAGATGATGGCCCAGGCGTCGGCCATCCGCGCTGCCGTCGACCCCGACGAGGTGCTGTTCGTTCTGGACGCGATGGTCGGTCAGGACGCAGTGGCCACCGCCCAGGCGTTCGGCGAAGGCGTCGGCTTCACCGGCGTGGTGCTGACCAAGCTGGACGGCGACGCCCGAGGTGGCGCGGCGCTGTCGGTCCGGGAAATAGCCGGCGTTCCAATACTTTTCGCGTCAGCCGGCGAGAAATTAGAGGACTTCGACGTCTTCCATCCCGACCGGATGGCCAGCCGCATCCTGGGCATGGGCGATGTGCTGAGCCTGATCGAGCAGGCCGAGCAGGTCTTCGATGCGGAGCAGGCCGAAG
The DNA here is from genome assembly GCF_049281135.1 of Mycobacterium sp. Classification (GTDB taxonomy): domain Bacteria; phylum Actinomycetota; class Actinomycetes; order Mycobacteriales; family Mycobacteriaceae; genus Mycobacterium. The sequence continues at coordinate 2,627 of NZ_JBAPRN010000394.1, read as the reverse complement.
CAGCGGCCGCCAAGATCGGATCCGGCGAGTTGACGCTGGAGGACTTCCTCGAGCAGATGCTGGCGATCCGCAAAATGGGCCCGATCGGCAATCTGCTGGGCATGCTTCCGGGCGCGGGTCAGATGAAAGAGGCCCTGGCCGCCGTCGACGACAGCCAACTCGACCGGCTGCAGGCCATCATCCGCGGGATGACGCCGCAAGAGCGGGCCGACCCGAAGATCATCAACGCGTCACGTCGCCTCCGCATCGCCAACGGCTCGGGTGTGTCGGTGTCCGAGGTCAATCAACTGGTCGACCGTTTTTTCGAGGCGCGCAAGATGATGTCCTCGATGGTCAGCAGCATGGGGATACCCGGGTTGGGGCGAAAGTCAGCGACCCGAAAGAACGCAAAAGGCAAGGGCGGCAAGGGAAAAAAGGGCAAGAAGTTCGGACCGACACCGCCCAAGGTCCGCGGCCCGCTCGGCGCGGGTATGCCGGCCGGGTTCCCGGATCTGTCCAACATGCCGCAGGGTCTGGACGAATTGCCGCCCGGGCTGGCCGATTTCGACTTGTCCAAGCTGAAATTCCCGGGTAAGTAGTGCCGCAACACGTTCGAGGGATCGGGCTACCCGACGAAGAACCCATCGAACTGTGGATCGTCGATGGCCGAATCAGCCGCGAACCGGTCGGCGACGCCGACACGATCTTCGACGGCGGCTGGATCATTCCGGGTCTGGTCGATGCGCACTGCCATGTCGGGCTGGGGCCGCAGGGCGCCGTCGAACTCGACGAGGCGATCGCCCAGGCCGAAGCCGACCGTGAGGCCGGCGCTTTGCTGCTGCGCGACTGCGGCTCGCCGATCGACACCCGCAGCCTCGACGATCGCGATGACCTGCCCCGCATCATTCGGGCCGGGCGGCATCTGGCCCGCCCCAAGCGGTACATCCCTGGCCTGCCGATCGACATCGAGGACGAATCGCAGCTTCCCGACGCGGTGGCCCTGCAGGCGCGGCGCGGCGACGGCTGGGTCAAGCTGGTCGGCGACTGGATCGACCGCGACATAGGCGATTTGGCGCCGTTGTGGTCCGACGACGTGCTGACCGCGGCGATCGACGCCGCCCACGACAACGGCGCGCGGGTGACCGCGCACGTCTTCGGCGAGGACGCCCTGCCCGGTCTCATCAAGGCGGGAATCGACTGCATCGAACACGGCACCGGGCTGACCGACGACATCATCGAGTTGATGCTCGAACATGGCACCGCGCTGGTGCCGACCCTGATCAACGTCGAGAACTTTCCCGGCATCGCCGACGCCGCGGGCAAGTATCCGACGTACGCCGCGCACATGCGCGACCTGTACGCCAATTGCTATTCGCGGCTCAGCGCCGCGCACGAGGCCGGCATCCCGATCTACGCCGGCACCGATGCGGGCGGCATGATCGCCCACGGGCGCATCGGCGATGAAGTCGAGGCGCTGACCCGCATCGCGATGTCTCCCACCGACGCGCTCGGCGCGGCGTGCTGGGACGCCCGTGACTGGCTTGACCGTCCTGGCCTGGACGACGGCGCTTCGGCAGACATGTTGTGCTACTACGACGATCCCCGTTACGGCCCTGAGGTTCTGCACCGCGCGGACGTGGTCGTCCTCCGAGGTCAGTTCTACTGAACGACCGGACCGGTCAGGGCTCGATGGAATTTGGGTCGAGTCGATCGGTCGGCACGCCATTGAGGTACGTGGCCACGCCGTTGCCCATGGAGAAGTCCGGCGGGTTGACAGTCACGAGGTTGAAGAACACATCCTCCCGCCGTAGCTGAAGCTTCTCTTGTAACTCGTCGACGACCGCCTTGTAGAACGCGGCTTTCTGCTCAGGACTCGCGACGTTGAGGAAGATCAGCTGAATGAAGATGCAGTTCTCAGACCGGTAGAGACCGAGGTAGTCGCGGTCGAAAAAGAAGTTCTCCGCCTTATGTTCGGTGATTGTCTGGAATCGATCCTCGGGCACTCCGAGACATTCGATCATCTTGTCGTACACGACGTCTGCGAGCGTGCGGCGGTATTCCACCGACTTGCCCTCGATGAGGTCGATCCGAGCGAGTGGCATGACGGCTGTCCTTTCCAGCGCGACGCGAGAACCGAAAATTGGGCGGTACTTCGGATGACAGCTTAGAGGTGAGGACCCTGAGCCTGGGTACCGCAATTACCGGCTTCACGGTCTCTGTTAGAAACGGGACTGTGCCGGTTCCTGAGTTCATCGTCGCGCTTCGTCAGCACATCGGGCATGCGCCGTTGTGGTTGGCCGGGATCACCGCGGTGGTGATTCGCGATCAGCAGGTGCTGCTGATCCAACGGTCTGATAACCGGGCATGGACGCCAGTCACCGGAATTGTCGAGCCGGGGGAGAACCCGGCCGACTGCGCGGTCCGAGAAGTGTTCGAAGAGAGCGGTATCCACGCGGTGGCCAGACGATTGGCCTGGGTGCACGTGACGTGTCCGATCGTCCATGTCAACGGCGATCACGCACAGTACCTCGACCATGTATTCCGGATGGAATGGGTGGGCGGCGAGCCCTTCCCGGCGGACGACGAAAGCCTGCAGGCTCGCTGGTTCGACCTCGCCGATACGCCGGACATGTCTGCCGACATGTACC
>NZ_JBAPRN010000393.1:0-9730 GCF_049281135.1 Mycobacterium sp. | reverse complement strand
CCTTGACGGCGCCCGCCGCTGCTTTGCCGAGTTCGGCTACGACGGGGCGACCGTGCGACGCCTGGAGCAGGCGATCGGCTTGTCGCGGGGGGCGATATTCCACCACTTCCGCGACAAGGACACCCTGTTCTTCGAGCTGGCCCACGAGGATGCCGAGCGGATGGCCGATGTCGCCTCGCGCGAGGGTCTGGTCCAGGTGATGCGTGACATGCTGGCGGCGCCCGAGCAGTTCGACTGGCTTGCCACACGATTGGAGATTGCCCGCAAGCTACGCCACGACCCGGAGTTCCACCAGGAATGGACTGATCGGTCAGCGGAGTTGGCGGCGGCGACGATCGAGCGGCTGCGTCGGCAGAAATCGGCGGGGCGGGTGCGTGACGATATTCCCAGCGATGTGTTGCAGTGCTACCTGGACCTGGTACTCGACGGGCTGGTGGCCAAGGTCGCTTCCGGGGAGGACACTCAGTTGCTCACCGCCGTCCTCGATCTGGTCGAGGGCTCGGTGCGGCAGAGTTAGAGGGGCTAGCTGCTGACTCGAGTGCGGTGGTTCGGTCCGCCACGGCTGCGCATCGTGGTTCCGGATTCGCGCAGCATGCTGTGGATCGATCCGTACGACCTGCCGGTCGACGCGACCAGAGTACGGATGCTGGCTCCGCCCTCGTAGGCATGGCGCAATTCGCGCAGAACTTGATCGCGCGGTTTTTTCGACTTCCTCATCGGCCCCTCCCCGGTTGAACAGGATCCCCAAAGCACACAGATTAGGAAGCCGGGTCGGCTGGCGGGCCGCTTTGACGAAATCGCCTGTTACACCTAGGGGTCCAAGCGGTCAAGCCAACTCGATGAGGTCCCGGTAGTCCTCGGACCAATGGTCCTCGGTTCCGTCCGGCAGCAGCACGACGCGCTGCGGGTCGAGCGCTTCGGCGGCACCCGGGTCGTGCGTGACCAGCACAACCGCTCCGGCGTAGCTGCGCAAAGCATCGAGCACCTGTTCACGCGAGGCCGGGTCGAGGTTGTTCGTCGGTTCATCAAGCAGCAGCACATTGGCAGTCGAAGCCACCAGGCCGGCGAGCGCCAGCCGGGTCTTCTCCCCACCGGACAACGTCCCGGCCGGCTGGTCGAGCTGGCTGCCGCTGAACATGAATGCACCGAGCAGACCCCGCAGCTCTTGCTCGCCGGAATCCGGCGCGGCGTGGCGAATGTTCTCCCACACCGTCGCGGCGTCGTCGAGGGTGTCGTGCTCCTGCGCGAAATAGCCGATTTTCAAACCATGTCCGGCTTCCATCGACCCGGCATCGGGTTGTTCGACGCCGGCCAGTAACCGCAGCAGCGTCGTCTTGCCCGCGCCGTTGAGCCCGAGCACGACCACCCGAGAGCCTCGATCGATCGCCAGATCCACGCCGGTGAAAATCTCCAGCGAGCCGTAATTCTTCGTCAGCCCCGTGGCTGTCAACGGCGTCCGTCCGCACGACGAGGGGCTGGGGAATTTGATCCGGGCCACCTTGTCGGCCACCCGCTCTTCGTCGAGTGCGGCCATCATCCGGTCGGCGCGGCGCAGCATATTCTGTGCTGCAACGGCTTTGGTGGCTTTGGCGCCGAGCTTTGCCGCTTGGGCGCGCAGCGCGGTCGCCTTGCGTTCGGCATTGGCACGTTCGCGGCGGCGGCGCTGCTCGTCGGTGGCGCGGGCGTCGAGGTACTTCTGCCAGCTCATGTTGTAGACGTCGGCTTCGCCACGCACCGCATCCAGGAACCAGACCCGGTTGACCACGTCAGCCAGCAGGTCGACGTTGTGGCTGATGACCACTAACCCACCGGTGTGGTTGCGCAGGAAATCCCTGAGCCAGCCGACCGAATCGGCGTCGAGGTGGTTGGTCGGCTCGTCGAGCAACAATGTGGTCGCCGATCCGGCACCGGTGTCCGATGCGGCAAACAGGATCCGGGCCAACTCCACTCGACGGCGCTGGCCGCCGGACAGCGTGCGCAACTGCTGGGTCAGCACGCGGTCGGGCAATCCGAGACTCGCGCAGATCCGGCCTGCCTCGCTTTCGGCGCCGTAGCCGCCGAGCGCGGCGAAGCGCTCCTCGAGTTGGCCGTAGCGGCGGATCGCACGATCACGGGCGGCATCGTCAGCGACCTCCGCCATCAAGGCCTGCTGCTTTTCCAGATCGGTGAGCAGAGTATCCAGTCCGCGTGCGGAGAGCACCCGGTCGCGCGCAAGGACGTCGAGGTCACCCTCTTTGGGATCCTGCGGAAGATAACCGATCTCGCCGGTGCGTGCCACGGTGCCCGCGTACGGTTCCCCCTCGCCGGCGAGGATACGCAGCGTCGTCGTCTTGCCGGCGCCGTTGCGACCGACGAGCCCGATCCGGTCCCCCGGCTGTATCCGCAGCGCCGCGCCATCGGCATAGAGCAACGTGCGCGCTCCTGCGCGGACCTCGAGGTCCGTAGCAGTGATCACGGTCACTCTCCTTGCGCGGGTTTATTACTTGTCGTCGGTGAACACCGGCGGGCGCTTCTCGGCGCGCGCGGCAACCGCTTCTTCGAAGTTGCCGGTGAGCAGGCGAACGAAGAGCTGTCCCAGGCCTTCGGCCTGCATGTGCCCTTCCAGGCTAGCGGCGTCCAGTCCACTCCATAGTGTGCGCTTGGTCAACTCGACGCCCGGCCGCGAGAACGCGGCGATCCGCTCGGCCATCTCGTAGCAGGTCTCCAACAGTTGGTCGTCGGGGACCTGGCGGGACACCAGCCCGATCCGTTCGGCCTCCTCGGCGTCGATGTCGCGACCGGTCAGCATGATCTCGAAAGCCCGCGACGACCCGATGGCCCGCGGCAGCAAATAGCTCAAGCCCAGCTCACTGGCGGTCAGCCCGTTGTTGATCCCCGCGGCCCGGAAGTACGCCCCGTGCGACGCGACCCGGATGTCGGCGGCGAGCGCCAGGCACAGTCCGCCTCCGATCGCCGCGCCGTTGACCGCGGCGATCACCGGCTGGTGCAGCCGCCGTAGGGCGAGGATGACGTCGTCGAGGATCTGCATCGAGCGCAGCGCGTAGGTGGGCCGGGTGAGATCTTGAACGTGCGGAACGCTGCCGGCCGATTTGTGGTCGGCACCCGACGAGAAGCCCTTGCCGGCTCCGGTCAGCACGACGACCCGTACCGAGTTGTCGTAGGTGAGGTTCTCCAGAATCTCTTTCAGCGGCACCATGACGTCGAACGCCATGGAGTTCATTCGCTCGGGCCGATTGAGGGTGACCAACGCGACGTGCGGCCGCGGATGCTCGACGAGGACCATGCTCACCGTTGAACGGTAACCCGCCCGCGTGCGGGTTCAGCTCACGACTGCTCGTCCTGAGGGGCGGCCATCGCCGCGTCCACGTCGAAGTCCTTGATCTGCTGAACCAGATCTTCCAGCGCTGCCGGCGGCAGCGCGCCGGCCTGGTTGAAGACCAGCTTGCCCTTCTTGAAGGCCATCAGCGTCGGGATGGATCGGATCTGAGCGGCCGCGGCGAGCTCCTGCTCGGCTTCGGTGTCCACCTTGGCGTGCACCACGTCGGGGTGTTTGTCTGCCGAGGCGGAGAAGGTTGGCGCGAACTGGCGGCACGGTCCACACCATGAAGCCCAGAAGTCGACGAGCACGATGTCGTTGCCGTTGATCGTTTCGTTGAACTGCGCGGCAGTGAGGTCTTGGGTAGTCACGACCTGCTCAACGCAGCGAACTGCGGGAGTGTTCCCAGGTTCAGGTCAGGTGGTCGTAATCACCGCGGACCCATGCGGCGTGCCGCTCCGCCGATCGCTGGACCACTGCGTGGCCGTCGGTGTCGATGGCATTGGTGAAGAGGCCGTAGATCCGGTCGAAGTGCAGCGGGGCCAGCGTGGCAGCCATGCGCTGCACCACCGCGGCCGACAGCGGAAGGCGGTTGGGATAGCTGCGCAGGAAACCGACGGTGCGGCGGTCCGGGTTGGGGAAGATGGTGTCCCCGGTCAGCAGCACTCCGCGGCCCTCGGCGCCGTCGGTCCAGCAGGCCACCGAACTGCCCGGGAAATGCCCGCCGACGCGGACGATCGTCAGCGAGGGCGTCAGCGCCAGCGTGTCCGACCACAACTGAATCACCGGGTCAGGGCGCATCACCCAGTCGGCGTCGGCGGCGTTGACGTATACCGGGACCCGGCCCAGCCGGCGGCTCCATTCGACTTGTGCGCCGAACATGTGCGGGTGGCTGGCGACGACCGCGATCACTGGGCCGCGGTCGGCCACCGCGGCCACCGCGTCGTCGTCGACGAAGCCGGACGGATCCCACAACACGTTTCCGGCATCGGAGCACACCAGCTTTCCCAGCTGCCCGATTCCCAGTGCGGGGGCACTGCCGATCGCCACCAGAGCATCTTCGATGTCCCAGACAACCGACCGCATTCCTTCGCCGATGAGTTGGTCCAGCGTCGCCCAGAGTTGACCATCGCGTGGGACCCATTGCCGTTCATCGGCGCAAATCGCGCACACACCCGATGCAGCGCTGTGCTCGACACCGCATGTTCTGCACAGCCAAAACATGGGCCAACTCTAATTCGCTGGCGCCGCAGCACAAGCACGCATACACAGCGCGCTCTTAATCGGGCACCAGCCTGCGCTCAGCGGCGCCGCCGATCGTGAAGATCGTTGCCAGAGCCGCTCTGCTGATTGCGGCCGACGATCGAAAGGACCCCGATGCCTGCCACTTTCTCGACCACGCGACTGTCCCGCGTCGCGCTGCTCGCAGTCACCGGCGCCACCGCGCTGTCCGTCGCCGCGTGTGGTGCGTCCAACAATGCCAAGCCCACTTCGGCGAATTCGACCAGCCCCGCTCCCTCTTCGTCCTCGTCGCCATCGGCGTCGGCCAAGGGCAAGGACTGGGTGAACGGGCTGATTGACTCGGTGTCGGGCAACACGATTCAGGTCAGCCAGCGATCCGGGTCGGCCACCATCGACTTCACGCCGTCGACCGCGGTCTCCGAGATCACCCCGGCCCAATTGACCGACATCAGCACTGGCAGCTGTCTCAGCGTGCATCCAGATCGCCACGGCGCCTCGACAGCGGATGGCGCGATCATCGCGCGCTCGGTGCGCGTCAGCACCGCGGTCGACGGTAAGTGCCCGCAGCCCAACCACCCGGCGGGTGGGACGACCAGCACGCCGCCGGGAGCATCCGCCGCGCATCACCAAATAGGTGGACAGGTCGCATCCGTGGCAGGCAACACGATCACCCTGAATAATGCTGACTCAGGCGGCAATTCGTCGCAAACCAGTGTGACTGTCACCGACACCACCAAATACACCAAGCAATCGACCACTGACGCGCAGGCGATCGCTCAGGGCAAGTGCATCGCGGCGCACGGCACCACCGACGGCGGTGGCACACTGCAAGCGACAACCATCTCCGTTCAACAGTCCGACAACGGCAGCTGCCCCCAGTTGGGCGGCAAGCACCACCGGCACTAGCCGACCGCCGCGTCATTACGATCGGGGCAGCCAGAGGCTTTGCCGCACAACCGTTTTGGCTGTGATCGAACAGGCGGTGCGCTGGGCGGCCGCCGAACAGCACATCAGGTCAGTATGACCGCGACGAGGCCGCCAAATCGCAGCGCTGTTACTACTTGCCGCGCCAGCCACGCTCGAAGGGCAGGCGCCACGCGCGCGGCGCGATCAGCGGATGGACCGCGTTGGGCCCCCAGGAATCGAGGTCGTAGCTGTGTGCGGGTGGCGGCTCCTCCAGCAGCGGGGCCGAGATCTCCCACAGCCGCTCAATGCCTTCCGCGGTGTTGTACAGCGTCCGGTCACCGCGCATCGCGTCGAGAATCAGACGCTCGTAGGCCTCGAGGACATCGCCGGCGTGGGCGGTGTCCTCCATGGTGAATTGCAAGCTGAGCTTGTCCAGTTTCATCCCCGGGCCGGGCCGCTTACCGTAGAACGACAGCGACATCTTGGACACGTCGGCGAGATCGAACGTCAGGTGATCCGGACCCTTCTGTCCCACACCGGATCCGGGCGGGAACATGCTCCGCGGCGGCTCGTGGAACGCGATCGAGATGATGCGCTGCCCTTCGGCCAGGCCCTTGCCGGTGCGCAGAAAGAACGGGACACCCGCCCAGCGCCAGTTGTCGATCTCGCATTTGAGCGCGACGAAGGTCTCGGTGTCCGATTCCGGAGCGACGCCGTGTTCGCCGCGGTAGCCGCGGTACTGCCCGCGCACCACGTTGTGCGGGTCAAGTGGACGCATCGACCGGAAGACCTTGTTCTTTTCGTCGCTGATCGCCGCCGACGCAAGCTCGGTGGGTGGCTCCATCGCGACGAAGGCCAGAATCTGGAACAGGTGGGTGACCACCATGTCCTTGAACGCACCCACGGCTTCGTAGAACTGGGCGCGGCCCTCGACAGTGAGCCGCTCGGGAACATCGATCTGGATGTGATCGATGAACTGCCGGTTCCAGATCGGCTCGAACAGTCCGTTGGCGAATCGGAAGGCGAGGATGTTCTGGGCGGCTTCCTTGCCCAGGAAGTGGTCGATCCGGAAGATCTGTTCTTCGTCGAACCGCTCGTGGATCGCCTTGTTGAGCTCCCGCGCGCTGGCCAGATCGACACCGAACGGCTTCTCCATGATGACCCGGGAGTTCGCCGCCAAGTCCGCCTTGTGCAGCGTGTCCATCACGGCCATCACCGCCTTCGGCGGCACGCTCAGGTAGTGCAGCAAGCGAGCCTCGCCGCCGAGTGCCTCAACCTGCTCGGCCACCGCGCTCGCCAGAGCCTCCGGGCCTTGCTGCTGGGGAACAAAGGTCAAATTGGCGATGAATTGCTCGAAGAGTTCGTCGGAATCGGCGTGATGGGCGAACTCCTTGCACGCTTTGTGCGCTACTTCTTCGCGGAACGTCTTGCTGTCCAGTTCGTCGAGTGACGTTCCAATGACCCGCATCTCCGGAGCAAGCTTCGAACACGACAGGTGAAGCAGGCCTGGCAAAAGCTTTCGACGTGCCAAGTCGCCTGTGGCGCCGAACATTACGACGACATGAGGCTCCGCGCCGCTTTTGTTTTGCTTAGCTCCTACCGCAGCATCCGTCACGTTCATGATCGTAACTAAGGCCGGTCGTATTCACATCCTGCACAGGTGAACACTGAGCGCAGAGAAATCTGCGCGCAGGTTCAGCCCGTGGGACGAGTCACATGGCCTGGAAACCCCAAGGAACCTGATACCAGCCCTTCTCGTCCGTATACGCCCAACCGCACGGCGTCAATTGCTGATGCCCATCATCGTTCGTTACCCAACACTTCGGCCCGTTCGGCTCAGGCGCCGGCGCCGGGTCCGCCTGGGCAACGCCGCTGCCCAGCAGCATGGTGGCCGCGCAGGCCGCAACCATCATCAGTTTCTTCGTCACAGGGCGAATCCTTTCAGTCCGGTCTCATGATTTTGCGGCCAATGGCGCGCTCGCGCGACTTTTATCCGACAAAGACAGGGTCTTTAACAGGACGTTTACAGCAGCTCAGACAGTGAAGCCCAACGCGCGCAATTGGTCGCGGCCGTCGTCGGTGATCTTGTCCGGGCCCCACGGCGGATTCCACACCCAGTTGATCCGGAGCTCATCGACCAGACCCGCGCCGATCAGCGCGTTGCGCGACTGGTCTTCGATGACGTCGGTCAGCGGGCAGGCCGGCGACGTCAGCGTCATATCGATCAGCGCGACGGTGCCCTCCTCCGCTTCCTCGAGGTTGACACCGTAGACCAGGCCCAGGTCAACGACGTTGATGCCGAGTTCGGGGTCGACGACATCGCGCATCGCCTCCTCGATGTCGCCAAGCAGCTCGTTGTCCGGCGCCGCAATTTCGCTCATCCTTTGACCTCCTCCAAGTCGCCACTCGCTTGCGCCAGCGCATCCTTAAACGCCATCCAGCCCAACAGCGCGCATTTCACCCGGGCCGGATACTTTGCGACGCCGGCGAACGCGACACCGTCGCCCAGCACGTCCTCGTCACCGGCGATATTTCCGCGGGACGACACCATCTCGGCGAACGCGGTGACCGTCTTCAGCGCCTGCCCGACGCTTTGACCGATCACCTGCTCGGTCAGCACCGAGGTGGCGGCTTGGCTGATCGAACAGCCCTGACCGTCATACGACACGTCGGTGACAGTCTCGCCGTCGTCAGACAGCGTCACCCGCAGGGTCACGTCGTCGCCGCAGACCGGGTTCTTGTGATAGACCTCCGCGGCGAACGGCTCGCGCAGGCCGCGGTGCTGTGGATGTTTGTAGTGATCCAGGATCACTTCCTGATACATCTGCTCGAGACGCATGACGCTCACGCCCTGCCGAAGAAATCGATGGCGCGGCGCACCCCGGCGACCAGCCGGTCGACCTCGTCGAGGGTGTTGTAGATCGCGAACGATGCACGCGCGGTGGCCGCGACATCGAACCGGCGGTGCAAAGGCAGCGCGCAGTGGTGTCCGACCCGCACCGCGACCCCGTCGTCGTCGAGAACCTGACCGACATCGTGCGCGTGCACGCCGTCGACGACGAAAGACACCGGCGAGCCACGGTTTTCCAGCACAGTCGGCCCGATTATCCGGACCGCGTCGATACCGGACAGTCCCTCGATCGCAGCGGCCACCAGCTCGCGCTCATGGGCTTCGACGGTGGCCATGCCAATGCCGCTCAGGTAGCGCGACGCCGCGGCCAGCCCGACAACCTGCGACGTCATCGGTGTGCCGGCCTCGAACCGCTGCGGCGGCGCGGCATAGGTGGTGGCCTCCATGCTGACCGTCTCGATCATCGATCCGCCGGTGAGAAACGGCGGCAGCGTCTTGAGCAGCTCCCGGCGGCCGTAGAGCACACCGATTCCGTTGGGGCCCAGCATCTTGTGTCCGGAGAACGCGGCGAAGTCGACGTCGAGGGCGTGGAAGTCGATCGGCTGGTGCGGCACCGACTGGCAGGCATCCAGCACCGTCAAGGCGCCGACGGTCTTCGCCCGCTTGACCATCTCGGCGACCGGGCCCACTGCGCCGGTGACGTTCGAGTGATGGCTGAACGCAACGACTTTGACGTTCTCGTCGAGTTGCAGTGAATCCAGATCGATGCGTCCGTCGTCGGTCACCCCGTACCAGCGCAGCGCGGCGCCGGTACGCCGGGCCAGTTCCTGCCACGGGACCAGGTTGGCGTGGTGCTCGAGCTCGGTGGTGACGATGACGTCGCCCGGCCCGACGGCACGGTCGAAGCGGTTGTCCCCCAGCACATACGACACCAGGTTGAGCGATTCGGTGGCGTTCTTGGTGAACACCAGCTCATCGGAATCGGCACCGATGAACGCGGCGATGTCGGCTCGGCCCTGCTCGTAAGCGTCGGTCGACTCCTCCATCAACTGGTGCGCGCCGCGGTGCACCGAGCCATAAGAGGTGGTGAGGAATTCGCGTTCGGCGTCGAGGACTTGCAGCGGACGTTGTGACGTCGCCCCGGAATCCAAGTACGCCAACTGGTTTCCGCCCCGCATCACGCGAGCCAGGATCGGGAAGTCGGCCCGGATCGCCGCGAGATCCAGCACCGCGGGACGAGTGGCCGAGACCGTCATGTCACGCTCCTGAGGCGGCCGAATGGGTGAAGCGCTCGTAGCCGTTTTCTTCGAGCTCGTCGGCCAGCTCCGGGCCGCCCGATTCGATGATCCGGCCGCCGACGAAAACGTGCACGAACTGCGGGTGGATGTAGCGCAGGATCCGGGTGTAGTGGGTGA
>NZ_JBAPRN010000392.1:0-1814 GCF_049281135.1 Mycobacterium sp. | reverse complement strand
CTCAGACCATGCGTGGGATGGCCGAGTCGGTCGCGGTGATGAAACGCGTGTGGGACGGCGAGAAGATCACCGAGTCGGTGCTGCCGGTCGGTCCGGCGCCGGTTCAGCCGGGTGGGCCGCCGCTGCTGGTCGGGACCATCGGGCCCCGGACGCTGCGCAGTGCCGCGACGTGGGCCGACGGCCTGGCCGGCACGACGTTGGACCTCGACGTTGCCAAGCAGAACGAACTGTTCGACGTCGCACGCCACGCCTGGGCCGAGGCCGGCAAGATCAAGCCGCACCTGGCCACCTCGTTCTGGTTCGCGCTCGGCTCGGCCGACGAGGCCCGCCGGCAGGTGCATCGGCATTTGCGTCGGTACATGAATTGGATACCGGCCGAATACATCGACGCGATGGCGCCCACGACCGGCTTCGCCGGTGGCGAAGACGATCTGGCCGCGGTGCTTCGTAAGTTCGAAGCGGTCGGGGCCGACGAAATCCAGCTCATCCCTACCAGTTCCGACCTCGAACAAGTCGAGCGCGCTGCGGACCTGGTCGAGGCGATGCAGGGAGGGGTATGAATGCCTGAGCGCAACGTATTAGGCGGTCCGCTGGAACCGTGCGGTAGCGAGCCGCTCACCGGCTTCTACCGCGACGGTTGCTGCTCGAGCGGGCCGGAAGATCTTGGTTTGCACACGATTTGCGCGGTGGTGACTGCCGAATTCCTCGAGCACCAGCGCATGATCGGCAACGATCTCTCAACACCGATGCCGCAGTTCCGGTTTCCCGGTCTGGTGCCCGGGGATCGGTGGTGCGTCACCGCGGGCAACTGGCTGTTGGCTTACCGTGACGGTTTCGCCGCCCCGGTGGTGTTGGCGTCCACCCATGAGCGGACCCTCGACGTCGTGCCGCTGGAAGCATTGCAGGAGAACGCCGTTGACGTCCCTGACGATCTGGGCGGGTTGTAACGCCACTAATACAGGATCAGATTTCCTGAGCTCGAGCGGTTATCGGCTCTCGCGGGTCGAGGCGGATCCCGCGCGATTGTCCCGTTGACCCGATCAGCGAGCCGTTCGCCCGTCGACCGGCCCGGACGTGACCCCCTCGGCCGACTCGCTCGAATTCATGCTTTACATGGTACGTGGTGTCCCGCTAATCTATAGCGGTACATGGCGTACCACTTAGTCGTTGAGGGGTGATCAAGAGGCACGCCAGCTGGCTCATCGTGCGTTAACCAGCTCAATCAGCCGGTGAGATATAGCCTGCCGCCATGAGGCGTGTCGCGATTGTCGGCGGTGGAGCCGCGGGTGTGCTCGCGGCGGTGCATCTGCGCCGGGCCGTGCCGGACGCGCAGATCACGTTGATCGACGCCTCCGGGCGTCCCGGCACCGGCGCAGCGTACGGCACCGACGACCCGACGTTTCTGCTGAACGTGCCCGCGCCGCGGATGTCGGCCTGGCCAGACGATCCCGATCACTTCAGCCGCTGGCTGGACCAGCGAGCCGTCACGCCGGCCGAAAGCTTCGCACCGCGCCTTGCCTACGGCCGATACCTGCAAGACCAGCTCGCGGCAGCCGACGTGCGAATAGAGACCGCGGAGGTCGTGGAATTGACGCCGGGCACCCCAGCGCGATTGGCACTCAACGATGGACGCGATCTATCGGCGGACGCCGTGGTGCTCGCGTCCGGGCGGCCGCAAAGCGGCATGCCCGATTCGTTGGAACGTGCCTTCGCCCCGGCGCTGGCCGAAGGCACCGACGGCAGGGTGGTGCTGGACCCGTGGGCGCCTGGCGCGCTGGCGGCGCTCGGTGCGCGACGGCCGGCCAACGTTTTGG
>NZ_JBAPRN010000391.1:0-5223 GCF_049281135.1 Mycobacterium sp. | reverse complement strand
GTGTTCGCACCGACTAACGCCGCATTCGACAAGTTGCCGGCGGCGACGCTCGACGATCTCAAAACGAACACGGACAAGTTGAAAAGCATCCTGACTTTCCATGTGGTGCAAGGGCAGGCGAGCCCGGCCAAGGTCGACGGCATGCACAAGACGCTGCAGGGCGCCGAGGTGAACGTGGCCGGCATGGGCAACGACCTCAAAGTCAATGACGCGGGCTTGGTGTGCGGAGGGGTGCACACCGCTAACGCGACGGTGTACATGATCGACACTGTGCTGGTGCCACCGAGCCAGTAGTGGTTCGCGGATCGTCGTGAAGATAGGGCAGCCCGGTCCCCCGGGCTGCCCTATCGCTGTTCAGGGGCCCGACCAATCCGAAACGGCGTTGGGCGCGAATAATGATCATGGTGTCACTCGCATTGATCGGTCTGCTCGGAGGTCTCATCACGGGCATTTCGCCGTGCATCCTGCCGGTGTTGCCGGTGATCTTCTTCTCCGGAACCACCGGCACGTCCAACGGGACGGTGGCCGTCGACGTCAAACGCGATGTGTCGCGGCCGTATCGGGTGATCGCCGGGCTGGTGTTGAGCTTCAGCCTGGTGACGCTGGTCGGCTCGGCACTGCTGTCGCTGTTGCACCTGCCGCAGGACGTGATCCGCTGGGTGGCGCTGGCCGCCTTGGTGGCCATCGGGCTCGGCCTGATTTTCCCGCGCGTCGAGCAGTTGCTGGAGCGACCCTTTGCCCGCATCCCGCAAAAGCAGATCGCCACGCGCGCAAGCGGGTTTGGTCTCGGGCTGGCGCTCGGTGTGCTGTATGTGCCTTGCGCGGGCCCGGTGCTGGCCGCGATCGTGGTGGCTGGGGCCACCGCGAACATCGGTCTGCCCGTTGTTATTTTGACTGTGGCCTTCGCCTTGGGCACCGCGGTGCCGCTGTTGTTCTTCGCTCTTGCCGGTCAGCGAGTTTCGCAGCGGGTCAGCGCCTTTCGTCGTCGGCAGCGCCTGATTCGGGTTATCGCAGGGATCGTGACCCTGCTGCTGGCGGTGGCATTGGTGTTCAACCTGCCTGCGGCGTTGCAGCGGGCGATTCCCGACTACACCAGTTCGCTGGAGAACAAGTTGGGCGGCGACCAGAAGATCCAGGAAGCGCTCAACCTCGGCGGCATCGTCAACGACCAGAACAAAGGGTTGTCGAACTGCCACAACGGATCTGAACAACTAGAGAATTGCGGGCCGGCGCCCGATCTCAAAGGCATCACCGCCTGGTTGAACACCCCCGATGACCAACCCATCGATTTGCACGCGCTGCGCGGCAAGGTGGTGCTGATCGACTTCTGGGCCTACTCCTGCATCAACTGCCAGCGCGCAATCCCGCATGTCGAAGGCTGGTACAAGGCTTATCACGACAGTGGTTTCGAGGTCATCGGCGTGCACACTCCCGAGTACGCATTCGAGAAGGTCACCGATAACCTGAAAAAGGGCGCCGCTGACCTGGGGGTCACCTACCCGGTGGCTCAGGACAACAGTTACTCGACGTGGACGAACTACCGAAACCGTTATTGGCCGGCCGAATACGTGATCGACGCCAACGGCGTTGTGCGGCACATAAAGTTCGGCGAGGGCGATTACAACGGCACCGAAAACGTGATCCGCGAGCTGCTCACCGCCGCCCATCCCGGGGTTTCGCTGCCGAACTCGGTGGACGCCCCCGACACCACCCCGAAGGTGGACCTGACGCGCGAGACGTACTTCGGGGTGGGCAAGGTTTCCAACTACGCCGGAAACGGTAAATACGACGAGGGGAGTGCGACGTTCGCGTACCCGCCGACACTGCCCGCCGATTCGTTTGCCCTACAGGGACCGTGGGCACTGGACTACCAGGGTGCCACGGCCGACGGCGATTCCTCGAGCATCAGACTGAACTTCCACGCCAAGAATGTCTACATCGTCGTCGGCGGAACCGGCAGCCTCTCCGTCACCCGCGACGGCAAGACGACGACCATACCCGTGAGTGGGCCACCGACATCACACCAGATCGTCGCGGCCAACGACGTGGCCCGCGGATCCATCGATGTGCGCGCCAGCAAAGGGCTGCAGGTCTTTTCCTTCACGTACGGCTGATTCGCGCCGCAGCCAATCCACGGCGCGTCCGGCTCCGAACCAATTGTGTAGCTATCAACACTGAGGAGCCTGAAAAGTGATCAACATCCAAACCAAGGCGATCCGGGCAACGGGTCTCGCGGCAGCCGCCGCGGTGGGCATTGCCCTCGCCACATGCGCACCCGCCATGGCCGCACCGAATCTCGTAGGTTCGGGTTGTGCGGACTATGCATCAATGCACCCGAACGGCCCTGCTTCGGTAGCCGGGATGTCCCAGGACCCGGTCGCCGTCGCGGCGTCGAACAACCCCATGCTGACGACCCTGACCCAGGCGGTCTCCGGTCAACTCAACCCGCAGGTGAACCTGGTCGACACGCTAAACAGCGGTCAGTACACGGTTTTCGCGCCGACCGATGCCGCCTTCAGCAAGTTGCCGGCCTCGACCATCAATGAGCTGAAAACCAATTCGGACATGCTGAAGAGCATCCTGACCTACCACGTCGTTTCCGGACAGCTGAGCCCGGCGCAGGTTGACGGCTCACACAACAGCGTTGAGGGTGCGCCGGTGAACGTGACGGGCGGCGGCAACGGCCTCAAGGTCAACAACGCCGGCCTGGTTTGTGGTGGCGTGCCGACCGCGAACGCGACGGTGTACATGATCGACACGGTATTGATGCCACCTGGGCAGTGAGTTTTTCCGACGACCCGGGCGTGAGCGTCGCGAAACGCTGGTCCATGCTGACGATTTCGCTGACGGCGACGTTGGCCGCGTTGCCTTTCTTTCCGTTGGTCGCCAACCGATCCGCGTCGGCGGGCACTCCATCGCCGCTGTGACTTAGGGCGTGATGACGTGTGATGGGTCGGGGCGTAGCTCCGGCGGTGCCTGGCTGTAGTCACCGAACGGTCCGTCGCGGCGCTCGACCGCGGCCCGTGCACCCTGGGATTGCGCGATGTGGATGAAGTCGAGCGCCTCGGGGGTGTTGCGCATCAGGCCGTCGATGATGCCGCCCAGCATCTGGGTGGAGGCCAGGCCCATGTTCTCGTAGGCCTGGTTGACGATCAGCTTCTGCGCCCGCAGCTGCGACAGCGGGATCCGCGCTAGTTCGGCGGCGATCTCGGCGACGCGCGCCTCGAGCCGCTCGAACGGCACCGCTTCGTTGATCAGCTCGATCTCGGCGGCCTGCACGCCGGTGAGCGGCCGACCGGTCAGCGCGTGCCACTTCGCCTTGGCAAGGCTCAGCCGGTACATCCACATCCCGGTCAGGTAGGCGCCCCACATCCGGCTGTACGGGGTGCCGATGACAGCGTCGTTGCTGGCGATGACGATGTCGGCGCACAGCGCGTAGTCGCTGCCCCCGCCGACGCACCAACCGTGCAGCTGGGCGATCACCGGTTTGGTGGCCCGCCAGATCGCCATGAACTTCTGATGCGGTCCGACCGGCGCGGTAACCATCGCGAAATCCTTGCCCGGGTCCCAATGGCCGTCGGTGTTCATGTAGTCGTCCCATTGCTGGAAGCCCTCGCCGAAGTCGTAGCCGGCGCAGAACGCCCGCCCCGCACCGCGCAGCACGATGACCTTGATGTCCTGGTCCACCTCGGCCCGGCCGACGGCGGCCTCGATTTCGTCGGGCATCGGCGGGACGATGGTGTTGAGCCGGTCCGGACGGTTCAGCGTGATGGTCGCGACGGGCCCCGCCGTGGTGTACAGAAGTGTCTCGAAATCGGTTGTCGGCATAGCCCGAAGCGAAGCCGCTCTGGACTCAGGGGTCAAGAGCCTCGGCGCCAGCCGGGGACGGCTGACGTCAGTCCTCGGCGTGCCGTTGGGCATCCCATCGTTCGAGGTGCGCCTGCAGCTGGTAAATGCCGACCGCAAATAGGGGGCCGGCCACCGACAATGTGCCTATCAACACCGGGTTCATCTCGACCCTCCCTAGGTTTCCCTACTGCCGCGTCTCAGTGAAAATTAAGGTACTCCTCAGGCTAATCACACCAAAGACTATCCGCGGCGTTTCGCCGAATCTTGACGAAAAAGTGAGCAGATGAGTATCGCGCGGTATTGAAGCGGGACGCTTCACTAGCCGCCGTCGGGCGGCAGCATCTGAAATCCGGTCAGGACGGTGTCGGTGTCGCGGGTGTACACGGGGTTGTCCGGATCGGTGGACTGGACCGTGACGGTCGTCACGTAGGTACTGGTGTCGAAGGTAGCTGCAACCATCAGTGTCCTGATCTTGCGCGGCGGAATGCGACCCATGCTCGGGGCGTCGTAGTCGACGAGCTCAGCCTTGTCGCCGCAGAGAGTGATCTCCTTCGTGTGTAACCCGGTGGCGCCAAGGCGGTCGACCAGTGCAGCTCGTTCCTGGTCGAAAATCGTTTCGTCATCGGTGGCCGCACCGGGCACGGATTCCAGGGTTACCACCGCGGTGGGCATGAAGTCGTTGGCCACCAGGTCCTTGTTTCTCATCGTGAAGCGGATGACGTCTGAGTCGAGCATCGACGCGCGCTCCCAGCCCGACGGCTGCGGGATCCGCAGCCGCGGCTCGCCGTCGGAGTGTGGATCGATCGGCGTCAGGGGCGCTGAAACTTGCTCGCACGAACTGCTTTTGGCTAGCGGGTCGTGCGGACCGGGGACGGCGGCACCGGTGATGACCTTGGAGCAACCCGGCACGGTCAGCAATGCCATGGCGGCGACCGTCGCGCACAGCTTGGACGGCAATCGCATCGCATCACACCACACCCTCGTATCTTGCACTGTCAAGTACCCAGCATCCGCCAGAGAAACGCAAAGGCCAGCGCCGTCTTGAACGCGCTCTGCGCATTGTCGGCCGCCCCGGCGTGGCCGCCTTCGATGTTCTCGTAGTACCAAACCTGGTGGCCGGTGGCTTCCAACGCCGCCGTCATCTTTCGGGCATGTCCGGGATGCACGCGGTCGTCGCGGGTGGACGTGGTGATCAGTACCGGCGGGTAGTCGGCGTCGGCCGAAACATTCTGGTAGGGCGAGTATTCGGCAATGAAATCCCAGTCGTCGGGGTCGTCGGGGTTACCGTACTCGGCGACCCAGGATGCGCCGGCCAGCAGCAGATGGAAGCGGCGCATGTCCAGCAGTGGGACTTGGCACACCAACGCGCCGAAC
>NZ_JBAPRN010000390.1:0-5544 GCF_049281135.1 Mycobacterium sp. | reverse complement strand
AGCTACGTCCGTATCACTTGGAAATCACTGTGGCCGTGGTCCTCTTGATTTGTCTTGTCAACCTGCGCGGATTGCGGCAGTCGAGCCGGACCGTTGCGATCGCCACCTACTCCTTCGTCATCTTGATCACGCTGACGATCGTGACCGGCATCATTCGTGAGATCTTCTGGGGTTTACCGAGATACAACCCGGCCCACATTGTCGGGGCCGTACCGGTCCATCAGGGCGGCGGTCTGGTGATGGGTGCGACGGTTCTGGTGGTGTTACGTGCATTCGCCAACGGCGGCGCGTCGCTGACCGGCGTCGAGGCGATTTCCAACACCGTCAACTACATTCGCGAGCCTCAAGGTATCAACGCCCGTCGGGTGCTGACCGTCATGGCCTGCATCCTCGGGTTCTTATTGGCCGGTGTCGCCTGGCTTGCCTACACCACCCATGTTGCTCCTTATCTCGATGAATATCCGTCGATGCTTTCCGAGATCACCCGTGCGGTCTTCGGCCACGGAGTGATCGGAAACATCCTGTACTTTCTGGTGCAGGCGTCGAGCGCAGCGATCCTATTCGCCGGTGCGAACACCGGTTTCACCGGATTTCCCGCACTGGCCAGTTTTGTTGCCGAGGACCGTTTTCTGCCGCGACCACTGACCAAACGCGGTCATCGCCTGAGGTTCTCCAACGGCATCATCACGCTGACCGTGCTGGCGGTGACGTTGCTGCTGGTGACCCGCGGCTCGGTCAACAAGCTGGTGCCGCTTTTCGCGATCGGCGTGTTCACCGCGTTCGCGATGGCTGGCTTCGGGATGAGTCGACACCATTTCACCCACCGTGAACGCGGCTGGCGCCGCAAGGTGCTGGTCAACCTGTCGGCAGGGATCTTATCGACGATCGTCGTGGGGATCTTTGTGGTGGCCAAGTTCACCGAAGGGGCCTGGCTCGTCGTCGTCGTCTTCCCCATCCTGGTGTACGCGTTTATACGACTGAACCGGCAATATCGCGCCGAGGCTTCCGTCTTGGAGATGTCGCGCACCGAGCGTCCCGAGTTGGCCGGGTACGCGCGTCTGCGGGTGTTCGTTTTTGTGGATTCGGTCGACCTCGCCGAGATCGAGGCATTGCGCTACGGAAAGGGACTCGATTCCGACGAGTTGCTGGCGGTCCACTTCGTGGTAGACGCAGATCATTCCGCTCAGCTGCAGGAGCGCTGGCAGCACTTCGAACACGACACCGAGCTTCGGGTGATCGACTGTCCGGATCGCAATCTCCCTCGCGTCGCGCAGGAGCTGGTCCTGTCGGTGAAAAGAGACCATCCGGACACCAAGGTCACGGTCCTATTGCCGCGCCGAACATATTCAGCCTTGCTGGGCCGGCTGCTTCACGACCGCACTGCCGACAAGATGGCCAGGGCTGTTAGCCGCATTCCAGGTGCAACCGCGATCATTGTGCCCTACGACGTCGAGTCCCGGATAACGCGGCTATCCTCCGACGGTCTCGACGAACGGACTGCGCGAGGAGCAGGCGAGGTGGAGAGCGAGGAGTTGGAGACAAAGACAGTAAGCGCCGAGGAGCAATAGTCCCGGGAAGCTCGATCCGCGAGGAGGCGTTCTGAAGTGGAGCCATCTCGGCTCGGAACGCACCGAAACCCGCTCCCGCACAGCGGTATCGGTTCGACAGGAATTTCGATTGCTACGAGCAGAGTGAAATGCCCCGGGTCGGCCTCGATGCGCCCGCCAGCTCATCCGAAACTGACAGACAACCACGATGGGGAACGGATATGAATGACGTTGGCGACGCGAGTTCTAAACCGGTGGAGACACCGAAAGGCCCTTGGCTGACACCCGGTGTCGGTGCCGTCGCAGCGGCGAGCTTCTTCTCTGATTCCGGTCATGAGGTGACGACGTCGGTGCTGCCGGCATTCCTCACTGGCACGCTGGGGGCCTCGGCGGCAGCACTGGGCGTGATCGACGGGATCAGTGATGCGCTCATCGGCGTGATGAAGTTCATCGGCGGCCCGTTAGCGAACGACCCACACCTGCGGGCGCGAACCGCGTCTGGTGGTTATCTGGGCACTGCGGTCGCGACCGGAGCAATCGGTGCAGCGGTAACCGTTTGGCAGGTCGGCGCGCTGCGCGCAATCGCGTGGTTGTCCCGGGGACTGCGGTCTCCCGCCCGTGATGCATTGCTGGCTTCTCTGAGTCCAACCGCAGCGCAGGGCAGAGCGTTCGGGCTCGAAAGGGCCGGGGACAACCTTGGCGCAGTCGCGGGACCGTTGCTGGCGGCCGGGTTAGTGGCCTGGGTCGGTGTCCGGCCTGCGCTGTACCTGGCAGCGGTGCCGGGCCTGTTCGCGGCCATCGCGATTATCGTGGCCGCCCGCGAGTCCCGGCGCAGCCGGCAGACCGGTGGCGTGCCCTCGCCGCGCCGGCTCGAGCTGCGAGCACTACGCGATGCCGGGATGCTCCGCGCCTTGGCGCCGGTGCTGCTCTTCGAGTTCGGCAACCTCGCAACGACTCTGCTGATCTTGCGCGCCACTCAACTGCTCACGTCACAGCCGCGACCGGTTACGACGGCGACATCGATCGCGATCTTGATCTACGCCGGGCATAACGTGATTGCGACGTTCGCGTCCTTGGTGGCCGGACGGTGGTATGACCGCGCGGGCCCGCGGGCGGTGTTCGCGACCGGCGCAGCCGTGTATGTCATCGCTTACGGCGCCTTCTCCGCCGGTGTGCATAGTGTGATCGCGGTCGTACTGGCATTCGCGGCAGCTGGAGCTGGTATCGGACTTGTCGAGCCCACTGAATCAGC
Organism: Mycobacterium sp.; assembly: GCF_049281135.1. GTDB lineage: Bacteria > Actinomycetota > Actinomycetes > Mycobacteriales > Mycobacteriaceae > Mycobacterium. Next base: position 2,745 of record NZ_JBAPRN010000390.1, on the reverse strand, counting down.
GGTGGTGGCGCAGCTGCTTCCGGATCGGCTGCGCGGCAGCGGGTTCGGAGTGCTGGGAGCGGTGCAGGCGACAGGCGACATGGTCGCGACAGTCGTCGCGGGGTTGCTGTACGCGCTGTTTTCTCCGGCCGTGGCATTCGGCTACGCTGCGGCTTGGATGCTCGCGGCGACCATCGCTTCCTGCATGCTGCGCGGGTCAGCGAATGAGCAAGCCCGAGAGCGTTGCTCGTGATCATCCGATTGGCCGACGGTCGCCGCCAAAATGAGGATTCCTTGGGGTGGTGATGAAATGAACTCGAACCGCATCATCGTCAGCGGTGACGATGCTTTGGCCACGACGATCGTCGGTGAGCTGAAAAACGCGGGCGTAACAGTTGTCAAACTCGACGACACCGAGGTCGCCGATACCGAGACCGACCTCGCCGAAGGCGGTATCGCTGACGCGCTTGCTGTTGTCTGCGGCGGAGATGACGATTCGATCAACCTCGAAATCGCCCTGCTAGCAAGGAAAGCCAACCCTGAGGTACGCGTGGTGGCGCGGCTGGCCAACGACGCATTGCGCGAAACGGTGGCCGAGGACAATGGGCCCGGTGCAATCCTCGACGTCGCCGAACTCGCGGCGCCATCTGTCGTCGAAGCCTGCCTGGCCCACGCCATCCACCCATTCCGAGCCGCGGGCATCGAATTCGTCGTCTCAGGCAGCTCGGCGTCGCGGGACGCCACGCTGCGCGAACTCTACGGCGGCCTGGCGCCGGTGGCGGTGATCCGCGGCGAAAACTCCCCTGCCCCCGGCCAGCTGGAGGTCTGCCCGGGCCGGGACCTGCAGGTGCACGCCGGTGACTGGACGATGATGATCGGCACCGCCGACGAAGTGGCCGCCCAAGGCATCAAAGTCCCTCGCTCGACCCGAATGCGCTCGCGCCGGCCGCGGCTGCGGCGGATTCTGGATGCTGCCCGCGCCTTACGCAACGACATCAACACGGCGTTCTACCTGGTGCTGACCGCAGTGCTCGCGCTGACGATCGGCTCCACAGTGGTGTTGCGGTTGAGCCACGAGAACCCCCGGATGGGATGGATCGACGCGCTGTACTTCACCATCGAGACGCTCACCACCACCGGCTACGGCGACTTCAGCTTCGTGAACCAGCCCACCTGGCTGCGGCTGTTTGCCGCCACGATGATGTTCGGGGGAGTAACCACCATCGCGTTGCTGGTCGCGTTCATCGCCGAGGTGCTGCTGTCGCGCCGCTTCGTCGTCTCCGCCGCACGCCTGCGGATACGCCATCTGCGTAACCACATCGTCGTCGTCGGACTCAGCGCGTTGGGGATCCGTGTGGTCAGCGATCTGGTCGCCGCCGGACACGACGTCGCGGTGATCGAGATCGACGAGGAAAACCGGTTCCTTTCTGCGGCACGCAAACTCGACGTCCCGGTGGTCTTCGGGGATGCGACGCTGGTTCAGACACTGGAATTGGCGCGCGTGGATCGCGCCCGCGCGGTGACGGTGCTGACCCGCGATGACATGGTCAACATCGAAACCGGGATCGTGTTGGCCGCGATGCTCGGTCGCCGGTTGGCTCCGTTGCACCACTGGCCCGACGTTCCGCTCGTGTTGCGGGTTTTTGACCGCGCGCTGGGCTTCGCGCTGGCACAGCGCTTCGGTTTCGTCAACGCTCGCTCTACGGTTGAATTGGCTGCACCCTGGTTCATCGGCGCCGCGATCGGGCTGCAGGTGCTGGACACGTTCTCGGTGGGGCAACGCTCGTTCGTGGTCGGCGCAATGCGCGTGGCGCCTGGGAGCGAACTCGGCGGCATGCGCTTGTTCGAACTGTCCACCCAAACCCGGGTGATTGCCATCGCCCAGCCCAATGCAGCTGTCAAGCTGCACCCGCGGCGCGATGCCAGCCTTCGCGCCGACGACATCGTCTACCTTGTCGGGCCCTACCGTGAACTCCTTGACACGCTGCGCAAGGGACAATCTTCGGCCGAGCCGAGCGGCGACGGCGAAGACATCCACGAAGATCCGGCCATCGATGCGGACAGCCATGCGGAGACCGGCTGATCACCGTGCCGTGCCAGCGTGTTGACGCGATGACAAAGCCTGATCCCAGCAAACGTCGATCACGAATCGTTCACCTGGGCGTTACTTTTTCGTTGGGTGAGTTTGTTACGTTTCGCCGAGATCGTAGCGATGAGGCTCGCTTACGCATGAGGTTCGAGATCTTGAACCGGACCGTGCTGATGGCCTCTACCCCTGGAATACTGCGCGGGTGACTCCGCGCCGACAGGCGGGAGCTACGAATGGCCGCGAATCAAGCGCGCAAAATCTCTAGACCCTTGCGGGTGACCGCCGTCGCCGCACCGTATTCCCGAATGCCGCCGCGAAGTGAGTCAAGCAATCGTGCCGGCTGCACAATCTCTAGTTACCCAAATCGTCAGGGCAGCAGGGACTATCAGTACCACAATGACGAGCCAGCCACCGCCAGCCTGTCCAGTTGGCATGGCATTGATCGTTGTAATGGTCCGGTGATTCGACGTCCACACTTGCAGCGCGGATCCCACGGTGACCGCGGGGAACCGGAACCCATTGCAGTGACAAACGTTGCACGATAGGCCATTTCGGCACCTTATCCCCCTTACCCCGCTCAAGGAGTCGGTCAATGCTGCACGAATTCTGGCACAACTTCACCCACAATCTGTTCAAGCCGCTGCTGCTGTTCTTCTATTTCGGGTTTCTCCTCCCAC
>NZ_JBAPRN010000389.1:0-1572 GCF_049281135.1 Mycobacterium sp. | reverse complement strand
CTGGATCGCGGTCGGAGTGGGCGACTCTGACGGCCTGGTCGGCCAAGATGCCGTCGGGACTTTCGCGGGATTCGGCGTCGACGTGCCGGTGCGGCTATCGCCGGAGGCCACCGGGCGGCCGGTCGAGCTGCCGCTGTGCGCGCTGATCGCCGGCTGGATCCGGGCCCAGGCTCAGCCGGACACAGCGGTGCAGGTCCGGGTCTTTGCCGACAGCCACGACACCGCGACCGCGGTGGACCTGGGCAGGCGGTTGCGCAACGAAATCGGCCAGTCGACCGAGCCGACCGGGGTGCTGATCGTCGCCGACGGCGCAATCACGCTGACCCCGTCGGCCCCCGGCGGTCACCAGCCCGCCGACATCGATGTCCAGCGCGCTCTCGCCGACGCGCTGGCCTGCGGCGATCTGGCCGGGTTGACCCGGCTGCCCGCGCAGATTCGTGGACGGGTGGCCTTCAGCGTGCTGGCCGGTCTGGCTGAGCCGGTACCGCGGTCGGCCAAGGAGCTCTACCGTTCGGAGCCTTACGGCGTCGGGTACTTCGCCGGCGTCTGGCAGCCGTGAGGCCATTGGCGATCGTCGGGCCGACCGGTACCGGCAAATCGCAACTGGCCCTTGACGTCGCGGAGCGGCTCGGCGGACAGACCGGTGCGGAAATCGTCAACGCCGACGCGATGCAGTTCTACCGCGGGATGGACATCGGCACCGCAAAACTGCCCGTCGCACAACGCCACGGCATCCCACATCACCAGCTCGATGTCCTCGACGTCACCGAGACCGCGACCGTCGCGCGTTACCAGCAGGCCGCCGCTGCCGACATCGAGGCGATCGCGGGCCGGGGGAGGGTTCCGGTGCTGGTGGGCGGGTCGATGCTGTACATCCAGTCGCTGCTCGACGCATGGTCGTTCCCGGCGACCGATCCGGCGGTACGCGCGAAATGGGAACAGCGGCTTGCCGAGGTCGGCGCCGGCGCCCTGCACGCCGAACTGGCCGATCGCGACCCAGCGGCCGCGGCATCGATCCTGTCGACCGACGGGCGGCGCATCGTGCGGGCGCTGGAGGTGGTGGAGCTCACCGGCCAACCGTTCGCGGCGTCGGCACCCGTCATCGGCGCACCCCGGTGGGACACTGTGATCATCGGATTGGATTGCGACACAGAGCTTCTCGATCAGCGACTGGCACAGCGCACCGACACGATGTTCACCCAGGGTTTGATCGACGAGGTGACCACATTGCTCGGCCGTGGCCTGCGCGACGGCGTCACCGCGTCCCGGGCGCTGGGCTACGCGCAGGTTCTCGCCGACCTCGATGCGGGCGGAGACGGCGACGCGGCCCGCGAGCCGACGTTCATCGGCACGCGCCGCTATGTGCGACGGCAGCGGTCGTGGTTTCGCCGCGATCACCGGATCCACTGGCTGGATGCGACCGCGGCCGGTAACGCCGACGCGGCGTTGCGGACGTGGCGGCACGTATCCTGAGCAGGTGATCCGCTTCGCCAAAGGGCATGGCACCCAGAACGACTTCGTGCTGCTGGATGACCCGGATGCCGCGCTGCAGCTGACGCCGGCGGTGGTGTC
>NZ_JBAPRN010000388.1:0-4732 GCF_049281135.1 Mycobacterium sp. | reverse complement strand
GTGCTTGACACCCCATAAGACGGCCTGGGTGCGACTGCTGACGCCGAGCTTGCGATAAATGGTGCGGATGTACGACTTCACCGTATTCGGGCTCAGGTAGGTCAGCCGCGCGACGTCGGCGTTGCTCATGCCCTGAGTGATCAACGCCAGAATCTCCGCCTCGCGTTCGCTGAGTCCTTCGCCGCGTCCGGGCCAGTCCAGCCCGGGCGCGCTGCGTGCGCGCATCGCCACATCACTGACAACCACTTGGCCGGAGTGCACGGCCTCCAAGGCCGCCACCAGTTCTCGCGCGGGCAGCGTCTTTGACAGATACCCCTGGGCTCCATGTTGCCGTGCGCTCTCGACAAGGTCAGGGTGAAAGTTCCAGGTGTACACCACAACTCGATGCGCACGGGGGTTGGCGACGAGGTGGCCGATCTCCTCGTGATCGGACTCGGGTTGGGCGAATGAGTCGTACAAGACGATGTCGACATCGTCCTTGACGGACACGCTGGAATCGAGTTCCGCGACAACGATGCGGTCGCCATACGGCTCCAACATGTTGGCCACACCCTTGACGACGACGTCGTAGTCATCGACCAGCGCAACGGTGATCGGCGCGTGAGGTGAGGGTGGCATGCGGGGGATATTACCTCCTTAGGGGTGTAGTAGTACCCCCTCAGGAGTGGTCGACTTGTTGCAGGCCGGCCGACTCGAACATCGGTCACCCATCATCTGAGGAAAGGGCTCAACCATGATCACTCTCGGCATCGTCCTGCTGATCGCGGGATTTCTACTCAAGATCTCCATCCTGTGGACGCTGGGCATCGTCGCCCTCGTCGTCGGCGCGATCCTGGCCATCCTGGGCAGTACCGGACGGGCAATCGGCGGCCGACGCCACTACTTCTGAGCGTCCGACGTTCAGGTCCAGCCGAGCACGCGATGCGTGTCGTGCCGTACGTCACAAATTCACGTTTGCACCGTCACCGAACCGGCTATCAGACGTATGTCAGAAAGGAGTCTGCGATGCCCATCTGGGAATGGATCTTGATCGCAGCCGTAGCTGTCGTTGTGGTTGTCGCCGCGGCAGTCGCAATCAGCATGATCAGCTTTCGCTCAAAAACGAAGCGGCTCAAAGAGCACTATGGCACCGAGTACGAGCGGGTGGTAGACGAGACCGGCAGCGAGAAAGGCGCCGTGCGCGAACTCACGACCCGGGAACGCGAGCATGACAAGCTCGACATCGTTCCTCTCTCGCCCTCGGCGCACTCGGAATTCTCTGCCCGCTGGCAAGAGGTGCAGGCCGGATTCGTGGACAACCCCGCGACGGCCGTTGGCGTCGCCGACCGTTTGGTGACTGAGGTAATGCGCCAAAGGGGCTACCCCGTCGACGAATTCGACCAGCGGGCCGCGGATATCTCCGTGGACCACCCGCAGATCGTCGACAACTACCGGGCGGCCCACGGTATCCACGTCACGGAGCAACATGCCGACACCGAGCAACAGCGCGAGGCGTTCGTGCATTACCGGGCGCTGTTCGAGACGTTGCTCGACACCCCGACCGACAACGAAGCATCACAGGAGGCAAGCGCATGACCATTCATGAAGAGCAACCCGTCGCAGCAGAACCACGTATCGACGACGAGAACACGGCGGACACAGTGCACGAGCCCGAACCCGCTACCGAGGACACCGGGGCCGAGGCGGTACGCGAGCCGGAACCCGTTGCCGATGCCGTCGGGGCGGAGCCGCCTGGGGTGGACCACGAATCGTCAACCGCGGAAGCGCTTTTCGCCGGCGACGATGTCGCGGATCTGCGTTCGCGGTGGGCCGGCGTTCAGGCCGCTTTCGTGGACGATCCCAAGGAGTGCGTCCAGAAGGCTGACCACCTGGTCTCTGATCTCGTCGAGCACCTCACCACCGGATTCGCTCAGGCACGGTCCCGGCTGGAAGAACAATGGTCTCGAGGCCAGGAGGCTTCCACGGAAGATCTGCGCGTGGCGCTGATGCACTACCGCGAATTCTTCGACCGCTTGCTTGCCGTCTAACTACCTGTACGACAACATAATTCGCTGTTCAGCGCCACACGAGTCGCATGCCCTCGCCGGCGAGCCAGGCATTGAGGTCATAGCCGTTGCGGGCCAGGCCGTCGACCGCATGCACGGCGCGCTGCACGGCCTGCTCGGCGACCTCCGGAGCCAGCAGGCCGTGCCGCATAGCGTCCAACAGTTCGTCAGTGTCGGCTAAGGTCACACCCCGCCCGGTACGGACCACGAGGTCGAGGTAGTGATCCTCGGAACTCCACAAATCGGGGCCGGGGGTGTATTCGCCGACGTCGAGGTAGTAGTCCTGGTCGCGTTCGTGGCCTGGGTTGAAGTGGAACATCGTCGCCCGCAAGCCCAGTGATGGCAGCAGCCACGATTCGAGGTAGTGAAACTGCGCGCGCCCGGGCGTGGGGCGAGCCAGATAGAGACCCCACGGCCGCACAAGGTAGTCATCCACGGCCCGCACGATGCCCTTGGGATCGGTGTTGGTGCGGCCGCGCAGGTCGAACGTCTCGTGCTTGGGAGCGTGGATGGCATACCTCGTATCAGCGGCGAAGCCGGATCTTCCAACGGACAAAGCAGGCAAAGAACACCGTCAGCCCGGCGAGCATGCCCATGTCGAGCAGCCAGAAATGGCGGGTGTGCTGCCAGAACTGGTCCTGAGGTAGCAGCGTGGGCGGCACCAGATGCCGGACGTCGATCGTCGACGACGCGGCCGCATACCCCCAGCGCGCGGGCATCAGCCATGACAACTGGTCCAGACCAAGTCGGCCGGTCACCGGGACCATCCCGCCGCACAGCACCAGCTGGGCCATCACTGCGACCACGAACAACGGCATGATCTGCTCGCTGGACCGGACCAGCGACGAAATGGCCAGGCCCAGGACGGCCGAGGCGACGCAGGTCGCGGCGACGGTGATGAACAGCTCAACGGTCGCTGCCGCCGTCGAATGGCCCAGCAGCACCGCTCCCTGGCTCGGTGCGCCCTTGCCGGCCACCACGATCGCGGTGACGATCGCGGCCTGCAAAATGGCGAATCCGCAGAACACCAGCGTCTTGGCCAGCAGGTACGCGGTGGTCGACAGGCCGACTGCCTGCTCGCGCTGGAAAATGGCGCGCTCACCGACCAGGTCGCGAATCGTCAGCGCGACGCCCATGAATGCAGCGGCCGGCAGCAGTAGCGCCAGGATCTGCGCGGACTCGTCGGGTGTACCGGTGTGCGGGCCCGCGGGCCGGAAGCCGGTGCTACCGGGCACGGTGAGCGACAGCGCGCCGAGGATGAACGGGAGCAGCGCCAGGAAGACGAAATACGCGCGATCGGCGACCACGAGCCGGACCTGTCGTCGCGCGATCGTCGAGATCTGGCGCGGAACGCTGGTATGGACCGGCTCGCCCAGGTCGGCCGGCTGGCCCGATTTCGAAGGTGGCTGCGGCTCTTCGCGCTCCCGGAACCGGCGGTTGGCCTCGTCTGGGTCGGCACCGACCTGGCTGAAGATCTTGGCCCAGTTGGTGGTGCCCATCACCTCGCCGATGCCGTCCGGCGGTCCGCAATAGGCTGTCTTCCCGCCCGGTGCCACCAACAGCACCTGGTCGCAGACATCGAGATAGGACAGCGAGTGGGTGACGACCAGCACCACCCGGCCGGCGTCGGCCAGTTGCCGCAGCATCGTCATGACCTGCAGGTCCAGCGCCGGGTCCAGGCCCGAGGTGGGTTCGTCGAGCATCAGCAGTGATGGACCGGTGAGCAGCTCGAGTGCCACCGAGGCGCGTTTTCGCTGTCCGCCGGACAATTTGTCGACGCGAGTGTTGGCGTGCTTGGTCAGGTCGAGTTCCTCGAGCACCTGCGAGACGACCTTGGTCCGGTCGGCTTTGCTGGTGTCGGGTGGCAGGCGCAGTTCGGCCGCGTAGCTCAGCGCCTGGTTGACCGTCAGCTGTCGATGGACGACGTCGTCCTGGGGGACCATGCCGATCCTGCTGCGCAGCGAGGCGTACTCCGCGTGAATGTCGTGGCCCTCGAACGTCACTGACCCCGAACTGGGTGTGGTGTAACCGGCGATCAGCCGGGCCAGCGTGCTCTTTCCGGCGCCCGATCCACCGATCACCGCAGTGAGCGTTCCGGGACGCGCGGTCAGCGAGATGTCGCTCAGAAGCTGTTTGCCGTTCTCGACGACGTACTGGACGTTCCGCACCTCCAGGCCGCCGGTGCGCGTTGCCGCTTCGGTCTCGCTGCGACGGACCAGCAGGCCGCTGCTGACCACCAGGTCGATGTTGCCGACGGTGACGACGTCGCCTTCGCTCAGGATCGCCGACCCGACTCGGGTGCCGTTGACGAACGTCCCGTTGACGCTGGTGTCGCGGATCTCGGTGCCGAGCGGCGTCAGGATCAGCGTTGCGTGATATCGGGAGGCCAGCACGTCGGGGACGACGATGTCGTTGTCGGAGGCCCGCCCGATCGTCACCGCGCCGGCTGGTTTGGCGGCCGGCGCCGGCCTCGGCGACAGCATTTTGACGAACCGGGTCGCGAAGTTCGACGCGTCGGGAGCCCGGTTGTCGAGCTTGGTGACCTCCGTGGGCGGTACCTGGTCTTGCGTGGGGAGGGCCCGGGCGTTGACCACCGTCGTGTCCTCCGGCGGCGGTCCCGCGGGCGGCCGTCCGGCCTGCACATTGGTCGGATATTCCGACGGGGACAACGGCCGCCGGACTGGCGG
>NZ_JBAPRN010000387.1:0-31989 GCF_049281135.1 Mycobacterium sp. | reverse complement strand
CCACCATCGCTGGCAGCAGCGCGACCGGCGGCGCCGGTGGGGCGGGTGGCACTGGCAGCACCGCCGTCGGCGGCAATGGCAACTACGCCACCATCGACGCATCCAACGGCGGTGCCGTCACTAGCGCCACCGCCGTGGGCGGGGCTGGTGGGGCGGGCGGCACCGCTGCCGGCGCCACCGCGACGGGTCAAGGTGGCAACGGCGGCTACGGCTATATCGATGCGTCCGGCACGGGCACCTCGGCTACCGGGACCGCGACCGGCGGGGCCGGTGGAGCGGGTGGCAGCGCGGGCGGCGAAGGCGGAGCCGGTGGCTCCGGCCAGATCTTCGCCGGCGATGGCAGCGCTAACAGCGGCACTGTTACCGGCGCTAGCACCGCCGCCACCGGTGGCGTCGGCGGAGCTGGCACCAATGGCGGTCTCGGTGGGGACGGCGGCAACGGCTACGTCGAGGCCCTCGGTCCTGGCAGCTCGGCTTCCGGAACCGGCCTTGGTGGTGCGGGTGGTTCAGCCACCGGTGCGGACGCCGTGGGCGGTCACGGCGCCAACGGTGAAATCGACGGGGGCTTCGGTGACCAGGGCGCGACTACTGGCATCGCCTCGGGTAGCGCCACCGGCGGAGCTGGCGGCAACGCCCTGGTAGCCGGCACCACGGGCGGTGACGGTGGCGAGGCTGCCATTGTTGCCGAGGACCCGACCGCACCCGGCGACACGCCCACGGCTACTGGCACCGCCATCGGTGGGGCGGGTGGCAACAGCGGCACCGGAGTCGGCGCCGGCGACGGTGGCAGTAACTCCCTCACCACCGCCACTGGCAACGCTGGTCAGGCCTTTGTGCAGGCCATCGGCAACGCCCACGTCAGCGGTAACGCTGTCGGTGGGGCTGGCGGAGTCGGCGGCAACGCCACCGTTGCTGGTGCCGGCGGCGGAGACGGCGGAGCCGGTGGCTTCGGCCACGTCCTTGGCACCGGGAACGACACCATCACCGGACCAACCGCTACCGGCGGCGCCGGTGGGGCAGGCGGCGGTGGCGGCACGGTTTCGGGTGCCACCGGAGGTACTGGCGGGGCCGGCGGTCTGGGCCAGAACCTCGGCGACGTTTCTGGTAAGGGCGGCGACGGTGGGGTTGGCGGGGCAGGTATCACCCATCTCGGCGGGCCGGGCGGTCCCGGTCTACCCGGTGTCGGCACGACCGGCGCTAACGGGGCAGCTGGCACGCCCGGCACCTAAAAGCCGGGGGAGAGTCGGGGGACCGCGGCCCAGGGAAACCTGGGCCGCGGTTTTCTTTGCCCAGGCAGGCGTCAGCAGCCGTCAGATTCGACGGCCACGCCGCCCGTGCCGTCCGCGGATAAAGTCCTTGGCCCTTTCGCCGATGTCTTTCACGTCGGCCTTGAATTGATCAGCCACACCGCGACTTTCGAGGTTGCGGTCGCCGGTCGCGCGGCCGATGCCTTCCTTCGCCCTGCCACTGACACGCTGCAGCTTGTTCCTGAGCTTGTTGGTCGCACTCATGGCACGTCCTCCTTAGGTCGTGCGCTTGAATACCCGCAGTGGGATCAAGACAACCGGACGCCCAGATACTCGTTGGGCCATCAGAGCATGGAGGCGATCATGCTTTGCGCCTCGGGCAGAGACGCCTGAAACGCATCGCCGCTGATGGCGTAGAAATCGATGAAAGCTGCCCGTTGGGCCGAGGGATTGAACAGCTCAATCCATGTACCAAAGGCCGGAAACGTGCCCCGGTCCGTGTGCACATCAGCGGTGTAGTTGATTGGTAGTGACTGCTGAAAATTCTTGGCCTGTAACGCCTGCACCTGCACCTGTGGCTGCTGCTTCACGTTGCTCAATCCACGGGCTTTGATGTCCTGACCGATCAGCATGGCCGATTCTTGATTGATATCGTGCGTGTTCGCTGTGCCGGCGCTGACGTCCATCCCCCCCTTTTCGCCGCCGCCTTTGACAAGGTTGGCGTAATGCGGGCCCTGGTTGGTAATGGTCCAGCCGGGTGCGAGGGTCAGGACGACTCCGTAGTCGAAATCTTTCGTTTGGGCGTCGGCGGTTGCCCGCGGCGACAGCGACCCGGACGCGACCAAGAGCAATGCGCACGTCACCGTCAACGCGCGGCGCGGCTCATGGGGGGTCGGCCGATTCGCAGTTGCCATGCCATCAGTTTCTCCCGAATCCTGCAGCCATGCGGCGCATCGCGGCTAAACCCAGTACGCCACCCGGGCACGGTACTGGCGCATCGCAAATGCGGCCACCACCCAGCCCACGATCGTCAGCCCGATCACCACCTCCCAGTGCCGCAGCTCCTGGTGCGCACCCAGCAGCGGGGCACGCACGATATCCAGGTAGTGCAGCAGCGGGTTGAGCTCGACGATCTTCGACCACTGCCCGGCGCCCTGCTGGCGCAGTGTGTCGTCGTTCCAGATGATCGGCGTCATGAAGAACAGCAACTGCACCACGGAGAACAGCAGGGGGCCGATGTCGCGGAAGCGCGTCGACAGGATGCCGAAACATAGTGAAACCCACACGCAGTTGAGCACGATCAGGCCCAGCGCCGGGACCACCGCCAGGTCGGCCCACGACCACTGCTTGGGAAAGATGATCGCGATGACGACGTAGATGACGATGTTGTGGGCGAACAGAATCATCTGGCGCCAGACCAGCCGGTAGACATGCACGCTCAGCGGTGTCGGCAGCTGTTTAATCAATCCTTCGTTGGCGACGAACACGTCCGCGCCTTCCAGGATGGACGCGTTGATCAGATTCCAGATGATCAGGCCGAGGGTCACGTAGGGCAGATGCACCGACAGCTGAAGGTGGAACAGCTTGGAGTACAGGCCGCCCATCGCGACGGCAGTGGTCCCGGTGGCGATGGTGATCCAGAACGGCCCCAGCACCGAGCGGCGGTAGCGCTGCTTGATGTCCTGCCAACCGAGGTGCAGCCACAGCTCGCGGCGACGGTATCCGTCGACCAGATCACCCCAGGCCCGGGTCATCGTCTTGGACTGTGCGGCAATATCAACGATCGTCATCAGGCCTCCTGAACAATTCCCGCCGGCCCAGCCGGCGCAGCCGCAGCCACTCCAGCAGACCTTTCGGGTCGCGACGAGATATCAGGAAGAACCAGCCGAACCGAAGCCATTCCTGGACAAGCAGTTTGCGCAGACCCGGCTGCGCCATCAGGTAGCCGCGATTGCGGTAGGTGAAGTAGCGCTTGGTGACGTCATCGGGATACTGCGTGTGCATCCGGCCGCCGAGGATCGGCTTGAACTCGGCCGACCCACACGGATGTAGGTAGGCCGCGTCCAGACAGGTTCCGAACGCCAGCCCGGACCGGACCAGCCGACGATGCATCTCCACCTCGTCGCCGCGGACGAACAGCCGCAGATCGGGAACGCCGATCGACTCGAACGTCGACGCCCGAAACAGTGCCCCGTTGAACAGCGAGGCGATGCCCGGCAGCAGTTCCTGGCCGGCGTCGGTGCGCAATTCGCTGACCAGTCGGCGCCAGACCAGGCCGCGCCGCAACGGGAAGGCCAGCCGTTGCGGGTCGTCGGCGTCGCACACCATCGGCGATACCTCGGCCAGCCGGTGCTTGTCCGCGCATGCCAGCAGCGTGGCCAGCACCTGGCTGTCCTGCGGATGGCCGTCATCGTCGGCCAGCCACACCCAGTCGGCGCCGAGCGCCAGCGCGTGCAGGATGCCGAGCGCGAAACCGCCTGCGCCGCCCAGGTTTCGGCGCGACGGCAGATACGTCGTCGGGATGGGTTGGCTGGCAACCAGATCGCGGACCCGTTCGTCGGCGTCGCCGGAAAAATCATTGTCGACCACGATCAGCTGGTCAATCTGCCGGCTCTGGGTGCTCAGCGCGTCGAGCGACTTGGCCAGCTCGTCGGGTCGCCGGTGGGTGACCACGACGGCGCACACCGTCGCCGGAAGGGTCATGCGCGGTTCGTTTCGGCGAGCACCTCACGCACATGCCGGGCCGCGTCGTCACCCTCGTATGCCCGCACGACGTCCTCGATGCCGCCGGTGAGCTTGATGACGCCGTGGTCGATCCACATCGCGGTCTTACACAGCCGGGCCAGGAATTCGTTGGAATGGCTTGCGAATACCAGGATTCCGGAGCGTTCGACCAGCTTCTGCAGCCGCGTCTGCGCCTTCTTGAGGAAGTCCGCGTCGACCGCGCCGATGCCCTCGTCGAGCAGCAGGATCTCAGGGTCGATGCTGGTGACCACGCCCATCGCCAATCGCACCCGCATACCGGTGGAGTAGGTCCGCAGCGGCATCGACAGGTAGTCGCCGAGTTCGGTGAAGTCGGCGATCTCGTCGACCTTGGCCAGCATCTGCTTGCGGGTCTGCCCGAGGAACAGGCCGCGGATGATGATGTTCTCGTAGCCGGAGATCTCGGGGTCCATCCCGACGCCGAGGTCGAACACCGGCGCCACCCGTCCGCGGATGATGGCGGAGCCGCGGGTGGGCTCGTAGATGCCCGAAAGTAGCCGCAGCAGAGTCGATTTCCCTGCGCCGTTGTGGCCGACCAGCCCAACCCGGTCGCCGAGTTCCAGCGACATCGTGATGTCCCGCAACGCCTCGATCACCACGACGTTCGACGCGTTGCGACCGATCGAGCCGCCCAGGAACGTCTTCTTGATGGAGCGCGATTTGGCGTCGAAGATCGGAAACTCCACCCACGCGTCGTGGGTTTCGATGTGTGGACCGGTCGGCGTCACGGATTGTCTGCTTAGAGGTATTGCCCGGTGCCAGAACCGGATCCGCCGGGCCCACCGGGCCTGCCGGCACCTGGGGGAAGACCGCGCTGCTCGCGCATCTGCTCGAGCTGGCTGCGGGCCGCCATCTGCTGCGCGAACAGTGCGGTCTGAATCCCGTGGAACAACCCTTCCAGCCAGCCCACCAATTGCGCCTGCGCGATGCGCAACTCGGCATCGGACGGGACCGAGCCCTCGGTGAACGGCAGGGTGAGCCGATCGAGTTCTTCGCGCAGTTCCGGCGCCAGACCTTCTTCGAGTTCCCTGATGCTGGTGGCATGGATCTCGCGCAGCCGGGTGCGGCTGGCCTCGTCGAGCGGCGCTGCGCGCACCTCTTCGAGGAGTTGCTTGATCATGGTGCCGATCCGCATGACCTTGGCCGGTTGCTCGACCAGGTCGGTGATCGACCGGTCGTCGGCGTCGTCCTGCCCGGCCGCCACCAGCCGGGGGTCGAGGCCTCCGATGACCTCGATGTCGTCGTCGTTACTCAATGCTTGTCACCTCTGGGAGTTGTCGGAGTGCGCTGAGGACCCAGCCATTCGTAGATCCAGGCTTCACCGTTGTCGTAGATCTTCGCCCACCACTTCGAATGGTCTATCGACACTAGACCGTCGGGCACCTTGAACCCCCGAACCGTCGGCGCGCTGGTCAGGATGTAGCGAATATTGAGTGCCCGGATCGCTTCTGGCACCAACGCGCGCTTCTCCTCGGACACCCCCGGTAGCGCGTCGGCGTCGGCGTAGGCCCAGAAGATGAACCGGTAATAGCCGGGGCCGGTCTGCTGTGGGAAGTCGTAGTGCGTCCACAGCGGGTGCAGGTCGGCGACCGCGTACATCCACGCGGTGCCGTCGACGTTGGAGTTGCCGATCAGGGTGGTCCGCGCGCCCGGCAGCGCGGCCAGGTGGGCCATCGCGTCCAAGTCTTTCTGGTTGATGATCACCGAGTCGTATTTGTCGCCGAACAGCACCAGATGCCGGTACAGGTACTGCCGCGCGCTGACGACGGTGGTCAGCGTCAGCAACAGGACGGTAGCCGAAACCCACACGGGCGCAGGCAGCTTGACGAGTCGTCTGGCAACTGCGACCGCACCGACGACCAACGCGAACACCGCGACGGCCGCCATCGGCGTCACCAGCATGGTCACCACGGCGGACAGCCGGCGCGGATCGTTGTAGAAGAACTGGCTGAACTGTTCGATGGCGGCGCCTAGTGGATTGCGGAACGGCGCCCCCGAATAGATAGTCGCCACGGTGAGCACCAGCCAGAGCACCGGCGGCCACCAGATGCGCTTGTACAGCAGGATCGCCATGCCGATGCCGCTCAGCACGATCAGGCCGTACTGCGTCGGGAAGTCGTTGAGGTGACGGGTGTGCAGCAGCAGAGCGTCGATGATGCCCTGCTTGACGGTCTTGAAGCTGGGGAAGGCGTGCCCGGCGATGATGCCGGCCTGCTTGGCCACGCCGATGAACTGCGGCGCCAGGATCAACACCGTCGGCACCGCCACCGCGGCCAGCGTTAGGAGATCGGCGAGCCGTCCGCGCACCGGATGCCAGCAGGCGTCCATCAACCACCATGCCAGTGCGAACAGGATCACGACGAACCCGCCGGTGAGATGAACCGAGAAGATACCGACCAGTGCCAGCACCGCGACCGGGATTCGATCACGATGCCGCAGCGTCGAGATGACCAGAACGAACGTCGGGATCGCGACGCCGTAGGCCGCCAGGTTGGGCATCGCCGCGGTGCCGAACTCGACGTAGGGCACCGACGTGAACGACGCCGACAACGCCGCAGCCGTCGCAGCCACTCCGGCGGCGTGCTCGGTGCGGGGACGGAGCAGTTGCCAGGTCAGCATCGCCGCGCTGGTCGGAAACAGCCAGACCGCCGCCGCCACCGAACTCAGGGTGTAGCCGGTCGTCGGTGCCGCGCCGGTGAGCTGGCAGTAGACCGCGGTCAGGGCGTGAAAGACCGAGGGGTAGTACAGCGGTTGATGGGTCTCGACGTTGCGTAGCTCGCCCATGTGAGTGGACGAAGCCTGGCCGGTGTCGAGGATGAAGCGCACCGTGTTGGCGTGCCAGACCGCATCCCAGGTGCTCGGGATGGACTGCCAGTGCACGACGCCGCGGTAGGCGGCCCACATGATCAGCAGCGCGCCGAGTACCACCCCGGCCGCGACGATCAGCGCCTGCCGGCTAGCAATCCCGCGCGCTTCGGCCTCGGTGTCTCGGTAGCGGGCCAGCAACGGCTGCACACCGATCATCACGACACACACCACGGCGAGCGTGGCCAGCGCTGTCCAACCGTTCCAAGGGATTCCGATGGCGCCGAACGGGATGATCGCGAGCGCCACCACGCCGTAGGTCAGCGCGGGGCCGACTGCGATGGCGATCGGCCACGTCAGCTGGGTGATTCGCGCGATGATTGCCCCCGGCGCGATCAGCAAAAACAATGCGATCAGCGTCCCCCACCAGAGCCCCACTGGACTATTATTGCTGGCCGGGTGACCCGGCTCGGGACGGCGGGGACGTATTCGGGCGCCCGCTACCGTCACAGGTTCTCTTATTGTCCGTGGCTCTAAGGTGGCTGGTATGGCATACGACGTCGCCCGAGTGCGGGGATTACACCCGTCGCTCGGGGACGGTTGGGTGCACTTCGACGCACCTTCCGGGATGTTGATCCCCGACTCGGTGGCAACCACCGTCTCGACGGCCTTCCGCGGCTCGTTCCCCAGCACCGCCGGCCCGCATCCGTCGGCCAAGCGCAGTGCGGCGGTGCTCGAGGCGGCCCGTCAGGCGGCGGCGGATCTGGTCAATGCCGACCCCCGTGGCGTCGTGCTCGGCGCCGACCGCGCGGTGTTGCTGGCCTCGTTGGCCGATGCATCGTCCACCCGATCCGGCCTGGGCTACGAGATGATCGTCACCCGTCTCGACGACGAAGCGAACATCGCGCCCTGGCTGCGCGCAGCAAACCGCTTCGGCGCCAAGGTGAAATGGGCCGAGGTCGACATCGAAACCGGTGATCTGCCGTCCTGGCAGTGGGAGGGCCTGATCGGTCAGGCGACCCGTCTGGTCGCGGTGACGTCGGCATCGGGAACGCTGGGCACCTTCACCGACCTGCGACCGGTCACCAAGCTGGTCCATGACGTCGGCGGGTTTGTGATCGTCGACCATTCCGCTGCCGTGCCGTATCGCTTGATCGACATCGACGACATCGACGCCGACGTGGTGGCGATCAACGCGGTTGGCTGGGGCGGTCCGCCGGTGGGCGCCTTGGTGTTTCGCGACCCGGCGATGATCAACACCTTCACGTCGGTTTCGACCAACCCATACGCCACCGGTCCGGCACGCCTGGAGCTCGGGGTGCACCAGTACGGTCTGCTCGGCGGCTTCGTCGCCAGCATCGAATATCTGGCCTCCCTCGACGAGTCTGCGCGGGGGACTCGGCGTGAAAGGCTCTCTACCTCACTGCAATCCGCAACCGCCTACATGGACGGGATATTCGAATACCTGATGGGCTCGCTGCGCTCGCTGCCGTTGGTCGTGGTGATCGCGCGGCCCGAGTCCCGGATACCCGTGGTCAGCTTCGCGGTCCACGAAGTGCCCGCCGAGCGGGTGGTGCAACGGTTGGCGGACAACGGCATTCTGGCGATCTCCAACGCCAACTCGCGGGTGCTCGACGTGATCGGAGTCAACGACGTCGGCGGTGCCGTCACCGTCGGTCTCGCGCACTACTCGACGATGGCCGAGGTCGACCAGTTGGTCCGTGCCCTTGCGTCGTTGGGCTAGACGGAGCTAGACGGTCAGCACGATCTTTCCGGTTATCTCTCCCGCCTGCAGCAGCCGGTGAGCCTCGGCGGCCTGCTGAATCGGCAGATGCGCCCCGATCACCGGCCGGACCCGCCCGTCAGCAATCATCGGCCAGACCGACTCCGTCACCGCCGCCACGATTTCACTTTTGCTGTTCGGGCCGGTCGTCGGCCGGGCGCGCAGCGTCGTTCCGATCACATGCGCTCGTTTGCTCATCAGCTTGGCGATGTTGAGTTCGCCCTTGGTGCCGCCCTGCATGCCGATGATCACCAAACGACCATCGTTGGCCAGCGCGTCGATATTGCGGTCCAGGTACGAGGCGCCCATGATGTCGAAGATCACGTCGGCGCCGGCGCCGTCGGTCGCTTCCCGCACTCGCTCGACGAAGTCCTCGTCGCGATAGTTGATCAAGATCTCGGCACCGAGTTCGCGGCACGATTCCAGCTTGGCCGCCGATCCCGCAGTGACGGCGACCCGGGCGCCCAGTGCGCGGCCGACTTGAATGGCGTGGCTTCCCACCCCGCTGGCGCCGCCCTGCATCAGTAGCAGTTGACCCTCGCTCAGATGAGCCGTCATCGCCAGGTTCGACCAGACCGTGCAGGCCACCTCCGGCACGCCGGCCGAGTCCTGCAGGTCGAGGCCAACTGGATGTGGCAGTAGCTGGCCGGCCGGAACGGCCACGTATTCGGCATAGCCGCCGCCGGCCAGCAAAGCGCAGACTTCTTGCCCCGGTGCCCATCCCGTCACGCCGTCACCGACCGCCTCGATGACACCCGAGACCTCCATGCCGAGCAGTTCGCTGGCGCCCGGTGGCGGCGGATACAGCCCGGCGGCCTGCAGCATGTCGGCCCGGTTGACGCCGGCCGCGCTGACCTTGACCAGCACCTCTCCGCGGCTCGGGGTGACATCCGGGACTTGCTGCCAGGAGAGTTGATCGGCGGATTCGACGACGATGGCGTACATGCTCGCCACGCTCCTACCTGCCTATTTGGTCTGTTCCAAAGGCGCTGTGTCGCATAGCATGACGTGATGGCCGCCCTGATTGCGAGCCGCACAGCCAGCGACATGCCTGGGCTGGATATTGCCGAGCAGAAATCGTGGCAGAACTTCCTGGACTCCACCCTGCGCTTGTACGCGACGCTCAATCGTCGACTGACCGAGGCGCACGAGCTGTCGCTGTTCGACGTCAGGGTTCTCGACATGCTGGACCACGCGCCGAGCGGATCCATCCGGATGGGTGACCTCGCGGAGGCGCTGGCATCGTTGCCGAGTCGGCTCACCCGTCAGATCCGACGCCTCGAAAGCCAAGGACTGGTGCGCCGCGAGGCAAGCAAAGCCGACCGGCGAGGGGTGGTCGCCGCGATCACCGTGGACGGCCGGGCAGCGGCGCAGCAGGCCATGGTCACCTACGCCGACTGCGTCCGGACCAACTTCCTGGGCCAGTTGTCTCGTTCGCAGGTTGCGGCGATGGGGGAGAACTGCCGCCGGATCAGCGCCGCGCTGAAGCGATCCGGCTGACGGCGCCGGCCGGCGAGAAGCGGGGGATCAGACCTAGCCGCTACCCTTGTCCGCGGTGGCGTGGCAGAGCGGCCTAATGCACTCGCCTTGAAAGCGAGAGACGGCTAACACCGTCCGGGGGTTCAAATCCCTCCGCCACCGCCAGCGGGACCGCCCGCCAGATCGCCCGATTGTCGGTCACCGTTTGATTTGGCCCAGGTAGTACCCGAGACGATTTTCCACCTCGCCAGGTTGGTGAAAGCCCTGCGCCATCAGTGCTTGGATACCGGCCTGGGCAGCCGGTCGCCCGATCGAGGCCATGCACGCATCCCAGCCGGCGCCGAACTCGACATCGGGTGGCAGGCTCGTGTTGACGAGGCGCTTGGTATTGGCGATGGCCCATTTGTCGAACCCGGAAATTCGGGTGGCCAGCGCTTCGACGAACGCGTCTAGTTCGGCATCGGGCAGGGCGCGGTTGACGTACCCGTAGTCCTCGGCCTGCTCGCCGCGGATGTCCTCCGAGCTCAACAGCACCTCTAGAGCACGATTACGTCCGATGAGCTGAGGCAGCCTGGCCATGGGACCGCCGCCGGGGACCAGTCCCACGCCGACTTCCCATTGGGAGAGGATGGCCTTTTCCTGACTGGCGAAGCTCATGTCGCTGGCGAGAGTGAGCTCGCTGCCGTTGCCCGTGGCGCGGCCGCGGATGAGTGCGATGGACACGACGGGCGCGCGGGTCAGACGCACGAGAAAATCTGGCCACTGCGGCAAGCCAGTCGGACCGGCCGGTAGCGCGGTGAAGTCATCGAAATTCGCTGTGAAATCAGAATGATTCAGGAAGTAGTCGTCGACGGCGCTGTCGAAGACGACGACTCTTACGTCATCGTCGGTCTCGAGAGCGTTAATGACTTCGTGGAATTGCCCGATCATTTCCGGGCTCATGACGTTGATCGGCGGGTTGTCGATAGTGACACGCCAGTAGGCGGCCGATCGTCGCGTCAGGCGAATTCTTGAGGGTTTGGGAGGCGGAGTTGCCGTTGTCATTGAATCGTCCTCTTGATCAGTTGGGTTGGGCGCCAGGGTCGCTGGGATGAAGCGAAAGCTGCGTCGTGGTCGTCGTCATCCACGGGTAGAGGGGCAGCGACTTCACGATGGTGTCGATCTCCTCGTCGTCGCGGGCGTTCCACAGGCCGAGAGTTCGACGGAGAGGTGGTTGCGCTGCCAGCGCCCATAGTCGGCGGAGGTGGCCTTGGCCGGAAAGCTCGCGAGCACGCTGGGCTTCGTCCTTTAGCTTGTCGTCCACGGCATTCGGCGCCGTCCCATCCGGGACGTCGATCGTCATCGCGATCAGGAATTCACGGCCCGGGCCAACTCGCAACAATGCGGGGTCGTTCGGGTGTGGCGACAGCGGCGTGACCTCGTCGCTCCGCCAAATCCGCAGTGGCATTGAGGCAAGTACGGTTTCCAGTTCTGCGGGGCCGTCGGCAGCGAAGAGGCCCAGTGTGCGCCATTCACCAGGTCTCACCGGGGGCCGCCACAAACGGTGGAGGCTTCCCCGCTCGGCAAGTTCGCGGGAGTGGGCGGCCTCCCGCTGCCGCACCTGCGCCACGGTCTCATCAGCTGTATCCGGCGGGATGTGGGTGGTCATCGTGACGAGGAACTCCACCACGCCTCCCTACCGAGACTGCTTCAGAAGCAAGAGATATCGAGACCAGCGACCGCGCGAATTGATGCTAGTGCGGCCGGATTGCTCGCGACAGGCTTGGTGCTGATGTCATCGAGTTTCCAGGCAGCCGTTCACCCTTCCTTTCCAGACCGTCAGCTCTTGCTGATGTGTTGCTGCGTATGGCTGACGGGATCTAGCTCGCTCGACTATTCACTCGTCTCTGGGCTCTGATCCGACATCTCACCGCCCGCAACCGCCGCCAACGCATCCCGGAGGTCGGGGTTCCAACGGTCTCGCAATAGGACCGTCAGTCCTAACCCTTGACGAGGGTGAACTGCGCAATGTCGGTGATGCTGCGGCGGAAGAAGTCCGCGCACCCGGTCAGGTAGCGCATGAACCGGTCATAGTTGGCCTCGTCCGTGATCGCAATCGCCTCATCACGCTTGGCCTCGAGGTTGGCCGCCCACATGTCCAGCGTCCTGGCGTAGTGCACGCGGAGGCTGTGCACCCGCGCGACGCCGAAACCGGCCGCGGTCGCGAACTGCACCACGTCGTCTTCGGAGGGCAGTTCGCCGCCGGGGAAGATCTCCTGCCCGATGAACCGCATGAACCGCAGGTCGTTCATCGTGATCGCCACTCCGTTGGCCGCGAAGAAGCCTTGGGGCCGCCCGAGGATCGTGTGCAGCAGCATCCGGCCGTCGGCGGGCAGCACTCGGTGTGCCGACTCGAAGAACGCGCCGTAGCGCGGCTTGGTGAACGCCTCGAACGCACCGATACTCACGATGCGGTCGACCGGCTCGTCGAACTCCTCCCAGCCCTGGAGTCGCACCTCAACCGATCGCGTCGTTGGCACTTTCGCCAGCCGGGCCGTAGTCCACGCGTGCTGGTTGCGGCTCAACGTGATGCCGATGACGTTGACGTCGTAGCGCTGCAGGGCGTGTTCCAACGCGCCGCCCCACCCGCAACCGATGTCGAGCAGTGTCATGCCGGGCTCTAGGTTCAGCTTGCTCAGCGCGAGGTCGAACTTCGCGACCTGCGCCTCGTCGAGCGTCATGTCGTCGCGCTCGAAATATGCACAGGTGTAGCCCATCGTGGGGCCCAGGAACAGCGCGAAGAAGTCGTCGTTGAGGTCGTAGATCGACTGCGACGTCTCGTAGTCCGGCGTCAAGCCGCTGCTGTGACCAGCCATTCCAAAAGCTACCCATCTAAAGTCAGAAGTCGGGCAGCAGAAGGTAGACGCTTATTTCTTGGCGCCCGCCGTCGCTGGTCCCCCGACCACAGCCAAACGTGCTCCGAACATCTTAGACCGGCTCGGGTTAACGGCGTTAATTGTGGTGCATGACGGCGTCGGCCAGATGCACGCCGACCGCCAGGGCGACGAGAATCAGTAGCAGCGCCAGCGTAGGCCAGATCCACATCAGCCATCCGCGCACCGCCGTGACGATCACGCCTGACACTCCGATCAGGACCGCGACCGCGACCCCGCCCCATGTCACGGCGTAGGCGCCGTTGAGCGCCCCGGCGTCGCAGTGCTCATTGCACGAGTCGGCGGCCATCACGAAGAAGAAGGAGAACCCGACCGCGGCCATTGCCGCGAGTGCCCCGAGCACGGACAGGATCGAGGTGAGCGTGATGTCAACGACGGAATGGCGTCGCGGCTGCATCACCCAACTATGGCGCAACCTGCGGGATTTCGGCGGCGATGCGGTCCATCAGCGCCGTATACCGCTTGATCTCGGGGTCTCGGCCGGGCTTGCCGCTGCTCACCACTCCGGCGGCCAGTCCGCGGTCGGGATCGGCCCAGATCGCACAGTTGACCAGCCCGAGATGGCCGAACGCCGCGGGTGCAGCCAGGCCGAATGGGCCGAAACGCCTTGTGCCGAGCTGGAAGCCGGTGCCCCACCGGGCCGGCATGAGTCCGGTTGCAACGTCCGGACGCAGTCGGCGACATTGCCGCGTCGCGGCGCGCAGTGTGTTGGGGCTCATCACCCTTACGCCGTCGAGTTCGCCTTCGCGAAGCCATATTTCGGCGAACCGGGACATCTCGGCGGCGTTCGAGACGGTGTTTGACGACGGGATCACGGTCTTGAGAAAGAGCGGTGTGTTGGTGATCGGGATGATCTCGTGGGTGGTACCGCCTACCGCTTTGCGGAAGGCCGCCGCAATCGGAGCGGGCATCAGCGGTGTGCCGGTGGCATGGCTGGGCGCTACCAACGGGATGTCCTGTTCTGCCACACCGAAATTGGTCCAGCGGAAATTCAGCGGGTCGAGGATCTCGGTGGCCAGAATTTCACGGACGTCTTTACCCGTTGCGGCGTAGATGATTTCGCGCATCAGCGGGCCCCAGGTCAGTGCGTGGTAGATGTGCACGAGCCCCGGCCGGTACAGCGGGCGCAGCTTGCTGAGCTGTTCTTGCGCGTACTCGTGATCATCGGCTCGCTTGAGATCCGCCCTGGGTCCGGACGGAAACGGGACGCCGGCGCTGTGGGTCATCACGTGCCGGATAGTGGTGCGGTCCTTGCCGTGGCTGGTGTAGGTCGGTATGTACTTGCAGACCCGGTCGTCGAGTGAGAGCTGACCGCGCTCGACGAGCATGTGCACGACGGTTGCGGTGATCGCCTTGGCGGACGAGTAGACGCAGAACGGTGTATCGGTCTTCACCGGGACTTTCTCGGCGTCGGCGGGGTCGGTCGGAGCGTTGCCCCAGCCGTGCCCGATCGCCCGGTTCAGGACGACCTTGCCGTTGTGCCGCACGCACACCTGGATCGCCGGATGCATGCCTCCCTGGTACCAGTGGCGGCCGGCTTTCCAGATCCGCTCGACGGCCGCCGGGTCGATCCCGGAGTGATCCTCTACGCCGATTGCGGTGACGGCGTCGAGGTCGGCAGGGACCTGAACTCTGCCCCGCAAGTCATCCTGGCCGGTCATGCACGTCCCCTCTGAGTCGACGGTCGAAACCCCTCCGTGAGGGTACGTGGGTGTTTTCGTGGTCGAGTTATCCACAGTCGGACCTTTATCCACAGGGGAGGGTTGGTGGCCCCGCTTCCGTCGTTTGGCTTGGCTACTATTCGAACATGCGTTCTAGTAGTCGGGAGGAGATCGTCGAGGCCTTCGACGCGCTCAGGGCTGCGCACAAGCGGGCCCGAGACCTAACGTTCGACGTGTTGACCACGCCCGAACACCTGGCCGTGCTGGAAAGCCTTGAACAGATGCGGCGCGGACAGCCCGCCATCGAACACGCGCTGATCAATCAACTCGCCAAGCAGGCCGATCCCGCTGAGTTGGGCGGCACGTTGGCGTCTGCGTTGGCGAATCGGTTGCGGATCAGCCGGGCCGAGGCGTCCCGACGGGTGCATGAGGCCGCCGATCTGGGTGAGCGCCGGGCGTTGAACGGCGAACCGTTGGAGCCGGTGCTGCCCGCCACCGCCGAAGCCCAGCGCAACGGCGACCTGGGCGCCGGCCATGTCGCGGTGATTCGCGGGTTTTGGCATCGGCTGCCGGATTTTGTCGACATCGAGACCCGGGCCAAGGCCGAGGCACAACTGGCCCGCCTGGCCGGCGAGCACCGCCCCGACGAACTCGCGAAGCTGGCCGACACCCTCACCGACTGCCTCAACCCCGACGGCGATTTCACCGACGTGGATCGCGCCCGCCGCCGCGGCCTCACCATCGGCAAGCAGGATCTGGACGGCATGTCGCCGATCAGCGGCTATCTCAATCCGGAGGCACGGGCGACCATCGACGCGGTCTTCGCCAAACTCGCCGCACCAGGCATGTGCAATGCCGCCGACGACGAGCCGTGCCTCAGCGGCACCCCCTCACAGGCCGCCATCCAGGGCGACACCCGCAGCCTCGGGCAGCGCAACCACGACGCCCTGCTCGCCGCGGCCCGCGCGCTACTGGCCTCCGGTGCACTCGGCCAGCACAACGGCTTAACCGCCAGCATCATCGTGACGACCACGCTGCAAGACCTCGAGAAGGGCGCCGGACGGGCACTTACCGGCGGCGGCACCCTGCTGCCGATGTCGGATGTGATCCGGCTGGCCGCCCACGCCCACCACTACCTGGCCATCTTCGACAACGGCAAAGCGCTCGCGCTGTATCACACCAAACGCCTGGCCTCACCGGCCCAGCGAATTGTGTTGTACGCGAAGGATCGCGGGTGCTCATTCCCGGGCTGCACCGTTCCCGGCTACCTCTGCGAAGTCCACCACTGCAACCCCTACGCCACCCACCCCGTCACCGACGTCAACGAACTCACCTTTGCCTGCTGCCCCAACCACAAACTCGCCGAACAAGGCTGGACCACCCGCAAAAATGCCAGTGGCGACACCGAATGGATCCCACCACCCCACCTCGACCACGGCCAGGCTCGGGTCAACACCTTCCACCACCCCGAGAAGCTGCTACGCGTCGACGATGACGAAGTCCCGTAATGCCTTGCGCCTGTGCCCAACCGGGCTATTCGCCGGTGAACTTCGGTGGTCGCTTGGCGAAAGTCGCTGAGATTCCCTCGGACAGATCCTTCGACGGCAAGAACGCCGCATTCCACGCCGCGACGTAGCGCAGGCTCGCCGACACCTGCGAAATCCGCTGCTGGTCAAGGACATCCTTGACGCCGCGGACCGTCAGTGGCGGGTTGTCGGCGATCTCGGCCGCTGTGGCGTGTGCGGCCTGCAGCGTCGCGTCGGCGTCCGCGAAGACGTCGTTGACCAACCCGATCTTCTCGGCGCGGGCCGCGTCGATGTCCTTGCCGGTCAGCGCTAATTCGCGCAGGTGCCCGTCGGACAAGATCAGCGGCAGCCGGGCCAGGCTGCCGACGTCGGCGACCATCGCGAGCTTGACCTCGCGGACGGAGAACTTCGCGTCGGCGCTGGCGTAGCGGATGTCGACCGCGGAGATCAGGTCAACACCACCGCCGATGCACCAGCCGTGGATCGCCGCGATCGTCGGGGTGCGGCAGTCGGCGACGGCGCTGATCGTGTTCTGCATCCGAAGCACCTCGGAGTGGAACTCGGTGCGCGGTCCGGCCATCGCGCCCTCGGCCAGTACCGGCGCGAGTGTCCCGCCCATCGCCGGCAGGTCCAGGCCGTAGCTGAAGTTGCTGCCCGAGCCGGTGAGGACGATGGCCCGGATGTTCGGGTCGGCGTCGAGCTCGGAGAACAATTCCGGCAGCTCCGACCAGAATGCCGGTCCCATCGCATTGCCTTTACCCGGCCCGATCAACGTCACCTGGGCGACATTGTCTTTGGTGTCGACGAGGACGGATTCGTATGGCTGACCCATCACACGCGCTCCAGGTAAAAGTAGAAGTACCGGCCGTTGTCGATCACGCCCTTGCCGTTCATGATCCCCATCATCGTGACGTCGTCGACGCGCTTGAAATGATCGTGAACCGGCTGGCCGTCGTAGACCATTGTCGCGGTGACTTCGCCGCGGAATTCCTCCAGCCACAGGCTGGCTTCGCCCTTGCCCATCTCGACGTTGGAGAACCGGTTCCCCTCGTCGTCGAGACAGACCAGCGGCTGCACGTCTTCGGGTGAGTTGAACGTCTTGCCGAACCAGCGGGACTTTTCGAGTTGACCGTTCATCCGATGCCCGGTGACGAATTCGCCGCCCTTCCACTCGCCGAGCATGCCGTCGACAGTGGCCGGCGGCAGGCTGGCCCAGAAGTCATCGAGCTCGGCGTCGTCGATCGACCCGGTGCGCTCCTTGAATTCAGTGAACTTCTTGAGCGCCAACGCATCAGTCATCGCGATCTCCTTCGACCTAGATCCAGCCCTGCGCGAATTGCAGCATGGCATCGTTCTCCTCCGGCGCGCCGATGGTCACCCGGACACCGTCGGTGCCGTACGGGCGGACCACGAGGCGTGCGTCGGCTGCCCGCTCCACGAAGTCCAGGGTGCGAGGTCCCAGCGGCAGCCAGACGAAATTCGCCTGCGACGACGGCAGGGTGAACCCGGCCGCGTGCAGGGCGTCGCTGACGCGTGTCCGTTCGGCGACGACGGCATCGGTACGGGCAAGCAGCTCGTCGGCGGCGTCCAGCGATGCGATCGCCGCGGCCTGCGAGATGCTGGTCGCGGTGAACGGCACATAGGCCTTGTCCATGGCGGTGATCAACTCCGGGTGCCCGGCTGCATATCCCACCCGCAAGCCGGCCAGCCCGTAGGCCTTCGAAAACGTCCGCAGCACAACGACATTGCTGTGATCGCGCACCAAACCGAGGCTGTCCGGCACCAGACCGTCGCGGATGTATTCGACGTAGGCCTCGTCGATCGCGATCAGGATGTGCGACGGCACCGCCTCGACGAAGCGGGTCAAGGCGTCCGGATCGACCACCGTCGAGGTCGGGTTGTTGGGGTTGCAGACGAAGATCAGCCGGGTTCGGTCGGTGACCGCCGCGAGCATCGCCGTCAGGTCGAAAGTGTGGTCGCACAGCGGGACCTGGACGGCGGTGGCGCCGGCGAGGCGGACCTGCAGCGAGTAGATCTCGAAGCTGCGCCAGCCGAACAACACCTGGTCGCCGGCCGCGGCGCTGATCTGGATCAGTTGCTGACACAGGCTCACCGATCCGCAACCGACGGCGATGTGCTCGGGTCCCCAACCACCGGCGGTGCCCACCCGGCCGGAGTTCAGGTGTTTGGCCAAGGCCGATTTGAGTTCGGTGCAGCCGTTGTCCGGGTAGCGGTTGACGCGGTCGGTGGCCCGCTCGATCGCTGCCCGAACGCTGGGCAGCGGGCCGTGCACGGTCTCGTTGCTGGCCAATTTGATCGCGTCCGGGACGGTCCTGCCGGGTACGTACGCCGGCAGCTCGGCCAATTCGGGACGGAGGCGCGCGGTCATTTCGACAGCATATGTCCGGCCTGTGTACGCTGTGCTCCGCGGCGGTTCCGGCAGCCGGCTCCTGACAGCGGTCCGGTACCCTCGGGAAGTTCGAGGAGGCGTGCCAGAGCGGCCGAATGGGACTCACTGCTAATGAGTTGTCCCCCTTACCGGGGACCGGAGGTTCAAATCCTCTCGCCTCCGCCACCCGTGGCGATCGCAAGCGCGGCGAAGCCGGGCGCGGCCGGTCGCCACACCGTATGAGATAACTGAACACAGGCGCCCGTAGCTCAACGGATAGAGCATCTGACTACGGATCAGAAGGTTAGGGGTTCGAATCCCTTCGGGCGCGCTTAAGCCGCAGGCAGGAGAGCTGACTGTCGGCTTGAAGGTCGGCGACACGCTCGAAAACTGACACTTTCCAGATACTTTCATCCTTGAACCCAGGCTGTACTTCGGATAAGACCATGTGAAGACGCAGACTTTGCGCCGGCGAACGGCTAAACGGGAAGTGCAGCGGTGAACGGATCTAAGATGCTCGCGAAAGTTGCCATCGTCGGCATGTTTCTTGGCGCGGCCAGCGCGGCGAGTCTCCAATCCGCCCACGCCGATGCGGACGATCCGCTGGCTGGGAGCGATACGGCGATCATCCTTGGCGGAACCTTCGAGTCGACCCCGTCGACCTCATTCGCGCAGGCCGCCGAGGATCTGTATCTGCACCCGCTAGGTTTCGACGATGGCGCGACCTCCTCGACGGTCTGCGACATGATCGGGACCGACCCATGTGCCGCGCCGCTTCAGGTACTGACGACGCCCGAACTGATCCAGCAAAGCAATCTCACCGACGCCAACGACGTCACCCTCGCGGTGGAGAACGAATTCACCGCGAACCCAGGCGCTTTCACCGCCGAGGACCCGCTGACGATCTTCGGATACTCCCAAAGCGCCACCGCCGAGTCGATCGCCATGACCCAACTCGCAGCAGACGGCATCCCCAGCGCCGACCTGCACTTCGTGTTCATCGGCGACCCCTCCCTCCCGGGCGGAATTGAGGCGAACACGACCGTGACGCCCGATGATCTGTACCCGGCTACGATCTACACGCTCGACGGCGACGGGGTCGCCGACTTCCAACAGGACGTCACAGCCGGAGGTCAACTGGATGCGCTGTACAACCTGTTCACCACGCACGCGGAATATTTGGGTTTGACACCGACGCAAATCGCTGACGCGACCACGTCGATCGACGGCAACCTCACAAATATCGACATCTCCGACAACATCAACAGCTTCGACGCGTTCATTGGTGCACTCGATAACGGGATCGGCAGCAGCGGACTGCTCGAGAGCCTATTCGAGTCCCTGCAACTGTATTTGACCAATGCGTTCTGACCTGAATCCTGAGTGAGCGCACCGGGCAGCGGTCGCATGCAAGGGGCCGCGTGACGGCCCGGCGGCGGCGGTATCGCGCGACGTTCTCAACAATCGCTACCGTCGACCGCCATCCCGTATGAAAAGCTCGCGCCGGTGATGAAGTTCAGGTTGACGCCAGAACCATCGATGTTCGCTCGCGCGACCAGGGCGCCGGCGGCCGCCCAGTAGATGTGCTCGCCGTGGATAGCCACTCCGTGAGGGGCTCCCGCATCGGTGATGAAGTTCTGATTGACCCCCGAGCCGTCGAGCCTCGCCCGCCCAATCGTGCTATTCGGGTTGGTCAGCCTTTCGTCGCCCCAGTAGATGTGCTTGCCGTGGACCGCTATCCCACCCGGGGTGTCCTCCGCGGTGATGAAGTTCCTATCGACGTCCGAGCCGTCGAGGTGTGCCCGCCCAATCGTGCCATTCGAGGTGGTGTGGGGTTGTTCGCCCCAGTAGATGTGTTTGCCGTCGACCGCCACGCCGTATGGGACGTTCAGTCCGGTGATCAAGTTCTGATTGACCCCCGAGCCGTCGAGCCTCGCCCGCCCAATCGTGCTATCCGACGGCGGTCCGGAAATCGGGAGGTTTGTCCAGTAGATGTGTTTGCCGTCGACCGCCAACCCTTGGGGGCGGAAGTTCGCGCCGGTGATGAAGTTCTGATCGACGCCCGAGCCGTCGAGGTTCGCTCGCCCAATCGTCAGGAGGTTGGCCCAGTAGATGTGTTTACCATCGACCGCCACATCGGTCGGGCTGGCTGCGCCCGCGATGAAGTTCTGTCTGACGTCCGAGCCGTCGAGGTGTGCCCGCCCAATCGTGCCGCTGTTGTAATTGGTCCAGTAGACGTGAGCGGCCATCACGTCACCTTACGTCGATGTGAATTCGGTGTGGGTGGCGGTGAATCGGCGAGTACAAGACCGGAGTTCCTCGAGCGCCCTGGCGGACTCGCTGCCGGCTCAGCGTAAAAAATCGGCAGATGCTGGCCACCGCTGTGGGGCACATCGGGGCGACGTCGCGCCCACCCGGGCCCAAATCAAAAACCGGGGGAGCCCTCGTCGCTGAGCACGAAGCGAGCACCCAGCGACACAGACCGCCGGAACTGACCGCGGATCGGAAGGTCAGAGGTTAAGACCGGCCGGTCTGTTCCCGGCCTGATCCTCCGGGGTCGGCAATGCTTCCTTCCCTTTAGTAGACCAAACGTTGGTCGAAAGGTTGTAAAACCGTCAAATAGTATGTAAATTACGGATCAAGTACATCTTCGGTATATGCACCCTCGCCCATCAACCGTCGGCGTAGCAACCCCGGGCTGGGCTGCTTCTAGAAGGAGGAGCACATGTCGTTCGGTGACCGCAGACGTCGCGACAGGTCGGCCGCCCCCGGCGCGAGAGTGCTTGGCGTTCAAGCGCTTTGCAGCGCACCCGAGCTTACTGAGGTGGTATGGATGGGACACGTCCGATGATCGAGATGGCCATTGTGGGGCTCGGCTCGTGGGGGCTGTGCGTCTTGGAGCGCGCGGTGAACCGGGCTCGGCAGGTAGCGACGCCGGCGCGGGTGCACATCATCGAGCCTGCTCAGCTCGGAGGCGGGGTCTACTCCGCCGAGCAGCCCGACTTCTTGGTGCTCAACAACGCCTGCGGTCAGCTCTCCCTCTACGCCGCCCCCGACGACGACAACCCCCCGCCGTACGCCGTAGGCCTGCACCAATGGGCAATGGTCTGCGGCTACCGCTGGGTGGGTTACGAGTGCCGCATCGGTGCCGGGGGTGAGCGCATTCGGCCCACCGACTACCTGCCCCGACGATTGATGGGCGAATACCTCGCCTGGTTCTACGAAACGCTGGTCGACTACGCGCCGCCTAACCTCGAGATCGTCCGCCACTACGCTGCCGCCGTCGACATCTCGCCGGCCCTTCAGGGGCGCGAAGCCTTGCTGCTCGACAACGGGACCACCCTCACCGTCGACCACGTCGTGCTGACCTCGGGGCACACCTGGAACCACGAGCGCGGGGCCGACGGGGGCGTGCGCTACCTGCAGGCCTACCCCATCGAATCCCTCGACCAAAGCGTTCCGGCCGGATCCTCGCTGGCCGTGGCCGGCATGGGCCTGGTCGGCTACGACGTCCTCACCGCCCTCACCATCGGACGCGGCGGGACCTTCCAGGACCGGAGCGACCGGGTCGGCCGCTTGCGGTACGTCCCTTCAGGCCAAGAGCCGACCATCACCCTCTACTCGCGCTCGGGTGCGCCGTACTGCGCCAAGTCGGCCACCGGCGTCGACCCCTACGGCCAGTACGAGCCGGTGGTGTGCACCCCCGAGGAGTTCGCGGCGCTGACCCATCCGGGCGGATCGCCGATGCGGCGGCACGTGGACTTCCGTGCCGAGCTTCTCCCGCTCATCTTCGCCGAGATGCAGGCGCGCTACTACATCCAGAGCGCTCTACTTGCCGGCGGCGACGTTGCGTCGACCGAGGTCCGTACCGTCCTGCGCCAGGGCTGGGTCAACGGCCACTA
Source organism: Mycobacterium sp. (assembly GCF_049281135.1). Classification (GTDB taxonomy): domain Bacteria; phylum Actinomycetota; class Actinomycetes; order Mycobacteriales; family Mycobacteriaceae; genus Mycobacterium. The sequence continues at coordinate 9,501 of NZ_JBAPRN010000387.1, read as the reverse complement.
CGAGAAGGCCGTCGACAGTCTCGAGCCGCGGCACGGGCGCTTCGACCCGGCCAGTCACCTGTTCGCCGGAGCAGACCGGCAGTACACGTCGGCCGCCGACTACCAGGGCCAGGTCTACGACATGATCGAGGACGACCTCACCGAGGCCCTGCGACCCGGGGGAAGCCCGGTCAAGGCGGCGCAGGAGGTGCTGCGCATCCTCCGAGACCAGCTGCGTTCGGTCATCGAGTTCGGTGGTCTGTCCCTTGACTCCTACATCGAGTTCCAGTCCAACGTCCGGGGCCGGATCAACCGGCTGGAGGCGGGCGTGCCGCCGATGCGCTCCCAGCAGCTGCTGGGACTTCTCGAAGCCGGAGTGGTGCGCATTCCGCTCGGACCGAATCCGGAGCTGGCGGCCTGCCCCGATGGCATCCGGCTGAGCTCCACAGCCCTCGACGAGGCGACAACCGTGACAGCCGACGGGGTGGTCCGCGGCTATCTCGACATGCCCTCGCTGGCCCGGTCGGGCTCGCCCCTGCTCAACCGCCTCTACGCCAACGGGAGGCTGACCCAGCTCAGCTACGGTGACACGGCCGTGGGCAGCGTGGCCATCAACGAGGACTTCCACCCTTACGACACCGAGGGCCGGCTCCAGCCAAACCTCTCCGTGCTGGGCGTCCTGACCGAAGGGGTCCGCTACTTCACCCACTACCTGCCCTCGCCCCGGAGCCGCCTTCGGGCCGTCTTCGACGCCCAGGCGTGCGTCGAAGCAGTGATCGGCTGAGCCCATGACGGATTCCACGACTGAACGGACCCGGCCATTGGTGGCGGTGGCTTACGGGCCGCGCTGCGTTCCGGTGATGCAGCTGGCCGAAGCCGCCGCCGGCGTCTGCGACCTGCTGTGGATGATCGACACGGCCGTGCCGGGGATGAGCGAGATGGCCGATCTCCTCAACCGGTTCGGCCCCGTTGTCGACCGCAGAGGCATGAACGTCGAGCAGACGTTCAAGACCCTGGCCGACTGGGAGCCGGACGGCATGACCACCTACCTTGACGCGGGCATGGTCGAACTTGCTTGTGTGGCTGAGGATTTGGGCCTGCCCTTCCACAGCCCGGCAACCGCCGCCGCCCTCACCGACAAGGCCCGCCAGCGACAGGCCCTGGCCGACGCGGGCCTCGACATGCCGCCCTGCCACCTCGTCCGTCCCTACCAGTCCCCACACGAGCTCTCGGGCGCGGTGGCCGAGGTAGGGTGGCCCGCCGTCCTCAAACCCCGCTCGGCGCAGGGCAGCCGCTACACCTTCCTGGCCCGCGACCGCGCTGAGCTCGACAATCTGCTCGTCGCCCTCGGCCCGAACCGCCCCAGCATGATCCTCGAGGGTTACCTGCCCGACGATCCCGCCCGTGACGGCGACCCGTACGCCGGCTACGTTTCGGTCGAAAGCCTGATCGCTGACGGCGTCATCAGCCACCTGGCCCTGACCGGACGCTTCCCGACTGCCGAAAACTTCCGCGAGACAGGGTTTTTCATCCCCGCCGCCCTCGACGCCGACAGCCGCTCGGCGGTCCTGGATCTGGCCACCCAGGCCATCCGCGCCCTCGGGGTGCAGACCGGGTGCCTGCACACCGAGGTCAAGTTCACGCCCGACGGGCCCCGCATCATCGAGGTCAACGGACGGGTGGGCGGCGGTGTGCCCGAGATGCTGGAGCGGGCCGCCGGAGTCAACCTGCTCGACCTCACTCTGCAGGTGGCCCTGGGGGAGCCGGTCTTCGTCGACGGGCCGGTGGCCACCGACCGTATCGGCTACCGGTTCTTCCTCCAGCCGCCGACCGTCTCCGCCACGGTGACGGCCATCGACGGCATCAACGACTTCAGCGACCACGCCGAGGTGGACACGGTCAGCCTCCACCAAGGCCCGGGCGCCACCCTCGACTGGCGGGACGGCTCGGGCAACCACATCGTGGCCGTGGTCGGCTCGACCGAGGACGAAGAGCAGTTGCAGGCGGCCTACCGCCTTCTCCACCAGGAGGTCACCGTGACCTACAGCAATGTGAGGCATTGAGCGATGGGCATTCGACTGGCCGGAGCGCTCGATGCGGGGGCGGCGAAGCACGACGGATCGGCGCGGTGGACGTGCGCCCTGGTCAACAACATGCCCGACTCCGCCTTTTGCGCCACCGAGCGCCAGTTCGTCGGCCTGTTGGCTGCCGGGTCCGGCAATGAGACGGTTGCAATTACCCGCTACGCCATGGCCGGAGTCCCCCGGGGCGAGCGGATCCAGACGCGGATCGCCGACGAGTACCACCCCCTCGACGACATCTTCTCGAATCCCCCGGATCTGCTGGTGCTGACCGGCTCCAACCCGATCGAGTCCCGCATCGAGGACGAGGCCTACTGGTCCGATCTGCACGGCCTGCTGAAGTGGTCGAGCGAGAACGTCCAAGCCATGGTGCTGTCCTGTCTGTCGGCTCACGCCGCCCTTGCCGTCTTCGACGGCGTCGAGCGAACCACTCTGCCGGCCAAGTGCACGGGTGTCTTCCCCCAGTACGCCGACCGGACCCACCCTCTGGTCACCGGGTTGTACGGTTCCGTCGTCCTGCCCCACTCGCGGCTCAACGCGGTGCCCAAGGAGACCGTGGTGCGCGCTGGCTACTCGGTCGCCCTGCAGTCGGAAGAGGTGGGGTGGAGCGTGGTCACGAAAACGGTGGGCCAGGCCGAGGCCGTATTGGTCCAGGCCCATCCCGAATACGACCCCTCCAGCCTTGTGCGCGAGTACGCACGGGACGTGCGGCGCTACGCCGGCCACGAGCAGGAGGAATTACCCCGCCTCCCGCTCGACTGCGTGACCGGCCCGGACTGGGATAGGCTCCGACGGCTGCACCGACGGATACTGAGCGGTGAGCGGGACCCGGCCCTGGTGGCCGCCTTCCCGTTCGACGAGGTGTGTCACCGCGCCCCCTGGCCGTGGCGGGGCGCGGCCCAGCGTCTGTACGCCAACCTGTTCGACACCATCTCGAAGAGGAGCGCCTGAGGCCATGCACGACGAGACCATCGCCATCCACGGTGGCTACACATCCGATGGGACGCGGGCCGTGGCCGTGCCCATCTATCAGACCGTGGCGCACGACTTCATCAACGCCGAACATGCCGGCGCCGTGCTCGACCTGGAGACGCCCGGATTCCACTACAACCGGCTGAACAACCCGACCTTAGACGTCCTCGAGCAGCGCATATGCGCCCTCGAAGGCGGGACGGCGGCCCTGGTGGTGGCTTCGGGTATGGCCGCCGTCAGCTACGCCATCCTGACGGTGGCCAGCGCCGGCTCGAACATCGTGGTGGCCCCCCAGCTCTACGGGGCCACCTTCACCTACTTCGCTCACGTGCTGCCCACCCTGGGCATCGAGGCCCGCTTCGCAGTGGACGACCGGGCCGAGTCGATCGCGCCCCTGATCGACGAGAACACCCGCGCCGTCTTCTGCGAGACCATCGGCAACCCGGCTGGCAACATCGTGGACCTCGAGGCGGTGTCCGACGTGGCCCATGCGGCCGGCGTGCCGCTCATCGTGGACAACACGGTGGCCACGCCGCTGATGCTGAAGCCCTTCGAGCACGGGGCCGATGTGGTCGTCCACTCATTGACCAAGTTCGTCGGCGGCCACGGCACCACCCTCGGTGGGGCCATCGTGGACGGCGGCCGGTTCCCGTGGGCCGATCATCCCGACCGCTTCCCGATGTTCAACCAGCCCGAGCCCGCCTTCCACGGCGTCGTCTTCGCCCGCGACTTCCCCGAGCGGCCGTTTACCGTGCGGGCCCGGTCCACTCAGCTGCGCAACAGCGGCGCCACCCTGTCACCCTTCAACGCGTTCATGCTTCTGCAAGGCCTCGAGACGATGGCTCTGCGGCTCGAGCGCCACGAGGCCAACGCCCGGGCCGTGGCCGACTACCTGGCCGCCGACCCCCGGGTGGCCTGGGTGAGCTTCGCCGGTTTCCCCGAACACCCCTACCACCACCTGGTCGACCGCTACCTGCACGGCCGGGTGCCGTCGATCATCACCTTCGGAGTCGAAGGCGGCTACGACGCAGGACTGGCGTTCTTCGATGCGCTCCTGCTCATCAAGCGGCTGCTCAACCTGGGGGACGCCAAGACCCTGGCCATCCATCCGGCCTCCACCACCCACCGCCAGCTGTCCGACGAGGAGTTGGTGAAGGCCGGTATCCGACCGGAGACGATCCGGCTGTCCATCGGGATCGAGCACATCGACGACATCATCGACGACATCGACCAGGCCTTGGCCAAGGCCACGACCGGCTAGATCACCTGGCGTCGAACTGCTTCGACTTGCCCGACCACAGTCGGTCGATCGAATCGACCTCCTGCACAACGACATCCGAATCCGGGCCGCCATGCCGGCGGAGCACGTCGGTCAGCTCCGTCCGCAGCCGCTGGAGGTCGCTTGAGCCGTCGGTCACCACGGACACGTCCACACCGCGTTGCGTCTTGCCGACGAAGAAGTTGGCCACTCCGGTGGTAGCGAGGACGGTCTGCTCGAGAGCCGCCCGGGGCACCGCGGAACCGTTGTCGTACTGGAACGTTCCGTCGATCCGACCGTGCACCGCTGTGATGCGGCGATGCGCGCACCCGCATGGACACGGCTGGTCGGACATCGTCACCGCGTCGACAAGGTCGTAGCGAATCAGCGGCTGCGTCTTGTTGAACAGGTTGGTGTACAGCAGTCGTTCCGCAGGTTGCCCAAAGGGGACGACGTTGCCGTCGGCATCCGCCGGCTCGAGAATGACCAGGTCGTCGGCGACGTGCATACCCTCTCCAACACCGCAAGGAAATGCATAGGTCCCCTCTGAGCAGCCCCAGAACTCCGAAGTCTCGATCCCCCAAGCGGACCGAATCGCTTCCCGTACGGGCGGGGTGCAGACCTCGCCCGCGACGCTGACCCAGGTCGGTTTGATGGTGAGTCGTCCTGCGATCGACTCCAACGCCAGCTCCCGCATGAGGCTCGGCCACGCTTGGAGAGCCTGCACCGGGGGACTCGCGTTGTTGAGGCCGTCGACAATCTCGTCCAGGGGTTGCGTGCCGCCGGAGCAGTGCGATTGCGGCCCTCCGCTTTCGAAGGTGCTGAAGTCATGAAAAATCCCCGACTCATGCCGGGTGCTGGTGGCGAAGGCTTGCGCCAGCACCGCCTCCGGGTCTTCGCCGCGTCGCCCGGTCCAGCGCGAGCCCTGCATCACGAAGGTGACGAACTCGTCCCAACCGTAGACGTGGACTGCCTGGGTCCCTATGTATCCAGACGTGATGATGGCCTGATACTCGCCGTCCAGGTACCCGCGGCCGCCGTCCGGCAGATCGAGGTGTTGTTGGATCCGGGCAAGTGTCAACCCGGGGACCGTGACCAACCGGTCGAACTCCGCCATCATCTCGGCTCTGGTCAGGACCGGCAGAGAGGGCAGGTCGGACTCAGTGAAATTCGCCAGATCGATGCCGGCCAGTCGTTCCCGCCAGAACGGCGAACGATCGGCGGCGTGCACCAGCAACTCCCGAAGACGCCGTTCCCGTTCTGCGGCGAGACGCCCTGCGTCCCATCGCAGCCGGCGCACCCCCTTCAGGTAAGCATCTTGCAAGTCGGCACGCTGGCGCCGGACCAACTGCTCGTAATGTCCGTCCGTCGTCACGTCAGTTGTTGTTGTCACCGTGTGGTTCCTTTCACAAGCGAGTCGATCTCCATATGACTGAGTTGCGACGACACTGACGGCTCAGGCGCCTTGCTTGGCGGAGACAAGCCAGCGTCCGTCAGCAGGCGTCGCTCGTCGACCTTGCTGGACGACGTCAAGGGCAAGTCGGCCACCAGGACGAAGTGATCGGGCAGCATCGTCGCCGGGAGCCGTTGGCCGGCGGCCTGGCGAACGGCGAGGGGGGTGAGTTCGCGGTCGGGCACCACGAATGCGACGACCCCCAGGTCACCCGCCAGGTCGAAGGTCGTGCACGCCGCGGATGCGACCCCGTCGATACCGCCGAGCGCCTCGGTCACCTCGACCAGCGACATCCTCACACCGTGTCGCTTGATGACGCGGTCCGACCGCCCCACGTATACGTAGTTACCGCGGTCGTCGCGGAAGACGAGGTCACCGGTGCGGTAGAGGGTGCTTCCGTCGATGACGTCCGTCCGCAGCACAGCTGCACTCCGGGCCGGGTCGTTCAGATACCCAGCCATGAGCTGCGGTCCGCCGATGTACAGCTCGCCGATGACGCCCGGACGGTCCGCAATGCTTCCGTGCTCATCGACCAGGTGGAACGAGCTCCCAGGATGGGGCTGACCAATGGGTACCTGGCCCGCGTCGAGCAACTCGGGCGTGAGCTCCAGATGGGCGACGGCGATGGTGGTCTCGGTCGGGCCGTACCGGTTCACCACCCGCACTTCAGGATTGGCGGCCCACACCGCCCTGATATCGGCGGTGGACGGCGCTTCGCCGCCCAGCGCCATCACTCTCAGCGGGGTGTCAGCCAACTGCGCCATACGGCCGCTGGATCGGAGTAACCGGAGATAGCTGGGCGAAAAGCTGGTCGTCGTGATCCCCTCGTTGGTGACGATCGAGAAGAACCTGCGAGGAAACAGCAGGGCTTCCCGGTCAGGGATGACGAGCGGGACGCCGCGCACGAGCCGCGGAAACATCGCAGAGAAGGACCCGTCAAAGTGCACGGGCGAAACGCATAGCGCCCGGTCGACCGCGGTAAGTCCGACGGCGTCGGCGCATGCTTCGACCGCGGTGAAAAAGGCCGCCGAGGGGACCTGCACCCCCTTGGGGACACCCGTCGTCCCCGACGTGTAGATGATGTACGCGATGGGGCCCGTTACGGGTGGTGGCGTTGGCCCATCTGCGACGGTCAACGCCGAAAGGGAGGTCCACGCCGTGCCGGCGGGAAGTCCCGATGGCGCCGTGTGGTCCGAGCCTGCGGTGATCACCTGTGCGGGCCGGCAGTCAGCCACGATCTGCGCACGGCGGATATCTGGATCGGTGACCGCCAGCGGGACGAACGTGGCCCCCGCCCACAGGCAGCCCAGTGCCGCCACCACGAAGTCCACCGAATTGCCGATCAGCAGAGCAACCCGATCCCCGGGCTCGACGCCTTTCTGAACCAAGCCGGCGGCCACGCGGCCAGCTGCGGCGCGCAACTCGGCCCGGGTCAATGCGCGATCCAGATCCTTGACGGCGGGCCGATCCGGGGCTCGATGCGCGTGCTCCAGCACCGCACCGAGCACGTCGTGGTTCGTCATGCCTTCCCCCAGACTCCGAGCTAGGAGCCCGCGAGCCGGGCGACGACAGGCGCGAAAGACTCCATCGCCTCGCCCGGCACCACGATGTTGGTGAAGCCCCACCTCTCGCGGCGCTCCAGAAGCCGTTCGCACAACTCATCCTCCGTGCCGATCAGGACGATCGGAAGCTCGAGGGCGTCCTCACCCGGAAGGCCGAGCATGGTTGCGGTGCGCGCGGCAGCGCGGCTGCTGGCGACGATTCTCACGGCAACGGCCATTATCTGGAGCTCGATCGAATTGAAGCGGGCACCGGCCCCCTCGCGCACCCATGCCAGGCAGCGATCGAAATGATCGAAGGTGGCTTGGCTCGCCAGGTCGCCACCTTTCTGGCCCGAAGCCAGGCTGGTGTTCACGCCCACGGTGTCCGCGTGTTCGGCAGCGACCGTGAGTATCCGCCTACTTCCGCCCCCGACGATGACTCGAGGTGGCGAAGCCGGGCGAGGATCACATTGGGCATCACGCACCGTGTAGTGCGTCCCTGCGACTGTCGCCTTCCCTTCACTCCACAGCGTCTTCATGAGAGCGAGGCTCTCGGCCAGCCGGTCCACCCGGACAGCCGGTGCGTCGAGCTCGATCCCCGCTTCCTCGTAATCGCTCCGGAGCCAACCCGCTCCGAGACCCACCTCGACCCGCCCTTCGGCCGCCAAGCCGAGCGTGGCGATCTCCTTGGCCAAGACCACAGGATTGCGGAGGTCGTTGTTCAACACCGCGGACCCCACGTGGAGGGTGGAGGTCGCTTCGGCGGCCACAGTAGTAGCTACGAGAGGCCCGAACTGGGCGTCGAGGTGGTCAGAAACGTACAGGGTTGAGTAGCCGAGAGCCTCGGCTGCGCGGGCCTGGTCCCGCCACGCCGACATGGTTGGCGCGACCGCCGCGAGCACGCCGAATCGAAACGGAAGCATCTGTAGTCGCCCCTTCACTACTTGGTCATGAAAGCCGGCCTTTAACCGACTGTTAGTCATTGGAATGTCCTCATATCATGCCGTATAGTATCGCGTTATGCCAATAGCCGTACGGACAGTCGGTCCGGATTCGTCGCCGGCCGACATTGCGCAGGTGCTCAACGAGGACGGGTGTGTGGTCATCGCCGACCTGGCATCGGCCCAGGTGATGGATCAGATCCGGGCCGAGCTCGACCAGCACCTGATCGCCACCAGCGGCGGTAACACCGACTTTTTGGGGGAAAGCACCCGGCGGACCGGCGCGCTGATCGCCCGGTCGCCGACGTCGCGTTCCCTGATCACCCACCCCAGGATCATCGACACCCTGGATCTGGTGTTGGGTGATCACGCCAGTACCTTTCAGATTGATCTGACCCAGCTGGTGACCATCGGGCCCGGTGAGCCGGCGCAGATGATTCATCGGGATCAGTGGTCGTTTGACCGCTACCCGTTCCCGCGGGGTTTTGAAGCCGAAGTGGCCACCATGTGGGCGGTGACCGACTTCACCGAAGCGATGGGCGCCACCCGGATGGTGGTGGGCTCGCACCGCTGGGAGGACGACCCCGATGAGGTGGATCCCGCGCTGAGCGTGCCGGCGGTGATGACCAAGGGGTCGGTCCTGCTCTACACCGGGTCGATCTTTCACGGCGGCGGCGCCAACACCACCACCAGCAGCCGGATCGGGATGAACGTGGGCTACTCGCTGGGCTGGCTGCGCCAAGAGGAAAACCAATACCTGGCCTGCCCGCCCGAGATCGCCCGCACCCTGCCCGAGGGGCTGCTGCGGCTGATGGGCTATCAGCGCGGCTCCTATTCGATCGGCTACGCCGACGACATGCGCGAACCGTTGGACTGGCTCTATGGCAGTCCGACGTTCATGTCGGACTTCCTGGGGTATCGCCGCGCGGCGCGTAAGCGGCTCAAAGCGACCGGCAACTACGTCCCGGCCACCGGGCCCGGCACTAACTAATCAGGTTGAACCACCACAGCAATGAGAGGAACAGATAATGCAGGACCAAATCCGTGACGTGTTGGCTACCCATGGTCGGATGGCGATCGATCCCCACCAGGTCGACGCACAGGCCGACCTCTACGAGCTCGGCCTGACCTCGCACGCCTCGGTCGATGTCATGCTCGCGCTCGAGGAAGAATTCGACATCGAATTCCCCGATGAAGTCCTCAAAAAATCCACCTTCGAATCCGTCCACAACATCGCCCAGGTCATCGAAAGCCTCCTCAAAGCGGTCGCATGATC
>NZ_JBAPRN010000386.1:0-4778 GCF_049281135.1 Mycobacterium sp. | reverse complement strand
GGTGGCAGGGGCGACCCAGGATCCTTGATCGGTCGTGACGGCCAATACTCCGCGGCCCGCGTAAACAATCTGGTGGTCGTCGTGCCGGTGAGCGTCGATCGTGCCACCCGATGCGAGGCGCAGGGTGCGGGTTGTAGCGGTGGGCTCGTGGCGGACTTTCAGCATTAACAGACAGTTTATGGAGAGCCCGACACGGCGTCGCCTGTCCGGTCAGGTCACCGAGGCGTCATAGATTTCGTCGATGTTCGCCTTGAGCTTCTGGTCGAATTCGGCATCGCTCTGGTCGACGGTCAGGCCTTCGGTCAAGGCCCGCGAAAAGCTCGCGATCAGTCGGTGATTGTGAGCCAGCTTGTCGGCGCTCTGCGCAAGGCTGTAGCCGCCGGACAGGGCCACCACCCGCAGTACGCGGGGATGCTCGATGAGTGGGGCATACAGATTGTTCTCGTCCGGCAACGTCAGCTTGAGCATGACCTGCCGATCCTCTGGAAGCTCATCGAGTTTCGCCTGTATTGCTTCCATCAGCAGTCGGTCCGCGGTGGCCTTGTTAGTGCATTTGATGCTGACCTCGGGTTCGATGATCGGCATCAGACCATGCCGAGCGATTACCTCGGCGCTGTCGAACTGTTGGTCGACGATCGCCTTGATGCCGCCGTCGTTCGGCTCCTGGATGAACGAGCGCATTTTGGTGCCGAAGACGCCTTTTTCGACCGCACGCTCGAGCAGCGAATCGAGTTTCGTCATCGGCTTCATCAGCTGGACGCCGTACTGCGCGTCGGCAAGCCCCTGATCGACCTTGACGAACGGCACGATGTGCTTCTGCTTCCACAGAAACGCGACGGTGTCCTCGCCGTTGATGGTGCGATCCAGCGTCTGCTCAAACAGAATGGTTGCCAGGATCTTGTCGCCGGTGAAGCTGGGACTCTCGATCAGCCGCGCGCGCGCCTCGTGCATGAGGTCGAACATCTGCCCCTCGTTGCCGTATGCGGTCTCGGGTATTCCATAGAGCGCCAGCGCTTTGGGGGTGCTGCCACCGCTTTGATCCAGTGCGGCAATGAAGCCACGGCGTGAACCCATCTCATTGAGCTGCTCTTCGTTCACTGTCATCCCTCGGCCTTCCCATCGTCGACCCGTGCGTTCAGCATCGCGCAACGTCACCATTGCGGCTACCACTTCCGGTATGCCCGCAAACAAGCCATTAGCCGCCGATGGCTAGCTGACCACCGGTGACCTGCAGGATGGCGCCGTTCACGTAGCTCGCCGCCGGAGAGGCCAGGAACGTGATGGCGTTGGCGATCTCGTCGGGCGAGGCGGCCCGCCCGATCGCGGTGTAGGCGGCAAAGGCATCCGCAAGGCCTGGCGTCGCGTCGGTGCCGGGGGTTTCAGCCGGCCCGGGCTGCACCGCGTTCACCCGCACACCGGACCGACCGAACTCGTCAGCCCAGACGCGGGTCAGGAGTTCCACGCCGGCCTTGCTGGCACCGTAGATGCCGCCAGTCTTCGCCGGAGTCGTGGCAGCCACGGTGCTGAGGTTGACGACGACGCCGTGGCCGCGCTCTGCCATACCCGGCACCAACTTCTGCACCAGGATGTACGGGGCGCGCAGGTTGATGTTGATGTGCTCATCGAAGAACGCGTCATCGGTGTCGACGGTCGCACCGAACTTGTAGACACCGGCGTTGTTGATCAAGATGTCGACCGGCCCCGCTTCGGCGGCCAGCCGGCGTACGTCGTCGGCGTGTGCAAGATCGGCGGTGATGAAACGTGCCGTGCCCCCGGCGTTTTGGATCTCCTGAACAACTTTAGCGCCGCGTTCGGCACTGCGCCCGTGCACGATGACCTCGGCGCCGAGTTGAGCGAGTTGCAATGCTGCCGCCCGACCAATGCCGGCGGTGGCTCCGGTTACCAATGCGGTCGAGCCTTCAAGTGTCGTTGTCATCGGTCCTGCTCCTTCGCGGGAAACTGCGGATGTCGCGAGCAATAGCGCGGTGCCACGTCTATTTAGTCCGCCCTGCGAGCGGAGTCATCTGTTTGGCTAATCGGCGGTATTAGCGGCGGCTATAAGCTGAGCTGATAGCCATCGGCTTCGGCGTGAGGCAGCCAAAAGTTATGGACTTTCGAGAACTCAACGCTTTCGTGGCGGTCGCGGAGGAAGGCGGCATGTCCGCGGCGTCGCGTCGCTTGCATGTCAGCCAGTCGGCGTTATCGCAGACGGTGAGCGCCCTGGAACGCGAACTCGGCGTCTCGCTGCTGGAGCGCACTAGCACCGGCGTGCGCCCAACCGAGGCAGGAGCGGCGTTGCTCGTCGAGGCGCGTGCGGTCCTGGCTCGCTATCACCAGGCCGTGCGGACGATGAGCACCTATAGCACCGAGTCCAGCGAGGTCATCAGGCTTGGTATTCCGTTGGAGCTGGCTCCTGACGTGTTGCCTACGGCGCTCGCCAAATTCGCTGCGGACTCCCCGAACACGCGCGTCGTTCCGCAGCACCTCTCGACGGCCGCGCAAATCAGGGCATTGCGCAGCGATCAACTCGACGTGGGTCTGGTCCGGGAACGGCCCTCCGGCTCTGAATTCGACGCGATGCTCGTCGTTCAAGAACCTCTTGGCGTGCTCATCTCATCGAAAGTTGTTGCACGACTGGCCGACTCCGACGGCATCCAGCTGGACCAACTGGCCGAACTGAAATGGCTAGGCTTCCCGCGCGCCAGCAGCCCCGCCTGGTATGACGAGCTGACCGGCATACTCCGTAGCCATGGCATCGATGTCGGACCGGCAGCGGCCGATGATCAAGTCCTGATCGCCTCGGTGAAGTTCGTGGCGGTCGGCGGCGGACAGACTTTCGCTCTTGCTCCCGAACACGGACTGCAGCCTCTGCCGGACAACGTCACTTGGTCGCCGTTGGTCGGTAACCCAGTGGTGCGCCGCACTTGGGCGGTGTGGCCGGCGGAGTCGCGGCGACGGGACGTCGGTCGGCTGATTGCTTCGTTTCAGCCACCTGACGGCAGGTGACTCAGTAGCGCATTGAGCCCGAATTCGAAGACGGCGTCGTAGTCGGTGGGGGACTGGAGCGCCCGCACCAGCGCCTGATCGGGCCATTCGTCGTCCCACAGCGAGGGGTCCTCTTCCTCGTGTTTGGCACCCCGAACCGCCGAGAACTGCATCACCGCCGACGAGATGACATGAACCTGTACCGCTCGCAGGACAAGTGCGGCATCGGTTCCGGTCACGCCCACCTCCCCAAGCAATGCGGCCAGTGTCTGCTGAATCGGCAGAAACAGGGTGGGCGTTCGGTCGCGTTCGTGGGCGATGGCCAGCAGGTGTTGCCGCTCGATCAGGACCCTGCGTTGCGAGCGGGCAAGAGACGCAATACGTTCCACCGGGTTGTCACCGTTGATGGGCAGATGTGCCATCTCGCTGAGCAGTCGGTCGATCAGGCTGTCGAAGAGTTTGTCGCGACCGCCGACATGCCAGTAGATCGACGTGGCGGCCACCCCGAGTTCTTCGGCGAGGCCCCGCATGGTGAAGGCCTCCACTCCCTGCCGTTCGATCAGGCCTGCGGCAGTGTCCAGGATCGTCTGCGCGCTAACCGGTTCCGTCATCTGTCTCACCTCCGGTCATCCGCTCCGACTCCGGCAGGTCGAGATAGCGTTCGAGATTGCGGTGCAGATTGATCACACGCCGCTCCTCGTTGGATAGTGTGAGGTGGGTGAAGCCGGGTTGGTGCAGACCACGCTGAAGCCCGGCCAGCACCGAAATGTCTTGGGTGAGAACCAGGCCCGGCTCAGCTTCCTCGGCGGTCATCCGAACATCCGCGGGCCGGGACCGCGCAGCGCCGGGCGCCATGCGTGTCCACAACATCATCATCAGCTCGCCGTGGTCCGGATCGGGGCCTGGATGGGAGGTCATCACGGTGAGGTGGTCGGCGTTGGCCAACAATGTCATGTTGGGAAAAATGTTGTACTGGTGTAGCCGCAGCACCTGATCGGTAGTGGCCCAGCTCAAGTCGACGCCGCGTCCAACAGCGAAAGCTCTTGTCCGCTCAGCGATTATCTCCATGACGGGGTGGCCACCCGGAAACGGAGTTCCGTCTGCGACACCCATCAGCGCGCCCTGCGTACGGACATAGGAGTCCCAGACATCGGCATCGCTCAGCGGCTGCTTGAGGTGCGGACTCGGCACACCGTAGATCTGCTCGGACTTGCCGGTATGTCCCCAAATGACCTGCGGTGCGTAGACGTCGTCCATGCACCTGTGCAGCTCCGGGTGCAGCGTCTGGATGTGGTACGTCTCGCTGAACCCGTCGGCGATCGTCTTCCAATTCGCGTCGACCTCGACGGTCATGGTTGCGTAGCAACGGAAGTCGCCGAGCCCAAGCCAGGCGATGTCGTCTGGCATGGCTTCGAGGTAGTGGGCAAGCGGCGGCGCGTTCGAATCGAGATTGACGAAGACCAGCCTCTCCCAGGTGTCGACCCGGACCGCGAACAACGGAAGCTCGGCCATCGGCAGCGTCCCGAACCCCTTGCGGTTCGGGACTCGCTTGAGTGAGCCGGCCAGGTCCCACGTCCAGCCGTGATAGCCGCAGCGCAGCTCGTGCAGGTCCGAGCCGGATCCCGCGCACAGCGAGTTGCCGCGATGGCGGCACACGTTCTGGAAAGCACGCAGCGTGCCGTCGTCACCGCGAACAATGAGGACCGCGTAGGGCCCGCAACGGTATTCGAAGTAGTCTCCGGGTTCGGCGACATGGTCGACGGTGCAGGCGAGCTGCCATACCCTGGGCCACA
>NZ_JBAPRN010000385.1:0-6237 GCF_049281135.1 Mycobacterium sp. | reverse complement strand
GGGTGATGGTGCCAACCCGCTCATCCCGCCCGACCAGGATCGTTTCGTACGCTTTGGTCATCGCTGCCTTCCTAGAACTTCAGTTCGTCGTCGACGGGTGCGAAGTATGCCTCGACGTCGGCCGCGCTCACCTGAGCTAGCGATGCCGGCGACCATTTCGGGTTGCGGTCCTTGTCGACCAGCTGAGCCCGGATGCCCTCCACCAGATCATGCGAACGTAGCGAGGCGGACGACACCCGATAATCCTGGGCCAGAACGTCTTCCAGCGTGTCGAGCTTGGCGGCGCGGCGCACGGCCTCCAGCGTGACCGACAGAGCGATGGGGGAGCGGGTCGCGATCAGGTCCGCGGCGTCTTTGGCGGGGGTGGTCCCCCTTTTTTCGTGGTCCCGCAGACTGGCGACGATGTCGGCGACGGTGTCGCCGGCGTAGCAGTCGTCGATCCAATCTCGCTGCGCGGCAAGCTGACTGGCCGGCGGCTCGACGGCGTGGGCGGCGATGGCCGACTCGACGCCGTCCGCGGCGATGGCTTGACGCAACGTATCCAGTTTGTCGTGCGGCACGTAGTGATCGGCGAAACCCAGGGCGATCGCGTCGGCCCCCGAGAACGGCGCCCCGGTGAGCGCGGCGTGCAGACCCAGCGATCCCGGTGCGCGCGACAACAGGTAAGCCCCGCCGACGTCCGGGATGAAGCCGATACCGACCTCGGGCATAGCGACTTTGGAGGTCTCGGTCACCACCCGGGTGTTGGCGTGCGCGCCGACCCCGACTCCGCCGCCCATCACGATGCCGTCCATCACCGCGACGTACTTCTTCGGGTAGCGACCGATCTGACCGTTCATCAGGTATTCGTCGTGCCAGAACCGCCGGGCCTCGGCGCCGTCGGCGCGGGCGCTGTGATAGATCGCCACCACGTCACCGCCGGCGCACAGCCCGCGCTCGCCGGCCCCGGAGAGCACCACCGCGCTGATCGCGTCGTCCTGTTCCCACGCGGTGAGGATCGCGCGCAAGTGAGAGACCATGCTCTGATTCAGTGAGTTGATCGCCTTGGGCCGGTTCAGCGTCACAAAGCCGACGCCGTTGTCGACGCGGCTCGCAATGTCGTCGGATTCGTCCGTCACGCGTGTGGTCTCCCCTCGGTGAGTGGCTTTGCAGAATCCCTCGTCGAATGCAGGTCGGGCCCTGAGGAGCAATCTAGATCGTTACCCCCGCCAGGGTGCCCGGCGGGTAAGGTTTATCTGGAGTAGCACTGGCCGCACATTCGGGTAAATCTTCCGCTGGGAACCCGGCTGGACTACCGTTCGTTGATCACTTGTTCGTACAGCTCGAAGACACAGCTCACGAGAGGAACCGACGGTGCGGGAAACTAGCAACCCGGTATTTCGCTCGCTGCCCAAGCAGCGTGGCGGATACGCGCAGTTTGGCAGTGGCGTCGCGGGAGCCGCGACTGAATACGGGCATCAGGCGAACCCCTATGCCCCCTACACCGACCAGCGGGCCGGCGTTTCCCGCCCGCTGACCATCGACGATGTCGTCACCAAGACCGGGATCACCCTGGCGGTGCTGTCGGCGGTCGCCGTCGTCTCGTACTTCATGGTGGAAGCCAACCAGGCACTGGCGGGCTTGTTCACCTTCGTGGGCGCCTTCGGCGGTCTGGCCGTGGTGATGATCGCGACCTTCGCTCGCAAGCAGGACAACCCGGTGGTCGTGCTGACCTACGCCGCGTTGGAGGGATTGTTCCTCGGAGCGATCTCCTTCTTGTTGGCCAACTTCTCGGTGTCGAGCACCAACGGCGGCGCAATGATCGGGCAGGCGATCCTGGGCACCGTCGGGGTGTTCGCCGGGATGCTCGTGGTCTACAAGACCGGCGCCATCCGAGTCACCCCCAAGTTCACCCGGATGCTGGTCGCCGGCATGTTCGGTGTGCTGGCCCTGATGTTGGGCAACCTGGTGCTGGGCATGTTCGGTGTCGGCCACGGCGAGGGCCTGGGCCTGCGCAGCGGCGGCCCGGTGGCCATCATCTTCTCGCTGGTCTGCATCGGTATCGCGGCGTTCAGCTTCCTGATCGACTTCGACGCGGCCGACCAGATGATTCGCGCCGGCGCTCCCGAGAAGGCCGCCTGGGGTATCGCGCTGGGCCTGACCGTGACCCTGGTCTGGCTCTACCTCGAGATCCTGCGCCTGCTCAGCTACTTTCAGAACGATTAGCGCTTGACACAAAAAAAGCCGGCACGTGCGCAACGTGCCGGCTTTTTTGTACTCCGCTCAAAGCTGCGGCCCGGTTCGGCTCAGCCAGACAGTCCGTTCTTGATGGCCGTGTCTTGCTTTTGGCCGAGGTCGGTGGCGAAGTCTGGTGGCGGCAGCACGTCAGGTGGGCCGACAAAGTTCAGAGTGGCGAACGCCTTGCCCTCGGTGAACAGCACCATCATGACGCTCTTTGCGCCGTCCGGTGAGTTGCCCGAGACCGTGGTGCCCCCGGTTCCCACGGCAGCCGGTCCGGGTGTGCCATGGACGGAATCACCCAGCTTGGCCTTGGCAGCGTCCAGCGCGCTTGTCGCGGCAGCAGGATCACCAAAAACGAGGATGGTGTCGTGGATTTGGCGAGTTTTGTCGTCGTTGCTGAACGTCGTATCCACCCCGGCCTGGCCATTCGGGTTCGGTATCACCGGCCCGGCGGTGAAGGCCATCGGCGCCTGAATGTCACTGGCCTGGATCAGCAGTCGGGCGTAGTCGGCGGACTGGGCCTGCGCCGAACTCGCTGCCGAGCTGTGGCTTGTCGTGGCCGCGGTGGCTGACGTCGACGAGGCCGTCGGTGACTTCGGATTGCTGCTGCAACCGGCCGCCGAAACTGACGTGACTGCCACCGCGGCCGTCACTATTGCCATTGTTTTCCGGGAAATAGTCATCGCGCCGCTCCTCTTCGACCGAGTTGAACTCGGATGCGTAGGCCACCGGGCGGCAGCTGGCAAACCGTAACCCAGTCCGGGTGATTCCATGCCCGAACCGTGTGGTTACGCCAGTTTTGGCGGCAAAACGCCGAGATGGGTGCTGCGGTGTCAGCTCAGCCGCTCGATGACCAACGCCATGCCCTGACCGCCGCCGACGCACATGGTCTCCAGACCGAACGTCTTGTCGTGGGTCTGCAGGTTGTTGAGCAGCGTGGTGGCGATCCGGGCGCCGGTCATGCCGAACGGGTGGCCCAGCGCGATCGCGCCGCCGGACACGTTCAGCTTGTCCTCGTCGATGCCCAGCTCACGGGCCGAGCCGAGCACCTGCACCGCGAAAGCCTCGTTGATCTCGAACAGGTCGATGTCCTTGACCGACAGGCCGGCCCGCTCCAGGGCCTTCTTGCTCGCCTCGATCGGGCCCAAGCCCATGATCTCCGGGGACAGGCCGCTCACTCCGGTCGACACAATGCGCGCCAGCGGCTTGAGGCCGAGTTCCTTCGCTTTGGTGTCGCTGGTGATCACCACCGCAGCGGCGCCGTCGTTGAGTGGGCAGGCGTTGCCCGCGGTCACCGTCCCGTTGGGGCGGAAGACCGGCTTGAGCTCGCTGATCTTCTCGTAGGTGGTGCCGGCCCGCGGCCCGTCGTCGGTGCTGACCGTGTTGCCGTCCGGGAGTTTCACCGGGACGATCTCACGCTCGAAGAAGCCGCTCTTGATGGCTTCCTCGGCGCGGTTCTGGCTGCGCACGCCCCAGTGGTCCTGGTCCTCGCGGCTGATCCCGGTCAGGATGGCGACGTTCTCGGCGGTCTGACCCATCGCGATGTAGACGTCGGGAATGGCGTGGTCTTTACGCGGATCGTGCCAGTCGGTGGCGCCCTCGGCTGCCTTTACCGTGCGCTCCGCGGCGTCCTCGAATAGCGGGTTTTTGGTGTCCGGCAACGAGTCCGAGCTGCCCTTGACGAAGCGCGACACCGTCTCGACGCCCGCGGAGATGAACGCGTCACCCTCGCCGGCCTTGATCGCGTGGAAGGCCATCCGGATGGTCTGCAGCGACGACGAACAGTAGCGGTTGACGGTGGTGCCGGGCAGGAAGTCGTAGCCGAGTTCGACGGCGACCACGCGGGCCATGTTGAACCCCTGCTCGCCACCGGGCAGGCCGCAGCCGAGGATCAGGTCGTCGATCTGGTGCGGGTTGAGCTCCGGCACCTTGTCGAGTGCGGCGTGCACCATCTGCGCCGCGAGGTCGTCGGGCCGCATGCTGACCAGTGACCCCTTCATGGCGCGACCGATCGGTGAACGGGCAGTTGAAACAATGACGGCTTCCGGCATGTCGGCTCCATCTCCTGCGGTGTGGTCTGGACCCGAATCTAGCCTTGCGAGGAAGCGAGTCGCTTAGCCGGGGGCAGATACGACGATCGGTGCCGGTACCCCGGTGGTGGGTCGGCGCCACAGTCGCGAGATCAGCCGGAGCGCCAGGTTGCCGGGACCGGCCTCGGTGCCGGTTGCCGACGAGAGGGCCGGCTCGCCGGCCCAGTGGCCGAGCGCCTGGCAGAGCGCCGGCAGCAGCTGGCTTGCGGCCAGCGCGTAGCCGGCCGCCGACGGGTGGAACTGGTCATCGGACAACATCTGCTCGGGCGCATGCCGGAATTCGGTCTTGACCAGCGAGGCCAGCGGCACCGGCACACCACCGGCGGACCGAACGGCGCCGGACTGTGCGCGGGCCAGCCGCAGTCCCAGGGTGCGTACCGTCCATCGCAGCGGCTGTGGGATCGCCTTGACGACCCCGAAATCGGGGCAGGTGGCGACGACGACTTCCGCGCCGCTGGCTTTCAACCGTCGCACCGCCGCGCCCAGCCTGCGCGACGAGGCGCCGATGCCGTTCAGTTTGGTGACATCGTTGGCGCCGATCAGGATGACGGCGGCATCAGGTGGCGGCCCGGCGATGAACATCGCGTCGACCTGTCCGGACAAGCCCTTGGAGGTGGCTCCGACGATCGCCTTGGTGCTCAGCCGGACCCGCTTACCGGTCTGCTCAGCCAATCCGCGGGCGATCAGCACGCCGGGAACTTCGTCGGCGATCCGGCAGCCGTACCCGGTTGCGGTCGAGTCACCGAAGATCATCAGGTGCAGGTCGACGTCCATCCCGCGCTGCCAGCGCTGCACCGGGCCGCCGCCTGGCGCGTACACACCGTCGGCGCGCGGCGGGACGTCCCACGACTTAGGGATGACGCTGCGTGCCTTGGCCGCCTGGCTGATCAGCAGATTGCGCGCTCCCAGATAGGCGGTGCCGGTCGATGCCAGCGCGCCTGCCGCGGCCAGCGCCGTGATCGAACCTCGCGGTGCGCGTCGTACCACGCGAACAGTTTATGTCCCGGACCACTGGACCCTCCGAACCCCGGCTCTCGCGCCATTACGGGTCGGAGCAATCTTGGTATCGAATCAGACTCTTTGATTGTTGAAGTTCTTTAAAGTGTCAAGCTAAGTTCACGAAGTTGGCTGATGGTGCTTTCTTCCGCTGCTTCGTCGACATGTCATCGCACTACAACGGCGTAGGAGTGTTGAGCATGACCGCACCGAGCAAGGTTTCGGGCGCGCCCCGGACCGCAGTTCGTGCCCGTGACGTGCTGCGGGCCCGCAGATTTCCCATCAGCGACGGCGTGCCGGTCGAGGTCGTCGAGAGTGGACCCAGCCTCCCCGGAATGATGGCGTCGTTGGCTTGTCGCCTCACGATCCGCCCCGCTTTGGGCGTGGTCAGCTACATCCCGCACGTCCCATTTCCGTTCGGCATCATCGACTTTGCGTCCCGGATGCTGCTGCCCGGGCCCGGAACCGTCCGCAGCACGGTCGAGTTGCCGCACTGCACGGCCCAGCTGGTCCGCGCGCCGGGCGTGCTGCCCGCCGACGGCAAGCGACGGGTGGTGCTCTATCTGCACGGTGGCGCTTTTTTGACGTGCGGGGTGAACTCGCACAGCCGAATCGTCAACGCGCTGTCGAAGTTTGCCGACTCTCCGGTGCTGGTGGTCAACTACCGGCTCATCCCGAAGCATTCGATCGGTCAGGCGCTGGACGACTGCCACGACGCCTACCGCTGGCTGCGCCTGCGCGGATACCAGCCGGACCAGATCGTGGTGGCCGGTGATTCGGCCGGCGGTTATCTGGCTCTTGCTCTGGCGCAACGGCTTCAACAGGTACACGAAGAGCCGGCCGCGCTGGTCGCGATCTCTCCGCTGCTGGAGCTGGCCAAGCAACCCAAGCAGTCGTACCCGAACATCAAGACCGATGCGATGTTCCCCGC
>NZ_JBAPRN010000384.1:0-2675 GCF_049281135.1 Mycobacterium sp. | reverse complement strand
ACGATCAGTTGACCTTCTGACTCCCAATAAGGATCCTTAACAGTACTTACGAACCAGTCGCGGCGCAGCCGTATCAGCAACGGATGGTGCACTTGTCAAATGCTCCTGTGGGTGTGGATGCGCCCCTGGCTGACCGCTACCATCCGTCGTCTGGTCCGGTGCTGCTGACCGGTGTGCAAGCGATCGCGCGGCAGTTGATCGAGCAGCAGAACCGCGACGCTCGCGCCGGCCATCGGGTCGCCACCTTTGTCTCGGGATACCAGGGCAGTCCCCTGGCCGGTCTAGATCAACTGCTGGCGAGCCTTCCTGAGCTCGCCGATCGCAGCATTCGTCTTGAACCCGGCGTCAACGAAGAACTCGCGGCGACTGCAGTTTGGGGAAGCCAGCTCGAACTCCCGATCGGCAGGCGCACCCACGACGGTGTGATCGGTGTTTGGTACGGCAAAGGCCCGGGGCTAGATCGGGCAAGCGACGCGCTGCGCCACGCGGCGATGTACGGCGCACACCCCAGGGGCGGAGCGATCGCCTTGGTCGGTGACGATCCAGCCGCAAAGTCGTCCAGTGTGCCGGCCGCGAGCGAGCGCTCCCTGGCGGCGCTATCGATGCCGATCTTCTTCCCCCGCAACGCCAACGAAGTTGTTTCGTTCGGTCTCTACGGAGTGGCGTTGTCGCGGGCCTCGGGGTGTTGGCCGGCGCTTAAAATCGTGGCAGACGTCGCCGACGGCATCTGGACCCTCGACCGTGACTTCGCAGACTTCGACATCACCGTCCCCACGATCGAATGGGCGGGCGCTCCATGGACATACCAGCAACGGATCCTTGCTGCACCCCCGGACAGTCTCATAGCCGAAGCCGATCTCTATGGGCCACGTTGGGCAATGGTGCAGGCGTTCAACGCGGCCAACGACATCGACCGGTTGGAGGTCGACCCGGCCGAAGCCTGGTTGGGCATCGTCGCGGTGGGCACCGCGTATGACGCTGTGCGTCAGGCTCTGCGCGAACTGGGGCTATCCGATGCTGCTCTGCTGCGAGCGGGAATCCGTATCCTGCGCGTCGGGATGCCGTATCCGCTCGGCAGTGACAAGGTTCGAAAACTTGCCCGAGGCGTCGAGCAGGTATTGGTCGTCGAGGACAAGGTCTCGTTCGTCGAGGTTCAGGTGAAAGAAGCCCTGTACGGCAGATCGGACGCTCCAGCGATCGTTGGTAAAGCAAGCCTTGCCGGACTGCCGCTCATCCCCTCCGACGGTGAGCTGACCGCTGCGCGCCTACTTGGTCCGCTCCGCGCGGTGCTCAAGGACCGGGTTGCCGTTTCCAGACCCGCGCCACCGCCGCTGGCGCTGACGGTGCTGCCGACTCAGCGCGCCGCGTATTTCTGTTCGGGATGTCCGCACAACAGGTCTACGGCAGTTCCGGAGGGATCCCTGGCCGGGGGCGGTATCGGCTGCCACACGCTGGTCACGATGTCTGCGCGGACCGATTCGAAGGTTACGGCGCTGACTCAGATGGGTGGAGAGGGTGCCCAGTGGATTGGGCAGGCCCCGTACACGGACATCGGCCACATCTTCCAAAACATCGGCGACGGAACATATTTCCACTCCGGCCAACTCGCCGTGCAGGCCTGCGTTGCCGCCGGTGTCAACATCACCTACAAGATCCTATTCAATTCGGCGGTGGCGATGACCGGCGCCCAAGAAGTTCAGGCGGGATTGTCTGTTCCTGAACTGACACACAAGCTGCACGCCGACGGCGTCGCCAAGATCATCGTCTGCGCTGAGGATCCGCACCGCCACAAGGGCGCGTCGTTTGCCTCCGGAGTTGTGGTGTGGGACCGCGACCGTCTCGAAGAGGCTCAGCTGCTCCTCCGCGATATTGCGGGCGTCACAGTCCTCATCTACGACCAACAGTGCGCGGCAGACGCGCGCCGCAAGCGCAAACGCGGCGAGCTTCCGATCCGCCGGACCCGGGTGCTGATCAACGAGGCGGTTTGCGAGGGTTGCGGAGACTGCGGGGTCAAAAGCAACTGCCTCTCAGTACAACCCGTCGATACCGAGTTCGGCCGCAAAACCCGCATCGACCAGACCACCTGCAACACCGACTACACGTGTCTGGACGGCGACTGCCCATCCTTCGTGACGGTGGAGCTGCCGTCCTCGCGGGGTGCGGCCCTGCCGAAACCGCCGGTCCTCACACCGCCGGTAGTCGCCGACCCTGCGCAACCAGTTGCCCTTCCGCACAACATGTTCCTCGCAGGAATCGGAGGCACGGGCATCGTCACGGTCAACCAAGTCCTGGCGATGGCCGCACTGCGCGCCGGACTACATGCGGAAGGCCTCGACCAAACGGGGCTCAGCCAAAAGGCTGGGCCCGTCACCTCGCATCTGCGGCTGAGTCCGCAGACCGTTGCAACGTCCAACCGCATCAGTCCCGCATCAGCGGACTGCGTGATCGCCTTTGACCTGCTTACAGCCGCCGACGACAAATATGTCGGCTATGGCAACGCCGGGCATACCATCACCGTCGCGTCGACGAGCAAGACACCGACGGGCGACATGGTGTACGACGGTACCGTCGACTACCCCAGCGATGAGGTCTTGCTGTCTCGTCTAGATGTTCGATCACGATCACTCGTCTCATTTGACGCCCTCGACGCGGCGCAACGTCTCTTCGGGGCCACC
>NZ_JBAPRN010000383.1:0-4785 GCF_049281135.1 Mycobacterium sp. | reverse complement strand
GCCGCAGGCATCGGCGAATTCTGCCCGGGCGAGATGCCGGCAGCCCCAACCACTGCGGGTACGTCGGCCGGCGCGGCCAGCGTCGACGCGGCGTAAAGAGCGAGTCCGATGATGAGCGGAAGAAAGGCCGGGGAACTGAGCAGGACCGACCAAAAGGTGGTTCCGAATGGGATGAAGAATGCCTCGTACGCGATGAAGAACAACAGCGGGAACCACTGGCTCGGGTTGGCGAGGATTGAGCTGAGCGTCCCGGACGGGTTTTGGATCAGCTGTACCAGCTGATTGAAAATATCGGTCAAGAAGTTTCCCGACGACGGCGGGTTGACAGCGGCCGCCACCGCGTTGTTGGTTTTGAGCACCGGCGGCGCTGCTGCCGTGCGCGGCGAAGACGCCAACGCCGACCCGGACACCCCCTGGTAGGTGGCCATCGTGGTGGCCGCCTGGATCCACATCCGCGCATAGTCGGCTTCGTTGAGGGCGATCGGGATCGTGTTGATACCAAAGAAGTTCGTCGCAATCAGCACGCCGTGGATGACGTGGTTGGTGGCCAGCTCCGGGATCGTCGGCATCGCGGCCAGCGCGGCGGTGTAGGCGGCCGCGGCGACCTCGTGCTGGGCCGCTGCGCCGGCGCTGTTCGCGCTGGCCTCTGTCAGCCATGCCAGGTATGGCACGTGTGCGCTCACGTATTCCTCGGCGCTCGGACCTTCCCACGCACCTGCCTGTACCGCGCCCAGTAGTGAGGTGAGTTCGCTTGCTGCCGAGGCATACTCAGTGCTCAGTGAGGTCCACGCCCCAGCGGCCGCCAAAAGCGACCCGGGTCCAGGACCGCTGCTGAGGAGCACGGAATGCACCTCCGGCGGCGAAGCCATCCACACCGGCGCGGTCATTGTCAGTGGCCGGCCAAGTATGTCGCTGCGGCAGCCGCATCACCGGCTGCGTAACTCACGCCAGACTCACCGACACCGACTCCGGCCCGGCCCAGTTCTTCCACACCTTCAGCAGCCACCGCAGCGTGCTCGCTGCCCTGGGCGCTGAAGCCGGCCGCCGTCTGCAGCGAGACCGGGTCGGCCGCAGACGGAACGACGGCCGTGATCGCCGGTGCCGCGCCCGCGTGCGCAGCGGCCAACCGGGCGGTGATCGATTCAACCGCGGCGCTGGCTGCGGCCAGACCTTCCGGAACAACTCGCAGTGTCATGACACGTACTCCTTTCGATGAAAATCATCGGCCATCAGCGGCCACACTCTCCTCGACAAGCGGATTGACTAACTGCACGTACGTCGGGATGTCGCTGTCGGTCAGCAGAATTGCGCGACCCTGCGGCAGCCGGTCGAACCGCTGACCGCGAATCTTGCCGCCGTCGGTGGGGTTGCCCGACAGCATCAGCGTGGTCGCTTGCATGTCGTTGAAGCGGCGCAGCAACGGGCTGGTCATCAGGGCGTGCGCGGCGCCGGTTGCGCGCGCCGTGATGATCACCCGCAGCCCCAGATCGCCGGCCTGCGAAAGTAACCCAATCAGCGGAGTCCAAGGCCGCTGTCCCACATAGGGTCCCGTCATTGCCGGAGTGTCCGGTATCTGGTCGACGTCGTCGATGATCAGGTAGTGGGTGTGGCCCTCGTATGACC
Source organism: Mycobacterium sp. (assembly GCF_049281135.1). Taxonomy (GTDB): domain Bacteria; phylum Actinomycetota; class Actinomycetes; order Mycobacteriales; family Mycobacteriaceae; genus Mycobacterium. The sequence goes on along the minus strand of NZ_JBAPRN010000383.1, from coordinate 3,162 downwards.
AGCCGGTCAGCTGCGAGGCGGTGAGACCGGCCGGCGGCCGGCGCTTTTCGATGAGCGCCGACAGCCCGAGCATCGCCGGGGTCACCCGGTCGATGTTGGCGGTGTACTCGTTGTCGGGGAATAGCGGCTCGTCGACCAGATGCAGCCGTCGATCCAGCACGGTGAACGCCACGCGATCCGGCGTCGAGTTGTCCCGGATGGTGCGAATGATGTGCCGCAGCAGCGTGGTCTTGCCGGTCCTGGTGTCACCCAGCACTAGCAGCAGCGGGTTCTGCGCGAAGTCGAGTTGGACTGCGGCCAGGTCTTCTTCGCGCTGACCGATCACAATCCGGTCGTTACCGCCGTACACCGGTTGCAGCGCGGCCGGCTCCAGGTTCGTCGGCAGCAGGCGCACCGGCGGGGCGGTGATGCCCTCGTGGCGGGCATTGATCGCGGGCACCTGCGTGAGGTCGGGTGCGGCGATCAGGAAGTGCTCGGCGGCCATGGTCAGACCACGACCCGGTTGGTCGGCGGGCACACTCTCGGCCGGACGATGCAGTGCGCCGACCATCCGGACGTTGCTGTCGCGGGCGTCGTGCAACTTGAGCTCCAGGCGCATCCCGAGACCGTCCCGCATCGCCAGCGGCACTTCGAGCCAGCTGGGTGTGGTGGCGACGACGTGAATACCGTAGGCCAGTCCGACGTTCACCAGCTCGGTCACCTTGCTCAGCAACGGGTTCCGGGTGTTGAACTGGTCGGTGTTGTCCCGGCTGAACGCGTACAGGTTGTCGATGACCAGGAACACCTGGCCCAGGCCGTCGTCCGGGCCTTGCTTGTCCCGGAACACTTCTCGCTCCTGGCGTGAGCGCAGCAGCTGCTCGAGCTCGCCGAAGGTGCGACGGATGCGCTCGGGTTCCAGCGACGACGCGACGCTGCCCACATGCGCCAAGTCCTCCAGCGCCCGCAGCTGCCCGCCGCCGTAGTCCAGGCAGTAGAAGCTGACCTCGCGCGGCGAGTGCAGGCTCGCTGCGGACAAGATGAACGTCTGCAGGGCAGTCGATTTCCCGGACTTCGCGCCACCGTGAATCAACAAGTTGCCGGCCGACGACCGCGCGTCGAAGACCAACGGGTCGCGCCGCATCTGGAACGGCCTGTCGATCTCGCCCAGCGGCCAACGCCACTCACCGCGTGGCACCGCCGCACGGGCCAGCGCCGCGCTCAGCGGGATCACCTCATCCAGCGGTGGCAGCCACAACTCGGGGGCGCGGGGGCCGAATCGCGCGAGTTGGTCGCCGATGGTGGAGATCAACTTACGTGACGGCGCGACCGGCTCGTCGTGCCCGTTCTTGGCGATCACCGTGGTCTGGTCCGGTTCCACGCGCCCGGCTGTGAACAGCTTGGGTTCGGGAACCGAATGCACCACAAGCATTTTCGGCGCCTGAGGCGGATCGTAGATGCCGTCGACGTAGGTGCTGCGGAATCGGATCGGAGCGGCGCCGGGCGCGGGCACCAGGAACCCAACGCCTTTGTGCTCCTTGCCGGACTCGATGTGGTACGCGTCCTCGACACCGATGATCGACCGCGAGACCGAAGGGCTGGCCACCTTCAGACCGATCCGGTACGAGGTGTTCTTGTCGATGTCTTTGATCTTGCCCACATCCAATGTCTGTGAAGCAAAAAGGATGTGGATCCGGAATGACCGGCCCTTGCGTGCGACATAGTCGAACAGCTCCGCGTACTCGGGGTGATCAGCCAGCATCAACGTGAATTCGTCAGCGACGACGAACAGCGTCGGGATCGACGGCAGATCATGTCCGGCGGCGATCGCGTTCTCATATTCGGTCACCGAGTTGAACGCGCTGCCCTGCACCTTGCGGCCGGCCTCACGCAGCATCATCTCCCGGCGCGCAACCTCGCCGCGCAGCGTGTCGGCGAACCGGTCGGCCAGCGACTTCTTCTCGGCCATGTTCGAGATCACCGCGACGACCTGAGGGAAGTTGCGGAAGATGTCGGCGCCGGCCTCACCCTTGAAGTCCGCATAGATGACGATCAGCCGATCGGCAGAGTGAGTCGTCAACAGCGACAACAGAATCGACATCAACGTCTGGGATTTGCCGGAACCGGTCATACCGATCATCAAGCCGTGCGGCCCCATGCCGCCTTCGGCTTCGTCTTTGAGGTCGAAGATCAGCGGCTCACCGGTGGCAGTGACACCGATCGGAACCCGCAGCTCATCGTCGCGGTGCCGCCGTGCCCACATCGTCGGGACGTCAAGCCGCGACGCGTCGGGAATCCCCAGCAGCGTCGTGAACGTCGCACCCCGGGTGGCCGTCGACTGCAGGCCACTGTGTGTCGGGTTGGAGTCCCACCGGGACAGTCGGCGCGCAAGGTGAATGGTGTCGTCGACGCCGAGTTGGTCGGCGGACTCGATGTAGCGCTGCCATCCGCCGGTCTGCCAGCGGTCGATCGCGCCATCGGCGATCCGCAGGATCGGGCGCTCGGGATCGGAATATTGTTCCCGATGCGGTGTGGTGGTCGAACGGTGAATCACGGTCACTCCGGCCCGACCGAGGGCAAGCGGCGAAGCCTTGAGATCGAAGTCCGGGTCGTCGACAATGATCAGCAAGTGCCGCAACGCATCTGCTGGTCCGCCGGTGAACGCGGGGCGGTCGGACAACGCGGGTCCAAGCAGCGCGATCAGCTCATCGGGCTTGGTGGACAGGTAGCGGGCCGGGCCGACGCCGTCCACTTCAGCCGGGATGTCCACGTGCGGCAACCACTTCAGCCATGACCACTCCGGCAACTCGAGATCCGGCGCAGCGACTGCCACGCCGAGAACCGTCGGGTCGTGCCATGTCACCGCTTGCGCCACCCAGGACCGCAGCGCGGCGCGCACCTCGTCGGCGTCGCCGAGCACCGTGATGCGCGACAGCTTGGCCAGATCGAGACCGGTCGGCACGTCGCGGACTGTGCGCTGAGTGTCCAGCAGACTCCGTAATGCGCTGTGCGACACCGGCTCCAGATCGACCTCATCGGCGGTGTCGTTGACCCGCAGCGCGGTATCCAACGTCGCGGTGTGCACACCGGCCCGCACCACCAGGAAATCGGCGTCGTGGGGGTCGCGCTCCCACTGCCGCCGCGACCCGGGTACGGCGGCCAGCTCCGCGGGGTCCGGATGCGACC